>NZ_BAAGXS010000004.1:0-149474 GCF_054779715.1 Actinophytocola sediminis | reverse complement strand
GGGACCGGTGAGCGGGCGCTCTGGCCGCGCGCAGGTCGCCGAGGGGGTCGCCGGGGTTCTCCTCGGCCGGCCCGTCCCACAGCGCGAGCCCGGCCAGCGCGTGGTCCAGCGCCGCCAGGTGGTCGCCCGCGCGGGCGTGCCGGGCGCCGGCGGCCGCGGCCAGCAGCAGTGCCTCGGTGTCGACCTGGTCGCCGCGCAGGGCGAGGCGGTAGCCGCTCCCGGTGCGCACGATGAGGTCGGCGCCGAGCGCGGACCTGGCCTGGGACACCAACACCCGCAGCGCCCTGGTCGGGTTCTCCGGCCGGCGGTCGGCCCACAGCTGGTCCACGAGCCGGCTGGTGGCCAGTCCGGCGCGAAGCTCACCGGCCAGCAGCGCGAGCAGATCGCGCAGCCGAGGACGGGTGATCTCCTGGTCACGGAAGGCGACCCGGGGTAGCAGGACCAGCTCGGGAGTCACCCGACCAGGTTAGTGAGCCCCGATCCCAGTACCGGCGCCGCACACGAAGACTCCCTCTGCCACCTCCGGCATTGGTTTCACGGAGAATGACCGACTCCCCGGAATCAACAATGTCCGTTACGGTGAGTTGATGCCCGCCGGTTCTGTGCTTGTCGGTGGCTGGGTTGCGTTTCGTGTGCCAATGCCGTGCGGTGGGCGGCGACTACGGTTGGGTCACTGTGCGTGCTCGGGCTCCTAAGGGCACCAGTGCTCCTGTTTCAGGTCGCCGGCCGTGCCGCAGGTGGCCATGGATACGGGGTTCTTGCCGGATTTCTCCCGCATGACGGCCACGAACTTGTCCACCGGGATCTGCGAGCCGTCCGGGCCGAAGTCGATCTTACCGCTGGCGCCGTCGACTGTGGAGTCACCGGTGAGCCCGGTCAGCTTATGCCACACCGAGCCGATGTTGATCGCGGTGCCGTGCAGCTCGCGCACCGCTTCGGTGATCACGTAGAGTGCGTCGTAGGCGATCGGCGCGTCATCGGTGAGGTAGTTGGACTTGCACGATTTCGGGAAGAGGTCCTCCAACCTCATCTTGAGGTCGGTGTTGGAGACACATTCCTTACCGCCGGGCGCCAGTGCCAGGTAGTCGAAGGAGAGCTGGGGGTACTCCTCCAGCGAAGATTTGTCGGCGACATAGCGGGAGACATCGTCGCCGCCCATGATCTTCGGGGGCAAGGAACCGCACCCAGTGTTGATGCCACCCAGCAGCTGTGAGAAGTCCGCCGGTCGCCCGGTGAAGAAGATCAGGCCGTCGGTTCCTGCGAGCTCGCACAGCTTTTTGCCGACCGCGCGCGGGCCACCATCCGCTGCATAGTTCCGTCTCTCGACCGTGAACTTTTCGAGGCGAAACTCCTCCACTGCGGCGCTGGCCAGTGTGGAGTCGTAGAGGTCCGTCTCAATACCGGAACTCACGACAAACACCGTACCGGTCACGCCGAGCATTTTATTCGCGTACTTCGCCGCAACCTGCGCCTCGCGCCTGTTCTGCGGGGTGACCTGGTGGTACATCGGCGAGGAGTCCTCGATGCCGTCCGCGGTGAGCGACGCGGCGACCGTGGGAACACCCAATCTGCCCAGTGCCCCGATCGTCTGCCTGGTCGCCTCGCTGCTGACCGCCAGACCGACGGCGGCGACGATGGTCCGATCCTTCGACATCATCTTCTTCAGCATGCTCACGGCGGTTGTCCCATGCAGCATCTTCTCGCCCGCGTTGACGAACACGATCCGCACCAACGGGCCGCTTGAATTATCGAGCAGGCGACGCTGCTGGGCGGCGATTCCCTGCTGGCGTTCGATTTCCGACGAGACGATCGTTGCGGAGGTACTGATCTCGGACACATAGGCGACACTGACGAACTGACGCTTCGAGCCGCCCCGGCGCAGTCTTTCGGCCTCGCCGTTCTGGCCGGCGATCACCTGCTGGACTTTCCGCAGTTCCTCGGACCTGGGGAAGATCGGATCAGCACTCGCCCCGATGCACTCGTCCCCGATCGTGCTGACGTAGTCGGCGCGGGGATCGGTCATGGCGAGGCCGCAATGTTGGGCACGATACGCCGTCTCCCGCGCTTCATCAGCCTTGTCCAGCCTGTTGTCCACCCATAACCAGCTCCCGGCGGCCAGTGCGACGACCAAGGCGATCGCTGTCGGCAGCACGCCCGTGCGCGACCAGAGCGGCGGCGGACGAACCTCGAGGGTGTCGGTGGGTGGGTGCACTGCCGGCCCGTCGTCCCCCTGCAGGCAGCGGATCGGCAGGTACCAGGCCGCGGTCTCGCGTGCTCGGCTGGCTCGCCAGAACTCGTCGCGCCACTGGCCGTACGCGGCGCGGGCATGGCTCATGTTCCAGACCGCACGTGGTGCGGCGCCGTCGGGGAAGGCGTCCGGCGGCACCCTTCTACTCGCGCTGACGAACAGCAGCGGGTCGAACAGTCCGGTCTCGTTGCGGACCCGGTTGACCGTCTCGAGGAGCCGGTAGCCACCATTGCGGCGGGTGATCCGGTCGAGCAGGATCACCGGGTAACCGGTGCGGCGCGCACCACGCGGCCGCAGCCGTCGCCGGTAGGCACGCCGGACGTCCTCGAGGAAGGAGTTCACGAGCAGGCCGAGCAGCTCCTCAATGGACTCGCCCGTCTCTCGGCGCCCCTGTTTGTCATCCAGCCGACCGGTCAGCCGAACCGCGAAGCCGAGAAAAGTCCCAGGATCGTGCGGCGCGAGAAATGACTGCCGAAGAAACCAGCGGTATTTGGCCCCGACCCGCAACCGCAGGCCGAACCATAACGGCGGAACGACGAGCAGCCCGATCCGCACCCACCACGGAGCGGTTTCGGTCAGTACCTGACCGACGCCCTCCTGCGGCGATGTTCTCCGCCGCCGGCTCCGCTCGAAGTGCTGGATGTGCGTCGCCAACTCGTCGGCCGAATCGACCCGTTCGTTGTCGAGCCGCAGTTTCATCAGCCAGTGGACCAGCTCGAAGCGGCGGAACCTGACCGGACCGTATTTTCCGTGACCGCCGGTCGACAACTGCTTGGCCACTTCGAACAACGCCGCGGAAACCCGATCGAGATCCGCCCATTCCACAGGTTTGCTCGACATTTCCGGTGCGGCCGCGGATTCCGTTTCCCGATCGGCCGGAAACTCGTAGATGGCATGCGGAATAGGCCTCGGTTGAGCATCTCTGAGGTATTCCCGAATCTCGGCCAGCGCGCCCTGTTCGTTCTCGCCGCGCACCACGCACAGCAGGGGCAGGCCCCAGCGACGCTCCGCGCGTCGCCGTCGCCGGTTCGGCGGGGTCTCTCCGCTGCGTGGCCTGTTCACCAGGTCCTGCAGCAGGTCAATGAAATCTTTGAACCCGTCGAACATCCGGACCCCCAGGCCTCAGGTGATGGGATTCGTGCCCGGGAGCTTACCCGTGGGGTGTCGCTTCGGCGTGAACGGAGACGTAGCCGTTGGGGTGTCGGCTGTCCAGATTTCGTCCATGGGCAGCTACCACTTCCCCAAAGGCACCACCATCACCAGCGACCCGCACTACCTCGCCGCCGTCGCCGCAGAGATCAAACGACCGACCCCGTAAGATCCACCACTGGAAGAAACCCAGCGAGATCCTCACCGAACTCCTCACCTCAGATGCTTCCACCACCTGAATTCGCCAGCCGCGTGGGTGCGGGGCCGGCATAGCCATAGAGGAACGCGCGCACGCCGGCGGTTACCAGTTCGGTGGTGTGTTCGGTGGTCGGGGCGAGTGCCGGGTGGGCCGGGCCGGGGGTCGCGATCAGTTGGAGGAGGTGGCGGGCCGCGAGGTCGGGGT
Organism: Actinophytocola sediminis; assembly: GCF_054779715.1. Lineage (NCBI taxonomy): Bacteria > Bacillati > Actinomycetota > Actinomycetes > Pseudonocardiales > Pseudonocardiaceae > Actinophytocola > Actinophytocola sediminis. The sequence continues at coordinate 145,674 of NZ_BAAGXS010000004.1, read as the reverse complement.
CCGCGATCCGGAGCAGGCCGCGGCCGGCCAGCTCCGCCAGGCGCGCGGCGAGTTCCCGCAGGACTCGCCCCGGGCCGGCCTCCTGCCAGGCCAGTACCGCGTCGCGGGGGATGTGCTCGGCCTCCGCGTCGATCTGGCGCACGATCGCGAAGTGCGCCGCCTGCGTGCCGGCCAGGTCGGCGTACGCCCTGCCGAACGCGACCAGGTCGGCCAGCACGTCGGTGACCTTGAAGAAGTGCCGGTCGATGACCGCGATCCGGGCGTCGGCCGCCGACTCGGCGCTGTGCGCGATGACCGCGTGGAACAGGTCGGCCTTGTCCTGGAAGTGGTTGTAGATCGTGCGGTTGGACACCCCGGCCTCGGCGGCGATCACGTCGATGCTCGCGCGGGTGTAGCCGTCGCGGGCGAACACGGTCAGCGCGCCGGTGAGGATGGCGCCGCGCTTGTCGGCCATCAGGCCGGCACGGCGGGGGCGCGCAGCGGCGCGAGTGCCCGCGACCAGGCGAACAGCTCGTCCAGCATCCTGACCAGCGTCGGCTCCTGCTGCTGGCCGGGCGTGAGCACCCCGGGGTCGCCCGGCTCGCTGATCGTGAAGTCGGTGAACTTCTCCAGCCCGACCTGCGCGCGCACCCCGGCGACCTTGACCTCGGCCAGCACCAGCCGCAGGTGCTCGACGGCGCGCAGCCCGCCGCCCGTGCCGTGGCTGACGAAGCCGGCGGCCTTGTTCTGCCATTCCGCGAACAGGAAGTCGATCGCGTTCTTCAGCGCGGCCGGGATGGAGTGGTTGTACTCCGGGGTGACGAACACGAACCCGTCGAAGGAGTCGACCGTCTCCGCCCACCTCCTGGTGTGCTCCTTGCGGTAGTCGCCCCACGCCGCCGAGACGGGCTCGTCGAGCAGCGGCAGGCCGTAGTCGACCAGGTCGACCAGCGCGATCTCGACCTTGCCCGCCACCACCTCCGGGTGCCGCCGGGCGATCTGCACCACCCAGTCGGCGGCGACCTCCGTCCGGCGCCGTGGCCGAGTGCTGCCGACGATGACCGCGATCCTGATCATGAGGTGCTCCTTTCGCTACTACCAACGTAGCAAAAATTACACCGCTCGTTGCAAACGACGCCAGCCGGTGCGGGCGGCCCGTCAGGTACTGATCCGGGCCGGCCCGCACCGGGGTCAACTGCCCTGAATGCCCCGTTCAGGGCGTTGAACGTCGCCTCGTTCAGCGCGTCGCAGCGAACGTCAGGCGCAGGATCCGGTCGTCGCCGGGGCGCGGCGTTCCCCGGCCGTCGGTGTTGTTGGTCATCAGCCACAGCGACCCGTCCGGCGCGGTGGCCACGTTCCGCAGTCGCCCGTAGGTGCCGTTGAAGAAGTTCACCGGGCTGCCGTCGGGCGCCCCGTTGAGCACCGGCACGGCCCACAACCGCTGCCCACGCAACGTGGCCAGCCACACCGTGTCACGGGTGAAGGCGATCCCCGACGGTGAGGCCTCGGAGGTCGGCCACTGCGCGATCGGGTCGACGAACCCGGGGTTGTCACCATCACCCTCGACGGTCGGCCAGCCGTAGTTGCCGCCCGCCCGGATCAGGTTGAGCTCGTCCCAGGTGTTCTGCCCGAACTCACTGGCCCACAACCGGCCGCCACCGTCGAAGGCGAGGCCCTGCACGTTGCGGTGGCCAAGACTCCACATCCGGTTGCCCGCGGTCGGGTTGCCCGGCGCCGCCTCGCCGGTCGGCGTGACCCGCAGGATCTTGCCGCCGAGCGAGGACGGGTTCTGCGAGTTCGCCGACTGGCCGGCGTCGCCGGTGGCGATGTAGAGCAGGCCGTCCGGTCCGAACGCCAACCGGCCGCCGTTGTGGATGGTCGCCTTCGGGATCCCGGAGACGACCACCTCCGGCTGACCGAGACCACCGTTGACCGTCATCCGCACGACGCGGTTGTCGCTCGCGGCGGTGAAGTAGGCGTAGACGTAGCGGTCGGTGTCGAAGCTCGGCGACACCGCGAGGCCGTGCAGCCCGCCCTCACCGCCGGCCACCACGCCCGGCACGGTGCCGACCGTGGTGGTCGAGCCGTTCGCGATCCGCTTGAGCTGCGCGGAGTTCCGTTCGGACACCAGCGCCGAACCGTCCGGCAGGAACGCCAGCCCCCACGGCGAGGCCAGGCCCGTGGTCAGCGTGTCGGCGACCTGCGGGGTCGGCGGCACGGCCAGCGCGCCTGGCGGCTCGGCGGCCGCGGTGAAGGTGGCCGAGGTGAGCGTGGTGGTCATGGCGGCGAGCAGAGTGGTGACCAGAAGGGTCGCAGGGGTCCGCTTCACGGTCGTCTCCTTCCGAGTTATCCGGTGGCGCAGGCGGTTCCGTTCAGCGAGAAGGTCGTCGGCGAGTTGTTGGCGCCCGAGTGGGTGCCCTGGAAGCCGAAGCTCTGGCTGCCGCCCGGCGGGATGGTGCCGTTGTGTCCGATGTTGCGTGCGGTGACCGCCGAGCCGCTCTGGCCGATGTCGGCGTTCCATGCACTGGTGATCTGCTGGCCGCCGGTGAACGACCAGTTCAGCGTCCAGCCGTTGATCGCGGTCGAGCTGGTGTTGGCGACGGTGACGTTGGCGGTGAACCCGTTCTGCCATGATGTCGGCGCGTAGCTGACCCGGCAACCACCTGGCGGGTTGGGGTCGGGGTTGCCGCTGCCGGTGGACACCGAGAACGAGTTCACCGCGAGGCCGGCGCCACCGACCCACGGCTCGAAGCCGGCCTGGATGCTGGTCAGGTACCAGGAGCGCTGGGCATGGCCTCGGTTGACCGCGTCGCTGTAGAACTCGTTGACCGAGAAGTCGACCGAGTTCGAGGCGGAGGTGCGCACATAGGAGATGACGTTCCAGCCGATGTTGCCGAACCAGACCTCCCAGCTGGCGCCCGCGAGGTTGACCGTGCCGACCCGGGAGCCGATCGGTTGGATCGATCCCTGGCGGTTGAGCCACACCATGATCTCCGCCCCGGTGTTCTGCCCGTCGGTGCGCGGGGTCGGGTCGAACCACAGGTCGTAGGACGCGTTCCAGGTGCCAGAACCCGGATAGCTCATGGACACGCCGGTCCGCATACCGGTGAACGTGCCGGTGTTCGCCTGCACCGGCAGCCCGCTGCCGCTGGTGCAGTTGCCGTAGTGGCAACCGAAGACGACCGACGGATAGGCCGCGGGCGCGCCGTTGGTCGCGTTGTTGTGGTTGGCCTGGGTCACGGTGAAGCCATTGTTGGTGGTGTCGATGCACTGCGTGGTGCTCGCGCCCCACACGTTGTTCTGCACGCTGTACCGTCCATTTTGGATGGACTGGGTGCCGTACTTGTCACAGATCACGGCCGCCTGCGCCGGCGGCGCGGCCGTCACGGTCAACCCCCCGACCAGTAGACCGATCGTCAGCACGGCCTGAATGAGACGCCTCATCGCAACTCCTCGTTGACTGCGGCAGGCTGAGAACTCGATCTGGGAGCGCTCCCAGAAGTAGTCATATAGTGACCCACCGCTCACCACAAGGCAACTACGAGGCTCGCTTGCCGGTACGCAACTCGTCGTTGGACTCGGCCAGCACCTCGGCGGTCTCCCGGCATTCCTGGCAGACCGCGAGATGCGCGTCGATCAGCCCGCACCGCCTGCGCGAACCGCCGCGCCTGGTCCAGGTGCCGAGCTGCTGGCGCACCGTGACGCAGCTGGTCGCCGTGGCGCTGGGGACCTGGGCCTGGAGGTAGGCCTGGCGCAGGCCCTCACGCGCCCGCATCGCCAGCGCGGCCACGCCGTTGGGCGACATGTCCAGCCGGGCGGCCAGTTCGGCGGGCGACCGGCGCTCCACCTCGGTGTGCCAGAGCACCGCCTGCCAGCGCGGCGGCAGCGCCTGGAACGCCGCGCGCACCAGCTCCAGATGCCAGCGGCGCAGCGCGGCGTCGTCGACCGCCGCGGTCACCTCGCCGCCGATGCGCGGCTCGGTCCCGTAGAGGGCGACCCGGTTGCGGTGGCGCACGTAAACGATGCCCAGCCGGCGCACGGTGGTCAGCAGGTAGGCCAGCGGGCTCTCCCGGGGACCGGCACCGTTGCCGATCGCGTTCAGCGTGCGCGCGAAGGCGTCGGCGACCAGGTCCTGCTGTTCGCTCGACTGGGAGGTCCACTGCCTGGCCGCCAGGAACACGGCCGCGGCATGCCGCCGGAACAGCTCGCCGTACGCGCCGAGATCGCCCGCGCGCACCGCCGCGAGCAGCTCTGCGTCGGTGGGCTGGCCCGCCGTCGGATCCGTGTCGTCCATGGCGCCTTCCCCGTTCTCGGACGGTAGAAGCACTGATGGCATACCTCAGCCTGGCCGGGCGAAAGCCCGGACTGTCCGGTTGTCACCCGAACGGGCTGGGAACGGTCACCCCCGTTGCCGACAAGTAGTGGTGTGACGATGGCGAACGTGGACTCCGACCGGCCCGACCTCTCCGGTCGCGCCGGCGGCGCGGCGCTGACCCGCCTGTACGACGCGCACGCCCGTGACCTGCACCGATACCTGGCCAGACGCCTGGACACGGCCACCGCGGACGATCTGGTGGCCGAGACGTTCCTGGTGGCCTGGGAGCAGCGCGCCCGCTACGACCCCACCCGCGGCGTTGCCCGCGCCTGGCTGTTCGGCATCGCGACCAACCTGCTGCGCCGGCACGCCCGCGTCGAGGCCAAGACGCTGCTGGCGATGAGCGCGGAGGCCGGCCGCGCGGTGGCCGTCGAGCAGGAGGACGCCGCGAGCGCGGCCAGGGTCGACGCCGGCCGCGCTGCCCGCTCGCTGGCGGCCGGGCTGGCGGCGCTGCGGGCCGAGGAACGGGACGTGCTGTTGCTGGTGGCCTGGGCGTCGTTGCGGCCGGTGGAGATCGCCACCGCGCTGGACCTGGACGTGCGGACCGTCCGTACCCGACTGCACCGCGCGCGGACCAAGCTGCGCGCCCGGCTCGACCACGGAGAGTGAAAATGACCACCGATCACGACCCCATCGACGAGTTGCTCGCCGGCCTGCACGCCGATGTGCCGGAGATGTCCGACCGGGCCTTCGCCGTCGGCCGCACGCACCTGCTGCTGGTCGTCGACCAGCCGACACCGCTGGTCACCACGGCCGACGACCCGCTCCCCCTTGCCCCACAAGGGAAGGCGCGAGCGCTACGCAGCCCGCCCCGCCGGCTGCTGCCCCTGATCGCCTCGGCCGCCACCGTGACGGCACTGGCCGCGGGCGTGCTCGTCGCGCGCACCGGGTCCGACCCGGCCACGCCGACGGCCGAGGCCGGGCTCACCGCCGCGGCCGACAAGCTGCCCGCCGACGACGAGCCGCTGCGCCCCGGCCAGTACCGCTATCTGACCACGCACGGCTGGCACCAGGCCGGCAACATGACGATCGGCGACGGCGGCATGGCCGAGGACCTGGAGGTGACCTTCCTGGTCGAGGAACGGCGGCAGCTCTGGATCCCCGCCGACCCCACCGAACAGTGCCTGCTGCGCGGCACGAGCGGCGAGAACTTCATCTGGCTGGTCGGCGACGAGGAGAAGGCCGGGGAGCTGGGCATCGAGACGCCCCAGCGGAAGACCTTCGAGCACCGCGTCCCGTGCGGTGACTTCGCCGACGGCTGGTGGCAGCAGCCGAGCACCGATTTCCTGGCCGCGCTCCCCCGCGACCCCGACGCGCTCTACGACCGGCTGCGCCGCGACACCGAGGGCCGGGGCGCGGACCCCGACCTGGAGGTGCTGGTCTACGTGACCGACGCGCTGCGGACCGGCCTGGTGCCGGCCGACCTGCGGGCCGCGCTGTACCGGGCGCTGGCCAAGGTGCCCGGTCTGGAGGTGACCGAACAGGTCGCCAACCTGGACGGCCGCGAGGGCACCGCCTACGGCATCACCGTGGACGGCGAGCGCACCGACGTGATCGTCGACCCGGTCACCGGCCAGTACCTCGGCGAACGCCGGATCGACCTCGACGGCCGCGACGGCATCCCCGCCGACACGACCACCAGCTACACCGCCATGTCGCCCCCCGTTACCGTCCCCACCCCCGGCACCACCCCCTGAAGTGCAGTGAAGGGTCCCTTCGCTGCGGTGGACGCAGCGAAGGGACCCTTCACTGCGGTCGCAGCCGACCAGACCCTTAGCTTGGCTAAGGATTTTTGTTAGCATGGCTAAGTGGTATCCATTCGGCACCAGCCACGCACGGTGTGGGTCACCGCGTTCGCGGCGGTCATCGCGTTCATGGGCATCGGGTTGGTCGACCCGATCCTGCTGTCCATCGCCGAGTCGCTGTCCGCCTCGCCGACCGAGGTGACCCTGCTGTTCACCTCCTACCTCGGCGTCCAGGTGTTCGCGATGCTGCTGACCGGCGCGTTCACCGCCAGATTCGGCGCGAAACGGACGCTGCTCGGCGGGCTGGTGCTGATCGTGGCGGCCACCCTGGCCTGCGCGCTGGCGAACTCGATCGCCGAGCTGGTCGCGCTGCGCGCGGTGTGGGGCATGGGCAACGCGCTGTTCATCGCGACCGCGCTGTCGGTGATCGTCGGGGCCGCCGCCGGCGGGCAGCAGAGCGCGATCCTGCTCTACGAGGCCGCCCTGGGCATCGGCATCGCCACCGGCCCGCTGCTGGGCGCGGTCCTCGGCGAGATCTCCTGGCGCGGCCCGTTCGCCGGCACCGCGGTGCTGATGGGTCTCGCGCTGATCCTGTGCTCGGTCAAGCTGCCGGCCGACGCGACGCTGCCCCGGCCCCAGGTCCGGCTGCTCGACCCGTTGCGGGCGCTGCGGCACCGGGGGCTGTTGCTGACCTCGATCGGCTCCGCGCTCTACACCGCGGCGTTCTTCACCGTGCTGGCCTGGGCGCCGTTCGTGCTGTTGTTCAGCGCCGCCGGGGTCGGGCTGGTGTTCTTCGGCTGGGGGATCGCGGTCGCGGTCTCCGGGGTGTTCCTGGCGCCCCGGCTGGCCGCCCGGCTCGGGGAGCGCCGCGCGACCGTGGTCGCGGTGCTCGGCTTCGCGGCGCTGCTCGCGGTCATGGTGATCGACGCCAAACCGGTGCTGGTGATCGCGGTGATGCTCAGCGGCGTCGGCTCCGGCCTGCTGAACACGCTGTTCACCGGCACCGCGATGAGCATCAGCGACGCGCCGAGGCCGACCGCCAGCGCCGGCTACAACTTCCTCCGCTGGATGGGCGGGGCGCTGGCGGCCGCGCTGGTCGGCCACGTCGCCGACTGGCTCGGCTCGCCGCACGCCCCGTTCGCCGTCGGCGCCGTGCTGTGCGTGCTCGCCGCCGGCACGCTCGCCCTCGGCGGGCGCCGCGAACGCGACCGGCACAGCGTGCCGTCGACGGCCGTTGTGGTCGGCGAGGAGTTCTGACTCACCGTAAGTGATCAACTGCCCGCGTGCTGTTGTCAGGCGTTCGCCCGACTGCGGCGGGCGTGACCGTCTTCCTACCGTGACGTGTCCCTTCTGAGATGGCCCTGTCGCACATCAGAAAGCTAGGAGACGTCAATGTTCCGAGGTAGATCCGCACGACTTCGTGCGCTCGCCACGGCCGGCCTGGTCACCGCGACCGGAGTGGCGACCGTCCTTCTCGCACCGTCGGCGCAGGCCGCGCCGGCGTTCCAGCTGCCGTTCGAATGTGGTCAGGAATGGCGGCTGGACACCTGGGCGCACAGTCCCGCGCTGGACATGGTGCGCGAGCCCAACCAGGTCGGCACCGAGGGCGCGGCGCTGGTGGCGCCGGCGGCCGGCACGGTGAACCAGTCCTTCTACCACGACAACGCCGGCAACATGATCCAGATCAACCACGGTGGCGGGCACTTCACCACCTATCTGCACCTGCAGTCGCGCGCGGTCTCGGTGGGCGCCAAAGTCACGCGGGGGCAGCGGATCGGCAAGGTCGGCAAGACCGGTCCCACGTCCAACGGCCATCCACACCTGCACTACGAGCAGGGCTTCGACAGCGACGGCAACGGCAGCGCCACCTGGGGGTACGCCGGGGCGGAGCGGGTCGCCGCGAAGTTCGACGGCACGACCTACACCGGATCGTCGCGCACCTGGCGCGACGTCGCCAGCGCCAACTGCACGGAAGCGCCGGACCTCGAGCGGGTGTCGGATTTCAGCGGTGACGGGCATTCCGACGTGCTCGGCGTGAACGCCGCCGGGGAACTCTGGTACTACCCGAACAACGGCCTGAACCTCTCCACCGGCACCGCCAAACAACTCGGCCACGGTTGGGGTTCGTTCAAACACGTCATGTCCGCCGACTTCAGCGGCGACGGACACGCCGACGTGCTCGGCGTCAACGCCGCCGGCGATCTCTGGTACTACCCCAACAACGGCCTGAGTCTCTCCTCCGACACCGCCAAGAAAATCGGCCAGGGCTGGGACACGTTCAGCCACGTCATGTCCGCCGACTTCAACGGTGACGCGCGGGCGGACGTGCTCGGCGTGAACGCCGCCGGCGAACTCTGGTTCTACCCCAGCGAAAACCGGGGAATCTCCACCGACACCGCCAAGCAGATCGGCCGCGGCTGGGGCTCGTTCCAGCACGTCATGTCCGCCGATTTCAGCGGCGACGGCTACGCCGACGTCATCGGTGTCAACGCCGCCGGCGAACTCTGGTACTACCCGAACAACGGCCTGAACCTCTCCACCGACACCGCCAAGAAAATAGGCCAGGGCTGGGGTTCGTTCAGTCAGGTCTTCGCCTCGGACTTCAGCGGCGACGGCTACGCCGACATCATCGGCGTCAACTCCGCCGGCGAACTCTGGTTCTACCCCAGCAAGAACCGGGGCATCTCCACCGACACCGCCAAACAGATCGGCCGCGGCTGGAATTCGTTCAGCCACGTGATGTGAGTTGTGAAAAGGCGGTGGCACGCCCCGGAGTTTGACCGGGACGCGCCACCGTCGATTTTCCTCGGCTGCTAGATGTTGACGCCGTTGGCGCGCAGCCAGGGCAACGGATCGATCTTGTTGCCGTCCTGGTGCACCTCGAAGTGCAGGTGCGGACCGGTGGACTCGCCCCGGTTGCCGAGCGTCGCGATCTGCTCACCAGCGGCGACACGCTGCCCGACGCTCACCAACGACTCGTTGATGTGGCCGTAGACGGTGATCAGCCCGTTGTCGTGCTGCACCCGCACCCACAGCCCGAACCCGCTCGCCGGGCCGGAGTCGATCACCTCGCCCGCCATCGCGGACCGGATCGGCGTGCCGATGCTGTTGGCGATGTCGATGCCGTAGTGCACCGAGCCCCAACGGGCACCATAGGTGGAGGTCAGCGTGCCCTCGGTGGGCTTGACCACGCCGGCGGAGGACACCGGCGCTTGGCTGGCCTCCGGCGCGGGGCTGGCGGGCGCGGGGCTGGCCCCACTGGACCCACTGGTCCCGCTGTCGGCCTCGGCCGCGGGCGGGTTCGGCGCGGCGGTCGACTCGCCTTCCCCGGCGGTCGACTCGCTCGGCGCGGACTCCTCGGCACGCTGGGCGGCCAGGGCCGCCCGGCGGTGCGCCAGCTTCTTCGTCTCGGCCTGGGCGGCACCCTGCTCGTCGCAGGCCCGCCGGTAGGCGCGCCGGCTGTCGTCCTTGGCCTTGGCCGCGGAGTGCCGGTTGCGCTCCACCTTGTCCAGCGACGACCGAGCGGTGCGCTCGGCCCTGGTCTTCTTGTCCACGGCATGCCGCGCCGCGACCATGGTGTCGTTGTACTCGCCGGCCATCACGTCCAACATGCCCGCGCGCTCCAGCAGATTGGACGGACTGTCCGAGCCGAGATAGGCGGCCACGCTCACCGAGCTGAAACTGGTGCTCCGGTCGTAGCTCGCGGACGCGAACTCGTCGAATTTCTGCCGCGTGGCACGTTCTTTGCTCGCGGCCGCTTCGGCTTCCGCGCGAGCGCGGGTTGCCGTTGCCGCGGCCACTTTGGCCTCGGCTTCCGCACGCTGATGCCGTTGTTCGGCGGCGCTGAACGCCTCGAACTTCTTGGCCAGTGCGGTTTGTGCTTCCTTGAGGTCGGCGTCGGCCACAGCGATCTGCTGATCAAGCGTTTCGGGCGGCTGCCCGGACGCTGCTGGCGTGGCCAGTACAACGCCAGCCGTCAGCGTGGAGAGCATGATCGCGAACGTGGCTCGCGTCAGTAGACGCGCACCCATAAATAGCTCCAAGCGTCGTGGGGCGTGCGATGCGGGGGAACATCGACACAAACCCCGGGATCAGGGCGTGGCGACTATGCGCCCCGCTTTCGCCAGGAATCCACCCGACTTGACCTGAATCACAACGTTTAGATCACGTGAATAGCACGGTACCGCGCGTAATCATTGACACGACGAAGAAGTCGAACTACCTTCCTTCGTTCTGACCAACTCGACGCAAATGCTCGGCCGCGGTCGCTATCCGGATGGCGCTTCCGGGAGTGGCCGTGACCTCGGCGGTGGTGACCGCCGTGACCGCCCCGACGGCGGTGTCCACATCCAGGCGGAGCGCGCCGCCCAACGGCACGACCCGACGCAGCACGCCATCGACCACCACGGTGTCCGGCGGCGCCGGCTGGTCCTCGGCGAGCGGATGGCACCGCTCCGGCCGGGCGACCAGGGTGCCCTCCCGGCCGGTGAGCTCGGGCGGCAGTTGCGTGGTGAACCCGAGCAGGCTCGCGCACGCCAGATCCGCCGGCGCGTCCAACACGTCCTGGGTGGCGCCGAGCTGGCGGAGCTGTCCGTCGACCAACAGCGCGGTGCGCCCGGCGATGGCCCGCGCCTCCTCCCGGTCGTGGGTGACCAGCAGGACCGCGGCGTCCTGGCGGTCGAGCGCCGCGCGCAGGTCGGCGAGCAGATCGGTCCGGGTGGTGGCGTCGAGCCCGGTGAACGGCTCGTCGAGCAGCAACACCCTCGGCGCGACGGCCAGCGCACGCGCGATCGCCACCCGCTGCGCCTCCCCGCCGGACAGGCTGTTGGCCCGCCGGGCGGCCAGCGTGTCGACCCCGAGCGCGGCCAGCCACGGCGCCGCCCGCCTGCGCGCCTCCCGGCGCGACACCCCCCGCAGCCGCAGCCCGGCCGCGGCGTTGTCGAGCACGGTCCCGCGTTGCAGCACCGGGCGTTGGAGCACCGCGGCCACCGCGCGGCGCAACTGCGCGGTGGTGGCGGCCTGGCCGTCCAGCAGCACGGTGCCCGACCGGGACACGCGGCCGAGGTGCGCGAGCGCCCGCAGCAACGTCGACTTCCCCGAACCGTTCGGCCCGAGGACCGCGAGGGTCTCCCCGGCGGCGATGTCCAACGCCGGCACGGCGACCAGGTCACGCCCAGCCGCGGTGACCAGCAGGTCGCGACAGCCGATACTCATCAGTTACCCATTCAGTCGGCCGTGTGCCGGTGTTGGGCGAGGGTGACCGCCAGGTTGACGACGAACGCGATGGCCAGCAGCACCAGCCCGAACGCGATCGCCAGCGCGAACTGCCCCCGGCTCGTGGCCAGCACCGCGGCGGTGGTGAGCACCCTGGTCTCCCCCGCGAGGTTGCCGCCGACCATCTGCGCGGCGCCGACCTCACTGACCACCGCGCCGAACCCCGCCATGGCCGCGGCCAGCAGCGGCAGCTTCGCCTCCCGCAGCAGGGAGCCGAGCGCGCGGAGCCTGGTGGCGCCCAGCCCGCGCATCTGCAGCAGGAAGTCCGGGTCGACCTGCTGGAGGGCCGCAGCGGTCAACGCGACCACGACCGGCGTGGCGATCGCCGCTTGGGCGATCACCATCGCGGTCGGGGTGTAGAGCAGGCCGAACGCGCCGAGCGGCCCGTCGCGCCACAGCAACACGGTGACGAACAGCCCGACCACGACCGGCGGCAATCCCATCCCGGTGTTCGCGACGGCCATCAGCAGCCGCCGGCCGCGGAACCGGCCGAGCGCGAGCACCGCGCCGGCCGGGACGCCGAGCAGGAAGGCGACCAGCGTGGCGCTCAGGGAGACCCGCAGGGTGAGGCCGGTGATCGCCCAGGTGCCCTCGTCGCCGGTGAACAGCAGGCGAAACGCCTCCAGCAGACCGTCGCCGAGCACGTCCACGCGATCAGTTCCCCAGCGCCGCTTCGTCCTTGCCCGCGTCCGGCACGAACAGCTGTTGGCCGCCGTCCTCGGTGCCGAACTCGCCGATCATCCGCTGCGCGTCGGCCCCGACGATCCAGTCGGCGAAGGCCTGCGCGCCGTCGGGCTGTACCCGGTCGCCGGCCTGGGTGGTCATCTCGATCACGTGATAGATGTTGAGCAGTGCCTTGTCGCCCTCGTTCAGCACGTCGAGGTCGAGGTTGTCCCGCTGGGTCAGGTAGGTCGCCCGGTCGGTCAGCGTGTAGGCCGAGGTCTCGCTGGCGACCTGCAGGGTGGCGCCCATCCCCTGGCCGGTCGAGCGATACCACGTGCCGGCGGGCTCGATGGCGTTCTGCTCCCACAGCTGCAGCTCCCGGGAGTGCGTACCCGACTCGTCGCCTCGGGAGACGAACCCGGCCCGCGCGGCGGCGATCTTCCTCATGGCCTCCGCCGCCGGCACGCCGCGGATCCCCGCCGGGTCCGCCGCCGGCCCGACCAGCACGAAGTCGTTGTGCATGACCAGCCTGCGCTGCCCGGCGGTGCCCTCCGCGACGAACTCCTCCTCGGCCTTCGGCGAGTGCACGAGTACGACGTCGGCCTCACCGCGCCGGCCAAGTTCGATGGCCTGCCCACTGCCCACCGCCAACGGCTTGACCGCCCAGCCGGTGTCCTCGGTGAACGCCGGCAGCAGCTCGTCGAGCAGGCCGGAGTCCTGGGTGCTCGTGGTGGTCGCGAGGATCAGCGACTTCTCGTCCGACGGCCCGGCCAGCTGGTCCTGGCCGCCACACGCCGTGACCGTCACCAGGACGGCGATCGACGCCAGCACCATCCGAAACATGGTTCACCGCCCTTTCCAGTCGTGATCGCATCTGTAGCATCACAGACGCGCCAAGACAACAACCCGCCGAGGAAACCGTGACTCGTTACCTGGATCTCAGCGCCGAGCTCGCCAGCATGGTGGTCGCCGGCGAGCTGGCGCCGGGCACGGAACTGCCGAGCGTGCGCGACCTGGCCACCGACAAGGCCACCACGACGGCCACCACCAGCCGCGCCTACCGGCACCTGGCCGAGCACGGGGTGCTCGTGATCGAGCCGAGGCGCCGGGCACGGGTGAGTGCGGACGGGCAGAGCAAGGCACGGCGCCTGCTGGCCGGCGCCTCGGTGTTCCGGCTGGCCGGCAGCGACGACCCGGCGATGAGCCTGCTGCTGCGTCAGCTCGGTGACCGGGTGTCGGTCGTGCCGGCGCGCGGGAGCCTGCACGGCCTGGCGGCGGTCGCCGCGAACACCGCGGACGGCGCGACCGCGCATCTGCGGCACCACACCGGGGTCTACAACGCGCCGTTCGCGCGGGCGGTGCTGCGCGGCAGGCAGCCGATCCTGTTGCACCTGTGGCGCCGGGAGCAGGGCCTGCTGCTCCCCGCCGGCAACCCACGCCGAATCACCGAGTTGCCCCAGCTCCGCGGCCTGCGCGTGGCGATGCGCAGTCCAGGGACGGGCACCCGCGTACTCCTGGACCACGCCCTGACCGCCGCCGGCGTCGGGCCCACCGAGGTCACCGGCCCCGAGTTCGGCACCCACCTCGAGGTCGCCCTCGCCGTCGCGGTCGGCGCCGCGGACGCCGGCCTGGCCGTGCGCGCCGCCGCCGTGGACCTCGACCTGGACTTCCTCCCCGTGGCCTGGGAGAACTACGACCTCGTGCTGGCCGCCGAGGCACTCGACGCCGCCGCCCCGCTGCTGGCGGCCGTGCACGACCCGGCGATGCACGCCGCGATCACCGCCCTCGGCGGCTACGACCTGAACAACACCGGCACCATCGCCCACCTGCAAAGCCCTGAATGCCTCATTCGGGACGTTGAACGTCCCGAATGAGGCATTCAGGGCGGTTCACCCGATGTCGGACACGAGGCCGAGGATCCGGCGCGTGACCAGGCCGGGTTCCTCCAGGGTCAGCTGGTGGGTGGCCCCGGGCACGGTCTCGGTGCGGATCCGGGAGTTGAGCGGACCGACGCGGGCGGCGACCTCGTCGGCACGGTGGATGTTGCTGCGTCCGCCGAGGATGAGCCGGGTCGGCACGTCGATCGCGCGTAACTCGTCGTCGGTGAACAGGTGTTGCGGTGGCAGGCGCGCCCGGTACCGGAAGCCGGCGAACAGCAGCGGCCGGAAGGTGTGCCGCACGGCGGGGTCCCCGGACGTGATCCGGCGCAGGATCGCCGAGGGCAGCAGCCAGCGGAACATCTCGACGAAGCTCCAGAGGATGAACCGCGTGCCGATCCAGGCGAACCCCGCCGGTTCGACGGCGATGACACTCGCGAGCCGGTCGGCGGACCGGCGCGCGAGGTTCAGCGCCAGGAAGCCGCCGCGGGAGAGCCCCACGAGGTGCACCCGCTCGTGGCCGAGGCCGGCGAGCACGTCGGTGAGCCAGTCCGCCAGGTCGTCGTTGGTCGCCAGCGGGCGGGTCTGGATGGAGTGTCCCGCTTCGCCGAGCGTGTCGACCGCGTAGACCGGACGCCGCGCGGACAGCTCGGCGACGTACGGGTACCAGGACACCGACGTGCCCATGATCCCGGGCAGCAGCACGATCGGCGTGTCCTGCCCGGTGCCGCTGCGCCGGACGCGGGTCGAGCCGAACCGCGTCCGGATGTCCAGTTCCTCAGCCGGCACCGGCCATTTCCGCAGGATCGCCGCGTAGGCGGCGAAGTAGCGGTCCCGTGCCTTCTGGTCGACGAACTCACCGATCATGTGATCCTCCCCAGGATTATAGTGCAATTGCACTGTAACAATCCGTGGTCACAACAGCCAGGGGTATGGCACAGTGCTCACGTGCCGAAACGCGTGGACCACGACCAGAGAAGGCGCGAGATCGCGGAGGCGCTCTTCCGGATCGCCGCGGCACACGGCCTACAGGCGGTGACCCTGCGTGCCGTCGCCGCAGCGGCCGGCATCTCGATGAACCTGGTCCAGTACTACTTCCCGACCAAGGAGGAGATGCTGCGGTTCGGCTGGCAACGGGTCGCCGAGCTTGGCGGCGAGCGCGCCGGCCGAGGCATCGCCCCGGCGCTGCGGACCGGGGACGAACGCGCCGTCATCCGGGCCTACCTGCTCGGCGTGCTGCCGACCGACGACCGTGGTCGCGTGCTCTGCGCGGTGCAGATCGCCTACTTCGCCGTGGACGTCACCCGCGGCGGCCAGTCCCCCGACCAGGAAGCCCTCGCCCCCCACCTGGTGCACGCGCTCACCGAGCAGCTCCGCCAGGCCCAGCGGCGAAACCGGATCCCGCCACACCTCGACCCCCGCCTGGAGGCCGACTCGCTCGCCACCATGGCCGCCGGCCTGCTCACCGGCATGCTGATCAAGGCCTACGACACCGAGCGGGCGACCGCGCTGATCGACTACCGCCTGAACCACCTGTTCCCCGACACCTGACCGCCCGCCGGTCAGGGCGTGATGACGATCTTGCCGACGTGCTGGCCCTGGCTGAACTGCCGCTGCGCGTCGTGAATGGCGGTGAGGCGGTGCCGCCCGGCGATGCGCGGACCGATCGCACCGGCGCGGGCGGTCTCGACGAGCTTGGCGAAGTGTTCCCGCGTGTGCATGGAGGAGCCGACCAGCGCGATGTTGTGCAGGTACAGCCGACGCAGGTCGAAGGACACCACCGGCCCCGCGATCGCGCCGGCGATGACCCACCGACCATCGTCGCGCAGGAGCGGCAACAGGGTGGCGAGGCCAGGACCGCCGGCAACGTCGGCGACCGCGTCCAGCCCCGCCGGGACCACCGAACGGAGCTGCTCGGCGAGGTCACCGACGTCGCGCGAGACGACCCGGTGCGCGCCGGCGTCGGCCACCGCGTCGGCCTTGGCGGCGGTACTGACGGCGATGACCTCGGCCCCGCGCGCCGCGGCGAGCTGTACCAGGGCCAGCCCGACACCGCCGGAGGCGCCGGTGACCAGCACGGTCTCCCCGGCGTTCAGAGTGGCGCGCTCGAGCATGCCCATCGCGGTGCCGTAGGCCACCGGCAGGCAGGCGAGCTGCTCGTCGGTCAGCGGTGACGTGGTGACGTCGTGGACGTGGTCGGCGATGGCGATGACATAGGTGGCGAACCCGCCGTCGGCTTCGCTGCCCAACAGCCCGACCGGCGGGGCGTGCCGGCTGTCGTCCCGGTAGATCGCCGGGTCGACCAGTACTCGCCGGTCCACCAACTCGCCGGGCACACCCGGACCAACGGCGTCGACGACGCCGGCGATGTCACCGCCCTGCACCCGGGGGAACCGCAGCGGGCCACGCCAGCCGGCCAGCGCGTCCGGTCGGCCGGGCAGCCCGTAGGCGCCTTCGCGGGTCCAGATGTCGGTGTTGTTGACCGCGGCCGCGGTCACCCGGACCAGCACCTCACCCGCACCAGGAGTCGGTACCGGCCAGTCGTCACGCACCTCGAGCGCATCGGGCCCACCGTGACGGGTGAGCACCGCGGCCGTCATCGTCCGGGTCACGCCCCCACCCTGACAGAGATCCGCGACCCGCGCGGAGCGGGGAGGGGTCCCGGCGGGGCAGGGAAATACTTGGGTGGGCTCGCGCCATCCGCATGGCGAGTCATCAGGAGGTCCTTGTGCCAAGCGTTGAGGAGATCCGCGCCCGTCGACCACGGGAGGTGGTGACAGCTCGAACCCTGCTGATTATCGCTGTCGTGCTGTGGATGCCCGTTGCTGGGCATCTCGCCGACACCGCCGGCCTGAGTGTCGTGTCGATGTTCTTCTGTGTCTCTGGCGCATTCGGTGCCGCCAGGGGTAGGCAGGCCGCGAGAGTCATGGCGGTGGTGGCCGTAGCCGTGATCTATCTGTTTCTGCTGCCGTACTGTGTGTTGGGCTTCCGTGATCCGTATCCGTACAGTGCCGCCTATGCGGTGATCGATATGGTCGCGGTGCTGGTTTCCGGAATCGCGTTGACATTGTTGTATCGACCGCACAGCAACAGGTATTTTGACCAGATCACCACCGCGCGACAAACGA
This sequence comes from Actinophytocola sediminis, assembly GCF_054779715.1. Taxonomy (NCBI): domain Bacteria; kingdom Bacillati; phylum Actinomycetota; class Actinomycetes; order Pseudonocardiales; family Pseudonocardiaceae; genus Actinophytocola; species Actinophytocola sediminis. The sequence continues at coordinate 128,633 of NZ_BAAGXS010000004.1, read as the reverse complement.
GTAATCCAGCGAACACGTCAACGCCTGACGCGTGACGCGAATTCAGAGCAGCGTTCGTCAAACGCCCCGCAGAACACGACCAAGCGCCGCCCGGCCCGCAGGTCCCCAGTTCGACTTGCCGCCGGGGAGGCCCCGATCTCCGTTCTGCCCCATGAGCATCAGGAAGAGGCTCTTCATGGCGGCCAGCCCGCGGGCGCGCCGGATCGCCGCCTCATCCGCGTGCGCGTACCTGTCGAAGAACCGTGCGGCCGTGCCCTCGGGTAGCAGCACCCAGGCGGCGGCGAGATCCCACGCCGGATCGCCGGCGAACATGTCCCCGAAATCGACGACGCCCGAGAGCGTTCCGTCCGAGACGACGACGTTCGCGGGGTGGAGGTCGCCGTGCACCCACACCGGCGGGCCCTCCCACGCGCGGGCCGCAACGGCGTCGTCCCAGACGGTCCGGACGTCGGCGGCGATATCGTCGAGAGCGACGGCCTGGACGAAGTTCTCGAAACCGGCCACGCAGTTCCTGGGATGGGCGCCGCGGTCGGTAGCGATCGGCGCCTCGGCCGGTGCCGCCACATGCAGCGCCTGGAGGAAGCCAGCCAGCGTGTCGGCCGCATGGGCGCCGCGGCTGATCGTGCCGTGGTCCAGCGGCTCACCGGGAACCCACGTCATCACCGTCCAGTGCTTGGGGAAGCGCTCGGACGGTTCGCCGAACCGCACCGGGGTCGGCACCGGGAGCGGCAGGCGCGGGGCCAACACGGGCAGCCACCGCCGCTCCTTGAACTGGAGTTCCGGGGTTGGGTCCATGCGCTGCATACGCACCGCCAACTCGTCCCCAAGGCGCCACATCTGGTTGCCCCAGCCGCCAGCAACCTCGCGGATGGTCAGCCCGGCAAGATCTGGATGCTGCTCCCGCAGCAGGCAACGGACCAGGTCCTCGGTGATCTCGATCTCGGTGCCGGTCATGCGAGATCACAGTACTGAGGCAGCGGGCGGGGTGGCAGCTCGAGGCTTTGCGACAGAACGGTCGCCTGACGGGGTTATCCCCTTGTTGTGGCGGACAGTGCGTCGAACCAGGTACTGGGTGGTTCTGCCGGTTCGGCGGCAGGGCGGCGGTGGCGGATGGTGTCCACGCCCGCCACACGTGCGGCGGTGAGATCGGTGTCCGTGCTGCCGACGAACAGGCACGACCCCACCGGGGTGGCCCGCCCGTGGATCGCGGCGGTGATCAGGTTCGGGGCCGGCGGCAGGACGGCGCGGTCCGGACCGGTGCGTCCGACGAGATGTCGCGCATGCTCCACCAGCCCGTGTATCACCAGGAACGTGCGCACCGCGGCGGTCGCCAGGCTGCTGACCACGGTGATCTGGGTGCCGGCGGCGGCCATCGCGGCAAAGGCCTCGCGGACGCCGGGCGTGACCCGCGCGGCCGCCACCACCTCGTGCTCGATCCGGCCCAACTGCGCGTAGACCGCCCGCTCGGTGGCTGGGCCGATCGTGGCCGCGAATGCGAGGATGGCGAAGGGATCCTCGGTTCGCGCCACCTTTCGCGGCAGGCGCCTGTCGGCCACCATCACCCGCAGGCGGTCAGTCCTCGGACCTGCGGATGGCAACTCGGCGACCGGGCCGTCAAACGCCACCAGCACGTGATCGCGCTCCGTGAACAGTTCCGCCACGCGCATGATCCCCCCGTCTGGCTTCCGCCCAACCCAGGATATGCCGTGAACGGGAGTTACTTGTCGTGTTGTCGGCGCACCATTTCGGTGATCCAGCTGGGCGCGAACGGGGACGTGCAGTTCGGGGCCGTCGGGTAGTCCTTGAGAACTTCCAGGCGCTCGCCGATGTCGATGGCACGGGCGCGGTGTTCGGCGTGTTCGATCCCGATCTGGGCCAGGCAGTGGTTCATCGCCCACTGCAGCCGGTCGGGCGCGGTTCTCATCTCCGCCTCGATGACGTCGAGCAGGGCGACGAGGTCGAGGCCGGCTGGTTTCCTGGCCACCCGCTCGGTGGTCAGCGCCCAGCCGGCGCTCGCGACCACGGGATCCGGATCGGCGGTCCAGGCCACGCGGAGTTCCTCGGCGTGGGGGTTCTTCTTCACCACGTAGTTCACGAGCCAGTCGTGGACCTTGGGGGTCTTCGCCGCGCGCAACATGCCGTCCAACGCGGTTCGGTCGAACGCCTTCGGGCGGCAGATCAGCAGCGCCAGCAGCCGCGCCGCGGTGTCGCCCGTTGCCCACAGTTGGACGGCGAGCTCCTGCTGGGTCTTCAACCGCTTGGCGACCGCACGGAGTTTGCCGAGGTTCACCCCATGGTCGTCACCGTGTTTCTCGTTCACCTCACGGATCGTCGGATCCTCGAGCGCGGCCAGTTCGGCCAGCACCTCGGCGGTCGTCACGGTCACCTCCCCACCCAGCGACGATAAGCGTCCAGATCGACGTTGCTACCACAGATGACGGTAACGACATGCCGACCGGCGAACCGTTCCCGGTCCTCCAGCACGGCGGCGACCCCGAGCGCGGCCGACGGCTCGACGACCAGGCCCGCGTGCTCAAGAAGCAACCGCATCCCCTCGACGATCGACGACTCACTGACCAGAACGGCGTCATCGGCGACCGCGAGCAGGTCGTCCAGGACCTCCGGAATGGGAACCCGCCCGGCGACGCCGTCGGCGATGGTGTTCGTGGATTCGGTGGTGATGACGCGGCGTTCGTGCCAGGAGCGGGTCATCGCCGGCGCGCCAGCGGGTTGGACGCAGATCACCTGACGGTCGGGTGTCAGGGACTTCAGGACGTGGCCGATCCCGGTGGCCATCGCGCCGCCACCGAGGGCGACCAGTACCGCGTCGAAGGCCGTGTCGGCCAGTTCGAGGCCGATCGTGGCGGCGCCTTCGCAGGTCTCGACGTCGAGACTGTCCTCGATCAGTCTGATGCCGCGCTGGTGGGCGATGGTCATGGCCCGCTCGCGGGCCATCTCGAAGTCGCCGTCGACCAGTTCCAGTTCGGCGCCAAGTGCGCGGATCCGGTCGAGTTTGGCGACGGGGGCATGCCGTGCGGCGACGACGGTGACGTTGATGCCGCGACGGTTGCCTGACCAGGTGAGGGCTTGACCGAGGTTGCCGGCGCTGGCGCATACGGCGGCGGTGTGGTGGTGTGCGGACAGTTGGCTCGTGACCAGTTCGGTGCCTCGGGCTTTGAAACTGCGGATCGGGTTCGCGGTTTCGAGTTTGATGGTGACCGTGCAGCCGAGGTGGCGACCCAGGGTGTCGCACTGGTACGTCGGGGTGCGCAGGAACATGGAATCGATGACGCCGGTGGCGGCACGGATCCGGTCAAGATCGAGGCGTGTCTTGAGCACGCTGGGACCATAGCCGCTTAGCTGCGCTGACTTGACCGCTCACGTGACGTGATCAGCTTCCGGCCAATTCAACACCGGTAGAGAAAATACCAAAGTGATGCTAGAACCGGACTTCCGCCGGTATCATCGCAGCTCAGTTAGTGTCGTCCCCGCACACGCGGGGCTGTTCCCCGGAACGAGTAGAACCCAAACTCGGCCTCGTCGTCGTCCCCGCACACGCGGGGCTGTTCCCTACGACCGCCTCGAGCGGTTCGATCCGGACGCATCGTCCCCGCACACGCGGGGCTGTTCCCAGCCTGCGGATGGCCACGAAGTTGCCGGCGTTGTCGTCCCCGCACACGCGGGGCTGTTCCGCTCTGCAAGAGGACCGGCTGTGCGGTCGCTGTGGTCGTCCCCGCACACGCAGGGCTGTTCCGCGGCCGTTGAGCTGGGTGAGTATGTAGCGGGTGTCGTCCCTGTAAATGCGGGGTTGTTTCCGTCGATGGTCGGCTGCCGGAAGATCACACTCCTAGGTGAAATCTTCGCCTGGCAAGTAATCCTGCGCCAGCACTGGCCGACCTATCGACCGACCCCGTCACGCAACGCGATCCGCGCGCGTCGCATGTCCGCATCCGCCTGCCATACCGCGTACACCATCCGATCCGCCGCGAGGTCGGCGTACATCGTCGCCTCAACGAAAACTTCTACCGCCTGGTCCACCGCCGCTGCGGTCTCCGATGCCTCGTCTGCCGCCGTCCGCAACGACTCCGCTACCGCCTCGTCGGCCAGCGTTGCCTTGTCCAGCAACCTCGCCGCCGCGCCCGTTACCCGCTCGGCCCTTCGTCACCTGGCGCTCAATCCGAAGCAGTCACGGGCGTTGCTAGCGAAGGTGCGAAAGGAGATCCAGTGATCGACAACTGGCGTAAGTCCTCGGCCAGCGCCGACAACTCGTCCTGCGTGGAGACGGGATGGGCCGGCAACGTCGTCGGCTACCGGGATACCAAACAGGCTACGTTATCCGGCGACGACCGACCAACGCTGATGTTCAGCCGGAGCGCGGCCGGCGCGTTCCTCACCATGATCACGGCGCGCTGATCAGCAGCACCCCCTGGCCAAGCGGCCTGGCCGGGGCCTGCTTTGTTGACCGGGTACCGCTGGACCACAGAACAACAGACAACCGAACCCCTCTCCTGCAACGAAATACGACTCGTTCTCGCGTACTCCAAGTAGCATGCACGGATGCGTCCTGGAGGTGGAATGCGCGACGAGGACATCGTTGCGGCCGCACGAACGATTCGCACCGAGGTGCCTCTTGGCGCCCTCACCGAGCCGTTGGACGAACTCCTGAGCCGAGCGGATGCTGGAGCCCTCGTGGCCGACGAGATCATGGCGTTGTTGACTACGGATCAGACACTCCGCGAGGAGTTGCGTCACCGTCTACCTCAGGAGCCCGACACCAGTCGCACGACCCAACAGGACGGGCTGTATCTGGATCTGCCGGGGCATGGGGAACCGTCGACAGAGATCCTCTACAAGTGTCCCAGCTGTGAGTACGTGTACCCGATCTTCGAAGTTGGCGAGCCGGTCCCCGAGGGCTGCCCACACGGCCACGGTCAGCTTCGTCGGGTTCGGTGAGCCTCGGTGCTCAGTACGCTGGGAGCCGACCTGGGGCGCAAGGTCGCGGAGCGGTGGATGAGTCTGCTCGGCTCGCCCGCGTTGGCGTTCTGGATCGGTGGGCTGCTGACCTGGATCTGGGCGCACGGCGGGTTCACTTGGCCGGACTCGGGCTGGCAGCAGCTTGAGCGTTGGTGGGCACAGTCGTTCGGCACCACGTCGGTGGTGTGCAGGCCCTGTTCGCGGTGCTGGCGTTGCTGATGGTGGTGGGGTCAGCGCAGATTGCCGAATTGTTGGTCTTCGGGGCGCTCCGACTGCTCGAAGGTTACTGGCCGCGATGGGCACGACCGGTGAGGGCCGCGGTGATCACGTCGCGCGGGAAGAACGTGGACCGACGGGTCAAACGCTGGCGGACGTTGGCCCGCCGCCGGGAAGAACTGACGACCGATGAATATGTGGAATACGCCGCGTTGAACCGGTGGCGGATCGGTGTGCCACCCGATCCCCGCGACCGAATGCCGACCAGGCTCGGCGACGTGTTGAAGGCCGCCGAATCGCGTTCCCGTCATCGCTACGGCCTGGACGCGGTGGTGTGTTGGCCTCGGCTCTGGATGGCCATGCCCGAAAGTGCTCGTATCGAGGTTTCCGCCGCCCGCACCCAACTGGACAACGGTGCCCGATTGTGGTTGTGGAGCCTGGTGTTCTGTGTGTGGACGATCTTCGCGTGGTGGGCGTTGGGTATCGCGCTGGTGGGCATGATTGTCGGCTACCGGGTAGCTCTGAGCGGATCCGCCGGGTACGCCCAGCTAGTTCAGACCTGTTACGACCTGTACCGCCGCGAACTCTACATCTCGGTGGGTCAGGAGCCGCCTACCGATCCAAGACGGGAAGTCGAGACGGGAAGACGGCTCACGGCGTATCTGGAACGTGGTCCTGCCGTTGAAGGTGAACCTGGGGATGCCGCATGAACAGCGAACGAGCCGAGGAACTGTTGGGGTGGCAACCAATTCCGGACGCCCCTCGCCGTTTTCATCGATCGCTGGCAAAAGCCGGCACCTACCTCGATCGTTGCGTTGTGGACGGAGATCGGTCCTACCAAGGCCGACTGATCGATATGCTCGACCGCATCGTCGCGGACGAACAGTTCGCCAGGTGTCCTGGGACGTTCCGGATCGCCGTGTTGAACCGCACGGGAATCGCCCACAACTGGCGTGGTGGAAACCAGTCCAGTGTCGACGATCTGCGGTCCGCGGTGCGATTGTTCACCGCAGGACTCCAACTGGTGTCCGACGGCAGCATCGAACAGGTCAGGATGGACTGCAATCTCGCGGGCACGCTGCGTTTCCTCTTCCAGTTGAGTGACGACCCCGAGGCGATTCCCAGCGGTATCCGACATGCGCGACGCGCTGTCTCGCAGGTCGAGCATGGAACCACGCTGGCTGCCCTGTGTCACTCCACGCTCGCCAACTTGCTGCGCGTCACGTTCATCCTGGGCGACATCACCGTGCTGAACGAGGCGATCGAGCAGGCGGAGCGGGCGGTCGCTGCCCCGTCACCGGTGGACCATCGGGGAATGCTGGCCGATCTGCTGTTCGACCGATATGAGCTCCGTGGCGATCTGGACGATCTCAACCGTGCCATCGACCTCTATCGTCAGGAACTTCAGGACCGAGGACCCACCACGTATCCGGCGGCGGAGAAGACCGTCCACGGAAGGTTGGGCGCATTACTGCGCTTCCGGTACCTCCGCACCAAAAGCTGGTCCGATCTCGACGAAGCCGTTCGGTTGGTGACCGAATCGCTACACGAACAACCGAACAGCGCGGGGGCCATGTCCTCCTTGGGAAACGTCCTGCTGACCCGTTACCACGCTCGCGGGGACACGGCGGACCTGTTCACTGCCGTTGACCTCCAGGTCAACGCGGTCGCCGCCGCCGACGTACCGCACTGGGGATTGCCCGACTATCACAACAATGCCGGCAACGCACTCGCGGAAGCCGCGCGTGCGACCGGAGATCCAGAACTCGGCGGGCAGGCCATCGAACACTACCGGGCGGCGCTGCGCCTGATCCCGGACAGCTCGCCGCAGCGGGCCTCCTGGCAATACAACCTCGGCCGTGTCCTGCAGTCCCAGAGCGAGCTCACAGTCGATGACGCGTTGGCCGATGCGGCGAAGACCGCATACCGGCAAGCAGTGCGTCTTGGTCTGGACACCGCGCCGGAATGGGCCTTGTCGGCCGCACGCCTCTGGGGCGGCTGGGCGGCTGAACATGGTGACTGGGACGAGGCGACCGAGGCGTACGGCCACGCGATCGAGGCCGCTCAACACCTGTTCCGGACGCAGTTGTTCCGCGAAGACAAGGAGACCTGGCTCGCCGACGTACAGGGCCTGTCCGCCGAGGCGGCCCGCGCGATGTTCCAAGCTGGCCACCAGGAAGCTGCCGTCGTCGCCCTGGACGCCGGACGGGGCCTGCAACTCGCCGAGGCACTGCAGCGAGACCGGGTCGAACTCGACCGCCTTGTCGGCACAGCACATGACGAACTGGTCCACCGGTACCGGCTGGCAGCCGAGGAACTGGACTACGCGACCCGCGGCAGCGCGGCACCGGCCGATGTCCGCCGGTGCCGAGATACCCTCGACAGTGCGATCGAGGCGATCCGCGAGATCGGTGGCTACGAGCGCTTTCTACGCACTCCGGTCATCACCGACATTCACCGCGCCGTTCCGTCCAACTCGGTGATCCTGTATCTCGCCGCGGCGGAGGATGCGGGAATCGCGTTGGCAGTGCATCCCGACGGTCGCGTCGAGGGAACCACGTTAGCTGCGATGACCGGCGCGGCAGTGCGACAGCGCGTCCGGGCGCTGCTGGACACCCGCCGTTCGCTGCCGACGCAGTCGGGACCATGGGAAGGCGCGCTGGACGCGATCACCCGCTGGGCCTGGTCGGAGATCATGGCACCGGCGTTGTCACTCACCGGGAACACCGACCAGATCATCCTCGTGCCATCCGGCATGCTCACCATGCTTCCCCTGCACGCGGCCTGGACACCCGCACCGGGCGCACCCAGCAACCGCCGCTACCTACTCGACGACACCACGATCACCTACAGCCCCAACAGCTACAGCCTGGCGTTCACCGAGCGCGTCGCCGCGCAGATCCCCGCCGAGCGACTCGTCGTCGTCGTGGACCCTCGCCCCACATCACATCCGCCGATCGGGTACGCCCGTGCCGAGTCGGCTTGGAGCAAGCACTGGTTCCCTCAGGCAACCACGCTCGAGGGCCCGCGGGCCAACTCCGCCAACCTCGTTGCGGCCTGGGGCGACGCCCAGGTCCTGCACTTCATCTCGCATGGCCACGCCGACCCGAGCAATCCGCTGAACAGCGCACTGGTCCTGGCAGACGACCACGATCTCACCCTCCGCGAGATCTTCGACCTGCGGCCGATGGCATCTGGACCCCGCCATCAGGCACGCCTCGCGGTGCTCTCCGCGTGCGATACCGACCGCCCTGGAACCGGCCTGCCCGACGAGGTAGTCAGTCTGCCCAGCGGGCTGATCCAGGCTGGATTCGCCGGTGTCATCGCCACCCAGTGGGTGATCCGCAGCGAAGCTGTCAGCCTGCTGATGGCCCGCTTTTACCAGCTGTGGAAGAACGAGCATCATCCCCCGGCTGTCGCCCTACGCGCAGCCCAGAAATGGCTACGTGACACGACAAACATGGAGAAGGTCAACGACCTCAGAAATGCGGTCGCCCCGTCCGTTGACCAAGACATGCTCAGTCTCATCCGCAACCTGCAACTTCGCGACCCGGACGCACGTCCCTACCTTCATCCCTCGGACTGGGCGGGAATGAGCTACCACGGTTCCTGACCCGCTCGCGTTGGCACGCACCAGCGCATCTTTGTGCTCGGTGCCGCATATCGGTCACCCGTACAGGTGCCACACCGATTCTCGTTCCGTGAAAGAAACAGCATCGGCCGGCGTCTCGTGACTGGGCCCTCCCCAGTGGACTACCGCACGACGTTGCCGTACATCTCGCCGAGCGGGTCGGCGATCAGCTCGATCCGCGCGCCGTCGGGGTCGGCGAAGTACACCGACACCTCGCTGTGCACGACATGCTCGACCCCCTCCTCCTTCAGCCTGGCCACCAGTTCCCGCCAGCGCGCCGGCTCCACCGAGATCGCCACGTGGTGCAACCCGCCGAGCACCTCCGCGTACGGGCCGACCTCCAGGCCGGGGAAGTCGAAGAACGCCAACAGGTTCCCGTTCCCGATGTCGAAGAAGAAGTGCGACGAGCCGGCATAGTCCCGGTTCTCGATCAGCTCGGTCAGCGGAAACCCGAGCAGGCCCTGGTAGAACCTGATGGTCTGCTCGACGTCACTGGAGATCAACGCGGTGTGGTGCAGGCCACGCCCGGTGCTCGCCGCACGCTCGGCCTTGGGCCGCAGGTACTCCCCGCGCAACCGCTCCCGGATGCCGGCCGCGTTCTCTGTCATGGTCTCCGCCTCTCAACACCGTCCTGGAGACCCCAGTATCAACCGATGAAGGTCACCTCGGGGTAGGCCGGTGACGGTGCCGACATCAAGGGCTGCGGCCGGCGACCGAGGTGTTGGTCGAGGAACGCCCTGACATAGGTCCGGGTGATGTCCAGCGCCCGCTCGGAGTCGATGCTCGCCCCGAGGTCGATGCCCAACTGACCCGCGAACACCCCGAGGTCGGTGAACGACGGGTGCACCGTCCCGGTCACCATCAGCCACCGCTTCCACCCGGTCAGCTGCGTCCAGTCCCGCTCCCAGTCCTCATACGGGCTTGGTTCGCCGGGGACGTAGCCGTCCATGCTGCCGAGGAACAGGAACGGCCGGGCCAGACCGGGCTCGGGGATCTCGACATGGGTACTGCCGTCGATGTCGATCCCGGCCTGGATCCGCGCGTCGCCGACCATCGACGGGACCGCACTCGCACCGCCGGCCGAGTGACCGGCCATCGCGACCCGACTCGGGTCGATCAGCTTCACCGCCCGCGACCGCGTCCCCGGGTCGGTCAGTTCGTCGAGCACGAACGACGCGTCGGCCGCCCGTCCGGTCACCAGTTTCGCCCCGAATCCCGGCTGGTGGTCGACCTCGCACGCCGCGCACTCGGTGAGCCGGCCGTCGGGAAAGGTCATGGCCCGGTTCTCGTAGGTGTGGTCGATGACCGCCACCACGTAGCCGTGGCTGGCCAGGTCCTCGGCCAGCGAGCTGAGGGTGGCCCGGGAGTTGGTGAACCCGGGCGAGAGCAGCACCAGCGGCCGGCTGTGCGGCCGCCCCACCGGCCGCGCGTCGACCACGGCGTTGGTCGCCACCTTGCTCAGGGCGTCTGGCGGCAGGTCGGAAATCTCCTCCGTCGCGAGATAGCGCGCCGACTCGGTCGGCGTCATGTACTGCCTGGTCGGCCCGTCGGTGTCGGCCGCCGGGTAGAACAACGAGACCATCAGTTCTCGGTAGGGCACCGAGGGCACCCACGGGTCGGGGCGCGAGATGTCCTTCAGGTACAACGAACTCGCGCCGACCTCCTGGCGACCGGTCGGGGCCGGCAGGTACGGCGCCGCGTCGGCGGCCGAGGACACGGCCGGTGCGAGGGTCATCGCGGCGGCCAGCGCGGTGGCGACGGCGAGTGCGCGCATGGGTTTCTCCTTTCAGGGTCAGGAAAGATGGCGGATTCGGCGGAAGGAGAACCAGGCCAGCAACGCGGTCAGCGCGAGGAACATCCCCGTCTCGATCCATTGCAGCGGCCAGAAGTGTTCGTTCGGCTGGTAAACGAGGCGCTGGTGGTAGCCGAGGTCGTTCAGGCCCGCTATGCAGCTCTGCATCGTCTCGCCTGCACCACGGTTGACGTCCCTTGGTATCAGGCAGCCGCGGATCTCGGTCGGCAGCACGGTCGCGACGTTTCCCGTGGGGGCGATGGTCTCGTTCGTCAACACCCAGACGTCCGCCGGCTCCCGCACCCCGATCGAGTCCACCCCCGCGTCGAAGGCCCTGATCATGCCGACGCTCTGCTCGGTGATCGCCACCGTCTCCTCGACCGGCGGCATGAAGTACGGCCGCGCCAGGAACGGGACCGTCAACTGCACGGCGGCGAACACGACGAGCGTGACCGCCATCGCCGTCACCGTGCGGCGCAGCACAAGCCCGATCGCGACCCCCAGTACGAACGCGAACGAGGCATAGCCGACGGGGACGAACCCACGTGCGCCGAACAGCAACGGCGAGATCCGGGCCTCGGCGACACCGACGCCGCTGGCCTCGTTGATCGGACTGCCCAACCAGGACACCACGAGGCACAGCAGACCCGTGGACAGTACGGCGGCCGCCACGCCGGCCCCCAGCTTGGTCGCCAACCACCGCCTACGGGTGACCGTCTGGTTCCACACCAGACTCTGCGTGCCGGCCTCCAGCTCACGGGTCACCAGCGGCGCGCCCCAGAAGATCCCGATGATGGCCGGCAACAGGTACGACACGACGATCATGCCGCTGTAGAGGAAGTTCAGGTCGGCGAACACCTCGCCACCGCTCATGCTCGCGCCGCTGATCGCGAGGATGATGCCGATCACGATCACCGCAGCGAGGATCACCCCCGCCGGCACCCGGAACTGGCGCCAGGTCAACCAGGTCATCGCAGGACCTCCAGTGCCGGCCGGGCGGCGGTGGGATTGCTCATGTACTCCAGCACCAGGTCCTCCAACGTGAGCTGGCTAACTGTCCACACAGGATCGAATATCGGGTTCGCCGAGCGCACGCAGATGGTGGTCTGCCGGTCGGTGTGCCGCACGGAGATGAGCTGCTGGCCGGCCGGCAGGGAGTCGACGTCCCGGCGCGGGCCGCTCAACCGGTGGTGCTCGGCGAGCAGCGGCTCGACCTCGCCGACGACCTTCACCTGGGAGTCGACCAGCACGACCAGGTGGTCGCAGATCCGTTCCAGATCGGACACCAGGTGTGAGGACATCACCACCGACAGGCCGTGCTCGGCGACCGACTCCATCAGGTCGCGCATGCACTCCCGCCTGGCCAACGGATCCAGCGACGCGACCGGCTCGTCGAGCAGCAACAGCTGGGGGCGCTTGGCGATGCCGATGGTGAGCGCGAGCTGTGCGCGCTGGCCGCCGGAGAGCTTTCCCGCCTGCTGCGCCGGATCCAGGCCGATCCGGTCGACCCGGCTGCGCGCGAGCGCGTCGTCCCAGCTCGGGTTGAGCGCGGCGCCGAGGCGCAGGTGCTCCGCGACGGTCAGCCGGGGATAGAGCGGCGTGTTCTGCGCGACGAAGCCGACCTTGGCCAGCTGGGCCGGACCGCTGCCCGGCACGCCGCCGCACACCTCGATCGTGCCGGTGGTCGGCGCGAGCATGCCGGCGGCGAGGTTCAGCAGGGTCGACTTGCCGGCGCCGTTGGGGCCGACCAGGCCGGTGACGTGCCCGGCGGGGATGTCGATCGCGCAGTTGGCCAGTGCCCAGCGCCGCTTGGTGTACTTCTTGCCCAAACCCTGGGCGCGCAACACATTCACGCTATGTCCTCTCGGGCGGCGGTACGAAACGTGGTCATGAACAGCGCCTCGATGCTCTCCTCGTCGAGCCCGGCGCGACGTGCCTTGCTCAGCCAGCGCCGCAGGTCCTGGCGCAGTGGGCCGAGCGCGGCGAGCGAGCCGCCGTTGAGGGTGGCCGTGACGAACGTGCCGACGCCGGGACGGGCGGCGACCAGCCCGTCGTGCTCCAGTTCCCGGTAGGCCTTGAGCACCGTGTTGGGGTTGATCGCCAGCTCGGCCACCACGTCCTTGACCTTCGGCAGCTGGTCGCCCTCCACCAGCATCCCCAGGCGCAACGCGTGCCGGACCTGGCGGACCAGCTGCTGGTATGGCGACAGGCCGGATCTGCCGTCCAGGTGAAACTCGATCACCGCTACCTCCATTTAACTAGCTAACTAGCACTATAGGTGCATAGCTAGACGGCGATCAAGATGGGGGTGGGTCCGCCGGTCCGAGAGTGGTCCGAGGTTGGTCCGCGCGCGGCCGTCGACCACCCGACCGTGGCTAGCGTCCGTCCTGGTCATCCCGGTTCCACACAAGGAGAAGAGACCCATGACAACCCACCGCCAGAGATGGTCCGGCGCGCTGATCGCGGTCGCGGTCACGCTGTCCGTTCCGCTGCCCGCGACCGCCGAACCGGCGGTCGAACCGGCCGATGCCGCGTTCGGCGTGAACATGTCGTTCTACAGCGCCGAGGACACCCTGGTGACCAGCGAGGCCACCCAGAAACTGCTGCGGGACAAGGGCGTGCCGCTGATCCGGGTGCCGCTGCGCGGCAACTTCGACGGCGACCAGGAGCCCATCGGCGACGACCTGCTGTTGACGGTCATGCGGGCCGCACAGGCCACCGGGGCCACCCCGGTGCTGATCCTGCGCGGCCCGGCCGCCGGCGACGAGGCGTTCGTGCTGCGGGAGAACCTGCGCCGGATCGACCTCGCCAAGCAGGTCTACGGCGACAGCCGGGTGTACCTGGAGTTCGGCAACGAGTCCGACCTCGCGGGGGTCGACGCCGACAAGTACGCGCGCATCTGGAACGCGGTCGTGCCGGCGCTGCGCGAGCGGGCGCCCGCCGAGTACAAGTTCGTCGGCCCGGTCAACTCCGACGCCGACGCCGACTACGTCGGCGAGTTCGTCGCCGAGGCCGTCGACAAGCCGGACTACCTGTCCTGGCACGAGTACGTGTGCGACAAGGCGAACGAGACCTGGGACGAGTGCCTGGCCGACATCCCCACGTGGGCAAGGCACGTCCAGGAGATCGAGGACCGGGTGCGCGACGAGCTCGGCCGGACCCTGCCGTTCTTCATCTCCGAGTGGAACGTCGATCCCCGCTACCCCAGCCCGGCCTACGGCGACGAGCCCAACATCAAGGAGTGGACCACCAGGGCGGTCGCCGCGCTGCGGGACCTCGGCCCGCTGTTCGCCGGCGCGATGATCTACACCGCGACCGACCACGGCGACTTCGCGCTGATCAAGGGCGAGACCACGCTGACCCACCAGGGCGAGGCGTTCTTCGACGCCATCGGCGACACGGACCCGAACCCGCCGGGCGACGAGACCCGGTTCGACTTCGAGGACGGCACGCAGGGCTGGTCGGATCTCTACGGCGCCCCGAACGCGCGCACCACCACCACGGTCGCCCAGCACGGCGAGCAGGCCCTGCTGCTGGACGCGAACGTCGGTGGTCATGCCGCGGTCGGGACCAGCGACGGGCTCACCGGGCTGGCGCCGGGGACCTCGGTGACCTACCAGGTCCTGGCCGGCCAGGACGGGACCACCGTGCGGCCGTTCGTCCGGGACAGCCAGTACCGCCCGGTCTTTCCGGACGCCGAACGGCGGCTGCCCGCCGGGCAGTGGGTGCCGGTGACCTGGCAGGTGCCGGCGGTGTCGGGGATCGGCGCGCTCGGTCTCGAGGTCGCGCCCGGCAGCGGAACCGTCGCCATCGACACGATCACCTGGTAGCTGGAGGAGACATGCGCGGCAGGTCGGTCGTCGTCCAGGACGGCGCGGAGCTTGATCACCGGGTCACGGTGCTGATCAGCCAGGGGTATCTGCTCCGGCACCAGACCGAGCGGAGGGCCACGTTGGTCCGGCAGCGGCAGGGCCGGTTGCTGATGGTGCCGGCGGTGTTGTGTGGGGTGGTCGGCCTGGTGTTGTTCGTCGGCGCCAGCTCCGGCGCGGACTCGGCCGCGGCCGGGTTCACCTGTCTCGTGGTCGGCGGCGTGATCACCATTCTTCGCAACTGGTACCTGGCGGTGCGTCGTGACCAGGTGACCCACGTGGTCATCCGCGAGTAGACCCGAGTGGGGAGGTGACCCGGTCGGGCAGCCGATCCCGAAACGGCTGCCCGACCGGGTGCGTGGCCGCTCCAGCTCAACGCGGCGCACCCTCCGCCGAGGTGGGGATGTGGGCCGATCAGGAGCTAGTGGCTCGTCTCAGTACGTAGACCCGTTAACTGGTCTTGTTGGAAGATGCGACGAGCCATCGTCGTGCTGATGTCGGGACAGGGCCAGACGGTCCGGGATATCACGTCGTTGCTGTAATAGAGCCCCATGGACGAGTTGCTCTCGATCGACGTCGGCAGCGTCAGCGCCTTCGTGCGTCGATGGTACGGGCCATGGATGGAGAGCGGTGGTCCGCGCGCCGACGCGGGGCGGCATCTCCCGGACGCGCTCGCCGACTGGCATGCCGTTGCCGCCTCCGCGAGAGTTCCGATCACCTTTCAGGACCGTCCGATTCCGATCGGTGATGTTGCTCTCGAAGGCGACGGGATGCTTCCGTTCTGGGTGGAGAACCAGAACGGGTATCGCTGGGCCGTGGAGGTCAAGGCTCCAGGGCTGCCGGTGTACTCCCAGGAATGGGGATCGAGCGGCTGGGCGTGGGCGGGCGAGGGGATCGAGCGGTTCTTGGTGCACTGCACGGTGCGTGAGGCGATCATCGGGGCCGAGCAGAAGTTCACTGCCATCGTGCCGGACTCGCTGCTCGCGGAGGCCCTGGAGTCGTTCGTTTCGCTGCCGTTCGTCGCGCTGGCGAGCGAGGAACCTGAGACACGCGTCCTCGTCTGTGGTGATGCACTCGCCCGCCTGACGGTTCCTCCGGTGGGATATGACCGTGCGCAGGAGCGCTCGTGGATGCTGACCGTCGCAGCGCCGGACGTGTCAGGGATCGAGAAGCATCGTGCTCGGCTGGGCGGCGATGCGGCGCATGACGAGAGCCCATTCCCCGAGGACGTGATCGACGAGCCGCCGCCGTTCTGACTGAAGTCTCCGCGCGCCGTGCACGACCGGGCAGGCACGCTCCGTGCTCGCGGCGCAGGGGCGCGGACGAGCCACTAGACCGGGCCACGAGCACGATCGCTACAGGCGGCAGGATCGGATGTCGGTGGCGAGCACCGCCTTGGCGCCCAGGGCGGCCAGCTCGTCCATGATCGTGTTCACCCCGGCCCGGGGGACCATCGCGCGCACCGCCAACCACTTCGGATCGACCAGTGGCGCCACCGTCGGCGACTCCAGACCGGGTGTGATCCGGACCGCGTCGTCGAGCAGATCGCGCGGGCAGTGATAGTCGATCATCAGGTACTGCCTGGCGAACACCACCCCCCGCAGCCGCCCGACCAGCACGTCCACCGCGCGTTCGCCATCGGCGTCCAGCGCCCTGTGCACGCCCCGCGCGAGCACCGCCTCCGACCGCATGATCGGGGCGCCGACCGGGTGCAGGCCGGCGGCCCGCAGGGACGCCCCGGTCTCCACCACGTCGGCGATCGCGTCGGCCAACCCCAGGTCGACCGCGGTCTCCACCGCCCCGTCCAGTTCCACGATCTCGACCGCGATCCCAGCCGCCGCCGCGGCGTTGCGGACCACCGCCGCGAACGAGGTGGCGACCCGTTTGCCGTCCAGGTCGGCGATCGCGGACACCTCGCCGAGTGGCGCCGCGAAATAGAACTCCGACCTGCCGAAGCCCAACGGCAGCAGCTCGGTGGTCCGCTCGACGTTCTCGGCCGCGGCCAGCAGATCCTGACCGGTGATGCCGACATCGAGCACCCCGGTGCCCACGTTGCGGGCGATGTCCGTCGGGCGCAGGAACACGAACTGCACATCGTTGCCCGGGTCCGTGGCGAACAGCGACTTGTGCTCGCGATGCACCCGATACCCCGCGGCGGTCAGCAACTCGACGGCGGGACCGTGCAACGACCCCTTGTTCGGCACCGCGATGCGCAGCATGGCTGATCCCTCGCCTTGTCGGTGGTTCGCCGCCACTGTAGCGAGCGGCCGGCCGCTCCCCCGGTGGTCGGCCACCCGGGCTGGGATCATCAGTGCCCGTCGCCGACGAAACAACCGGCCGGCCGCTCCCCCGGTGGTCGGCCACCCGGGCTGGGATCATGCGCAGATGGTGACCTTGGACCGGCTGGTGAACGTGCTCGGTGGGTACGGGGTCCGGCTCTGCGGCGGCCGGGTCCCCCGGTCGACCGAGCTGCGCGGCGTGGTGGTGCACGACGCGGTCGACGACCGGGCCGTCGCCGGCGAGGTCCACCTCGCCGTTGGCGCCGGGTCGGCGGCCGAGGCGGTGGGCTGGGCGGTGGCCGCGCGGGCGAGCGTGGTGCTGGTGCGCGGCGACGACGAGCTGGCCGAGCAGGCCGGCGCCCTCGGCGACGCCGAGGGCATCGCGGTGCTGGTCGTGGACCCGAGGGTGGCCTGGAGCGAGCTTGCCGGCGTGGTCTACGGCCTGGTGCTGGAGGGCCGCGAGACCGACTCCGGCCGCGGCCCGACCGACCTGTTCGCGCTGGCCGACAGCCTGGCCGCGGCGATCGGCTGCGCGGTGCTCATCGAGGACCGGTCCTCGTGGCTGCTGGCCTACTCGAGCTTGCGCCAGCACGAGGCCGATCCGGCGCGGGCGGCCACCATCCTGCGCCGGCGGGTGCCCGACGACATCCGGGAGCTGTTCGCGGCCCGGGGCGTGTTCGCCCATCTGGCCGCCGCCGACGAGCCGCTGTTCGTACCGGCCGCCGCCGAGTACGGGCTGGCCGGGCGGATGGTCGTGGCCGTGCGCGCCGGGCGTGAGCTGCGCGGGTCGGTGTGGGTGAGCTGCGACCGCCCGCTGACCGGCGCCCGGCGCGCCGCGCTGGTGGCCGGCGCGCGGACGGTGGCACTGCACCTGCTGCGCTCCCGGGCGAGCGCGGACCTGGAACGTCAGGTCGAGTCCGACCTGGTGATCCGACTGTTGGAGGGCACCCCGGACGCGGCGACGGCGGTCAGCAGGCTCGGCCTGCCGCCGGGACCGATGCGGCTGATCGCGGTCCATCCCCGTCTCGGCGACGAGCCGCACGCGGCGCTGTTGCTGGCCTTCGAGCTGGCCACCACCGGATTCGGCTGGTCGCGCCCCGGCCGCAGCGCGCTGCTCGGCGCCACCCTCTACACCCTGCTGCCCGGCGAGGACGTGACCGCGGCCAGGGAGTGGCTCGCGGCGCTGCGGGCCGCGCTGCCGAGCCAGACCACGGTGTGGGCGGGCATCGCCGCCGCGGCCACGGCCGCCGAGCTGCCCGCCGGGCGCCAGGAGGCCGACGAGTGTCTCGCGCTGCACGAGGCCAGGGACGCCGCCGCGCCCGCCCCGGCCTACGACGACGCGTGGCACGACATCCTGTTGCAGCGGCTGCGGGCCGCGGCCAGTGCCGGGCGGGTGCCGGCGCGCGGTCCGGTCGCCGAGCTGCGCCGGCACGACCGCGACCACGCCACCGACTACATCGCCACGTTGCGGGCGTGGCTGGCGGCCCAGGGGGACCTGGCGGCAGCCGGTGAGCGGCTGGGCGTGCACCAGAACACCGTGCGCAACCGTTTGCGCCGGATGTCCGAGCTGACCGCGCTCGGGCTGGACGACCCCGGCAGGCGGTTCGCCATGACCATCGATCTGGCGACCACCGAGGGCCTGTAGGAAGTCGCCATTTTCCCGCCCGCCGATTGTGCGGTCCGAACAACCGTCCAGGTCTCCGGTCGCGCCATCCTGGCCTTGTCGGTGTTGGTGCGTGGAGGTGGCGGAGAGATGGTCGGCATCGGGCGTGGCGGAAACGCGCCTCGGTCGGCGGTCGTGGTCGGCGCGGGAATCGTCGGCCTGTCGACCGCGTGGTTCCTGCAGGAGCGCGGGGTCGAGGTGACCGTGGTCGACCGCACGGGGGTCGCGGCCGGCGCCTCGTGGGGCAACGCCGGCTGGATCGCCCCCGGGCTCGCGATCCCGCTCAACGAACCCGCCGTGCTGCGCTTCGGCCTGCGGTCGATGTTCAACCCGGCGGCGCCGCTGCACATCCCGCTGCGGCCCGACCCCACGCTGCTGGCCTTCCTGGTGCGCTTCGCCGCGCACTGCCGGTGGCCGGCCTGGACCAGGGCGGTGCGGGCGAACCTGCCGCTCAACGAGGAGAGCGTCGAGGCCTACGACGTGCTCACCGGCAACGGCGTCACCGCACCCACCGTCGCTGCCCCGATCACGGCCGCGTTCGGGAGCCAACGGCAGGCCCAGGGTCTGCTGCGCGAGTTCGGCCGGCTGGCCGACGCCGGCCAGCCGGTCGAGCATCAGCCGGTGACCGGCGAGCAGCTGCGGGAGCTGGTCCCGCTGGCCTCCGGCGCGCTCACCACGGGCGTGCGGGTCGACGGGCAGCGCTACGTCGACCCCGGCGGCTTCGTCCAGGCACTCGGGCGCGCGGTCGTCGGCCGGGGCGCTGGCATGCTCGCCTTCGAGGTGGTCGACGTGCGCGCGGGCGAGCACGGGGTGACCGTGCGCGGCCGCGCCGACCAGGAGGTCACCGCGGACGTCGCGGTGCTGGCCACCGGCGCGTGGCTGTCGCGCCTGGCCGCCAGGTTCGGTGTGCGGACCCCGGTGCGGTCCGGGCGCGGGTACTCGTTCACCGTGCCGGTGGACCGCCCGGTCCCCGGCCCGATCTACCTGCCGGAGGTGCGGGTGGCCTGCACGCCCTACCACGGTGGGCTGCGGGTCGCGGGCACCATGGAGTTCCGCGACCCGGACAGTCCCGGCGTGCCGGCGCGGCTGGCCGCGGTCGTCGACTCGGTGCGGCCGCTGCTGGACGGTGTGCGGTGGACCGAGCGGCGCGACGTCTGGGTCGGGCCGCGCCCGGTCACGCCGGACGGGTGTCCGCTGGTCGGGGCGACCGGCGCGCCCGGGGTGTTCGTCGCGGGCGGGCACGGCATGTGGGGCCTGGCGCACGGGCCGGTCACCGGCCGGCTGCTGGCCGAGCGGATCACCACCGGCAAACAGCAAGACGCCCTGCGCGACCTCGATCCCCTGCGCTGAGCATCCCCTTTCACTGGAGGAAAAGAACATGACCAGCATCGAACGCGTCTGGTTGACGCAGGAGGCCGACCAGCGGCTGCGCGCCGAGCTCGCCGCACTGCAGGCCGCGCGCCCGGTCGGCGAGCCGGAGCGGGACGCGCGCGTGCGGGAGATCCAGGAGCTGCTGCGCACCGCCGTGGTCGGCCAGGACCCGCCGGACGACGGCATGGCCGAGCCGGGCATGGTGCTGACCGTCCGCTACGACGACGACGGCGACACCGAGACGTTCCTGCTCGGCGTGCGCGGCGCGGAACACGGCGAGGACCTGGACATCGAGGTCTACTCCCCCGGCTCCCCGCTGGGCACCGCACTGGCCGGCGCCCGCCGGGGCGAGCGGCGCGCCTACGAGGTGCCAAGCGGAGCCACCGTGCACATCACGCTCATCGACGCGGTGCCCTACAGCCACTACCGCGGCGCCTGAAACCGTTCCCCGCGAACGGGATTCGTCTGGTTGGCCGATCAAGGAGTGTAGAAATCTAACGAACAGATAAACGAGTGAGTTCATTTTGAACCATCCATGATCCGGACGCTTATGTACCTCCGGGCCGCCAGTGGCCCCCGTCACACGCGACGGTGTGGCGGCGACTCACCCGGAGGACTGATCCGATGGACGAGACAAGCAGATCGACATCGCACCGGCTGCCGCCCGCGGACCGGCAGCTGCTCCAGTTGTTCGGCCAGGGACCGCGGCGGCCGGTGCGCCACCGCGCCGTGCACCACGCCATCGAGGAACTGGCCGCGCGCCACCCCGACGCGGTGGCCGTCACCCACCACGACACCCGGCTCACCTACGGCGAGCTGAACCGGCAGGCCAACCAGCTGGCCACGGTGCTCGCGGCCAACGGCGTGGCGCCCGGCGACCACGTCGGCGTGTTCCTGCGCCGGTCGATCCCCATGGTGGTCGGCATCCTCGCCACGCTGAAGGCCGGCGCCGCCTACGTCCCGCAGGACGTGGTGATCGCCCCACCCGCACAGCTGCGGCACGTGCTCGACACGGCCGCGCCGAAGGTGGTTCTCACGCTGTCGGCCCTGGCCAACCGGGTGCCCCCGGGCCGGCCGACCATCGCGGTCGACACGCTCATGGCCACCTCACCCGGCGCGGACAGCTTCACCCCCGCCCGCGCCGCCCGCCCCGGCGACGGGTGCTACGTCCTGTTCACCTCCGGCACCACGGGCAGGCCCAACGGCGTCACCGTCACCCACGGCAACGTCACCAACCTGCTGCTCACCGAACCGGGTGACCTGGGCATCCGCCCCGGCCTGCGCGTCGGCCAACTGCTCAACATCGCCTTCGACATGGCCGCCTGGGAGATCCTCGGCTGTCTGTCCCACGGCGGCACGCTGGTGATCCGCGGCGACGACATCGCCGAGACCGTCCGGCGGGTGCACGTGGTGATCGCCACGCCCACCATCCTCAGCCGCGTCGACCCGGCCGACTGCCCGGACGTGCGGGTGGTGGCGGTCGCCGGCGAGCCGTGCCCCCGTGCCCTGGCCGACCGGTGGGCCAGGCACGCCACCTTCT
Source organism: Actinophytocola sediminis (assembly GCF_054779715.1). Taxonomy (NCBI): domain Bacteria; kingdom Bacillati; phylum Actinomycetota; class Actinomycetes; order Pseudonocardiales; family Pseudonocardiaceae; genus Actinophytocola; species Actinophytocola sediminis. The sequence continues at coordinate 107,298 of NZ_BAAGXS010000004.1, read as the reverse complement.
ACAACGGCTGCGGCCCCACCGAGGTCACCATCGTGAACACCATGCGCCGCCACGACCCGGCCGCGGCACTGCTCACCATCGGCCGGCCAACACCCAACAACACGGTCTACGTGCTCGACGAGCGCCTGCGGCCCTGCCGCGTCGGCGAGCCGGGCGAGATGTGGGCGGGCGGGGACTGCGTGTCCGCCGGCTACCTGGCCAACCCGGGGCTGACCGCGCGGCGTTACGCGCCCGACCCGTTCCTCGGCGGCGGGCGGCTCATGTTCCGCACCCGCGACCTCGGCCGGTGGACCCCGGACGGCGAGCTGGAGCACCTCGGGCGCACCGACGACCAGGTGAAGATCCGCGGCTTCCGGGTGGAGCTGGACTCGGTGTCCGCCGTGCTCGAGTCGGTGCCCGGGTGCACGCGCGCGGTCACGTTGAAACTCGACGAGCAGCGGCTGGTGTCGTTCGTGGCCGGCGTGGGGGTCGACCCCGACGAGGCGAAGTTCGCGGTGGCCGCGGCCCTGCCGTACTACTGCGTGCCGGCGGCGGTGCACCCGCTGCCCGTGCTGCCGCAGACCAGCCGCGGCAAGATCGACAAGGCGGCGCTGCTCGAGCTCGCGGAGGTCACCGCGTGACCGCCGTCCTCCCCGGCCCCCAGACGGCCCTGCCCGCGCCGACCGGGCTGGCCCGCCGGCTCGGCAAACACCCCCGGCTCATGCACTACAACCGGCTGATCGCGCTGGTCGTGGTGGTGAACCTGGCATTGCTGCCCGGCCTGACGCTGACGGCGACCACGGCCGCCGAACTCGCGCTCGGCAACTTCGCGCTGGCCGTGGTGATCCGTCAGCAGTACGTGATCAACCTGCTGTTCTGGCTGGCCACCCGGGCGCCGACCAGCTGGCCGCTCAAGCTCAGGTGGACGCTCGCGAAGGTCTACCACTTCGGCGGGCTGCACGTGGGCGGCGCGGTCGTCGGCTCGGTCTGGTTCGTCGTGTCGGTGGTGTCGCTGACCGGCACGGCCGGGCCCGCGGTGCTCGTCGTGTCCTACGCGCTGGTGGCGCTGCTGGCCGGCATGGTGGCGACCGCGCTGCCGGCGGTCCGGGCCAGGCGCCACAACGTGTTCGAGCGGGCGCACCGGTTCGGCGGCTGGGCGGCGCTCGCGCTGCTGTGGGCCCAGACGCTGCTGCTGGACGCGAGCGTGTGGGTGCTCGCGCTGATCACGGTCAGCGTGGCCCTGCCGTGGCTGCGGCTGCGGCGGGTGCGGGTGCGGATCGAGCGGCCGTCGAGTCACGTGGCGCTGGCGCGCTTCGACCACGGCGTCACCCCGTTCCCCGGCTCGTCCACGGCCATCAGCCGCCGCCCGCTCACCGAGTGGCACTCGTTCGCCAACGTGCCGGCACCCGGTCAGCCGGGTTTCCGGCTGACCATCTCCCGGGCGGGCGACTGGACCGGGTCGTTCATCGACGACGCCCCGTCACACGTCTGGGTCAAGGGCATCACCACGGCGGGGGTGGCCAACATCGAGGTGTTGTTCCGCAAGGTGGTCTACGTGGCCACCGGCAGCGGGATCGGGCCGTGCCTGCCGCACCTGCTCGCGCAGAAGGTGCCGGCGCGGCTCGTGTGGGCCACCCGCACGCCGAGGGTCACCTACGGCGACGGGCTGGTCGACGAGATCCTCGCCGTGCAGCCCGAAGCCGTCATCTGGGACACCGGTGCCCACGGCAAGCCGGACATGGTGGCGCTGGCCTACGAGGCCTACCGCGACTTCGGCGCCGAGGCGGTCATCTGCATCTCCAACAAGAAGCTCACCTGGCAGGTGGTGCACGGCCTGGAACGGCGCGGCATCCCTGCCTACGGCGCCATCTGGGACTCCTGAGAAAGGGAGTTTGCCTGATGGCGCACTCCCCCAATCGATAGGACAAGTCATGAGCAACCTGAAGATCGACCGCGACGGCCGCGTCGTCACCGTCACCCTGAACCGGCCGGAGGTGCTCAACGCGCTCAACAGCGAGCTGCTGGCCGAGCTGATCGCCGAGCTCACCCCGCTCGACGCCGACCCCGAGGTCGGCTGTTTCGTGCTCACCGGGTCGGCCAGGGCCTTCGCGGCCGGCGCGGACATCAAGGAGATGGCGCCGAAGTCGGCCATGGAGATGTTCACCGAGAACTTCTTCGCCGGCTGGGACGACTTCGCGGCGCTGCGCACCCCGAAGATCGCGGCGGTGGCCGGGTACGCGCTTGGCGGCGGCTGTGAGCTGGCCATGATGTGCGACTTCGTGATCGCCGCCGACACGGCGAAGTTCGGCCAGCCGGAGATCAAGCTGGGGGTGATTCCCGGCATCGGCGGCACGCAGCGGCTGACCAGCCTGGTCGGCAAGGCCAAGGCGATGGACCTGATCCTCACCGGCCGGCTGATGGACGCCACCGAGGCCGAACGCGCCGGCCTGGTGGCGCGGGTGGTGCCCGCCGAGTCGCTGCTGGCCGAGGCGGCGGCCGCGGCGGCGACCATCGCGTCCTACAGCAAGCCGGTGACCATGGTCGCCCGTGAGGCCGTCGAGCGGGCGCTGGAGGTGGGGCTGACTGAGGGCGTGCTGTTCGAGCGGCGGACCTTCCACGCCCTGTTCGCGGCCGACGACCAGAAGGAGGGCATGGCCGCCTTCCTGGAGAAGCGGCCACCGCGATTCACCGGACGCTGACCGCCGGCGTGCCACCCCGTCCTGGATGGGCGGGGTGGCACGCTGTACCCGGAGGTGCGCGATGCGGGCGGACGACGGGCCGGACAACGAGCGCGAGGTCTCCGGCGGAGACCCGGTGTGCTGGCTGGCCCAGGTGTGTCCGGAGTGTGGCCTGCTCGTCGAGCAGGAACTGCCCGCGGTCTGCGGCCGCTGCGGAGCCACGGTCACCGGCGAGGGTCAACTGCCCTGAATGCCCCATTCGGGACGGTGAACGTCGCGAATGCCCCATTCAGGGCATGACGCGGGCGAGCATGCGTTGGGCGGCTGTCGCGGCTGGCATGCCGGGGGTGATGCCGATGGCCTCGGCGACCTGGTTGACCTCGCTGACCACCCCGGTTTGGTAGGTGCCGCGCCCGTCGCCGACCGCGGCCGTCGTGCCGGCGACCACGGCGGCCGGGATGTCGCGCTCGGCGAGGCGGTCCATGCCGCGCACGGCCGAGCGCTCCAGCGGCTGCCCGGCGTCGTTGGTGATGGTGCCGCGCACCTGGTAGCCCTCCAGGTAGTCGGCCATCGCCACGCCGGAGTGCGACCCCATGCAGATCACCGTGCCGTTGATCCGCTCGTCACCGTGGGCGATGGTGTCCAGGCCGATCACCCGGCCGCTCGGCCCGTCGTGCAGCACGTGCTGCACCCGCTTGACCCCGACCGGCCCCAGCCGCCCGGTGGCCAGCAGCCGGGCGGCCTCCCTGGCCGGCATGCCGGCGACCACGCCGAGCGCGGCGGCACCCTCGTTCACCGCCAGGATCGTGCCGCGCTCGTACATCGCCACGCCGTCGGCGATCGGCGCGCTGCGGCCGTCGACCGCGGCGGCCGGCACGCCGGCGCGGTCGAGCACCGGCAGGCCGGAGATGCCGCCATCGTCGCGCCCTGGGCCGGCGGCGTGGCCGATCAGCCCGCGCAACCGCAGGTGTAGCACCAGTTCCACCGCGCAGACCGCGCTGTGTGAGCCGGCGACCGCCACGTCCAGCGGGGTCAGCCGGTGGTCGGCGTGCCCCATCGAGTCCATACACACGATCCGCGACCCGTCCTGCTCCCACACCACCGTGTGAGAGCTGCCGTCGCTCAACGCCATGTCACACCGCTCCTGACTCGGGCCTCGGTATCCCCGATAATGGTATACGGGATACCGGAGATGTTACGCTCTCTGGAGTACGGAAAGGACGGTGCGGTGGCCTACCAGGACATCATCTACGCGGCTGCGGACCACGTCGCGACGATCACGATCAACCGGCCGGAGAAGCGCAACGCCTTCCGCGAGGAGACGCTCGACGAGCTGATCGACGCGTTCCGCGCGGCGGAGGCGGACACCAGTATCGGCGTCATCGTGCTCACCGGCGCCGGGGACAAGGCCTTCTGCTCGGGCGGGGACATCGAGTGGGAACACGCCTCCACCCCGGCTGGCGCACACCAGCTCGCCCGGCGCACCACCATGCTCGCGATGATCATCCGCGGCTGTGGCAAGCCGGTGATCGCCAGAGTGCACGGCTTCGCCGTCGGTGGCGGCAACGAGCTCCAGCTGCTGTGCGATCTCACAGTGGCCACAGAGGACTCCCGGTTCGGCCAGTCCGGCCCGAAGATGGGCAGTGTGCCGATCTGGTGGGGCACCCAGCTGCTCCCCCGCCTGGTCGGCGAGAAGCGCGCCCGCGAGGTGGTGATGCTGTGCAAGCAGTACAGCGCCAAGGAAGCGCTGGACATGGACTGGATCAACCGCGTGGTGCCGGCAGCGGAGCTCGACGCCGCGGTCGCCGAATGGTGCGACACGTTGCTCAGCATGAGCCCGCAGGCGTTGCGGGTGGCCAAGCTGTCGCTGAACTTCGAGTCCGACCAGCTGTGGCCATCGGTGCTGCACGGCTACCAGATGATCTCGTTCATCCACGGCACCGAGGAGTTCCACGAGGGCACCTCGGCCTTCCTGGAGAAGCGCCCGGCCGACTTCTCCCGCTTCCGCTCGCCATGACGCCAGAGGACGTCCTGGCCAGGCTGACCATCCCGGCCGACGAGGGCCACGACCGGCGCACCACCCTGGCGCGCGCGGTCGCCGAGCACGTCCGTCCACATGACATGGTGCACGTCGCCTATGCCGACGCCCGGCCCAACGCGGCCCTGCACCAGATCGTGCGGCGCTTCGCCGGCACCGATCCCGGGCTGACGATCGTCACCGCGGGCCTGGTCAGCACCCAGCACGCGTTGCTGGAGACCGGCGTGGTGCGCAAGGTGATCGCCTCGTTCGCCGGAGAGAACCTGCCGACCCCACGGCCGAACCGGGCCTTCCAGCGCGCGCTCGCCGAGGGCCGGATCGAGCTGGAGAACTGGTCACTGTGGAGCCTGACCGCGCGGCTGATCGCCGGTGCGCTCGGCGTGCCGCACTTCCCGGTGCGCTCGCTCGCGGGCAGCGGCATGGCCGACGAACTACGGGACACCGCGTACACCGAACTGCCGGACGGCACCGGCATGGTCGCCGCGTTGCGCCCGGATGTCGTGGTGCTCCAGGCACTCGCCGCCGACGCGGCCGGCAACGTCGTGCTCTCCGCGCCCTACGGCGAGGGGCTGTGGGGCGCGCTGGCGGCGAGACGGGGCGTGATCGTGTGCGCGGAACGGGTGGTGTCCACCGCCCAGATCCGGGAGCACGCCTCGATGGTGCGTATCCCGGCGCACGCGGTGCTCGCGGTGTGTGAGGTGCCGTTCGGCTCGCACCCGTACGGGTCCTACAACCCCGGTTTCCCTGGCGTGGCGGACTATGTGGAGGACGAGGAGTTCGTCCGCGACGTGTTCACCGCCTCCCGTACGCCAGAGGGCTTCCGTGCCTGGATCGACGAGTGGCTGCTGGGCACCGCGGACCACGACGAGTACCTGGCCAAGCTCGGCGACGGCCGGCTGGCCGCGTTGCGCGCGGCGGCCGAGCCGTCGGCCTGGCTCGCCGAGCCAGCGCCGGGGCCTGCCGGCCACAACGCGACCGAGGCGATGGTGGTCACCGCCGCGCGCCGGATCGCCGCACGGGTGCGCGCGGGCGGGCACCACGCCGTGCTCGCCGGGGTCGGCCAGGCGAACCTGGCCGCCTGGCTCGCGGTCACCGAGCTCAAGGAGACCGGCGTCGAGGTCGAGCTGATGGCCGAGATCGGCATGTTCGGCTACCGGCCGCGCGCGGGCGAGCCGTTCATCTTCGCCAAGCGCAACCTGCCGACGTGCAAGCTGCTGACCGACGTGATGACCGTGCTCGGCGCGATGGTCGCCGGCCCGAGGACGCGCTCGTTCGGCGCCATCGGGGCCGCCCAGATCGACCAGCACGGCAACACGAACTCGACCTACGGCGACGACGGCCGGTTCCTGGTCGGCTCCGGCGGCGCCAACGACGTCGCGACCGCGGACGAGGTGCTGGTGACCGTCGACCACAAGCGGTCGCGGCTGGTGCGCCAGGTGCCGTTCGTCACCTGCCCCGGTGGCGCGGTGCGCACGGTGGTCACCTCGGCCGCGGTGTTCGAGCGCGACCGCGACCGGTTCGTGCTCACCTCGGTGCTCGGCGAGGGTGCCGAGTCCGACCTGGTCGCGGCGGTGACCGCCGAGTGCGCGTGGGAGTTCGACGTGGCCAGGAACCTGACCAGAGAGCCGGCGCCGAACGGCGAGGAACTGGCCATGCTGCGGGCGTTCGACCCGGCCAGGCGCTTTCTCGGCGCGGTCTAGACGAGTGGAGGACACGATGAACTGGCGGGACGAGGTGGCCCGGCACGACCAGGCCGGCCACGACGCGATGGTGGCCTACATCGGGCACGTGACCGGCAAGGACGACATCCCGGCGAAGTACCGGGAGCTGATCCTGTTCGCGGTGTCGGCGGGGTTGCGGTTCGCGCCGAGCATGCGCTCGCACGGCGCCAAGGCACTGGAGTCCGGTGCCAGCCAGGCGGAGTTGGTGCAGGCCCTGCAGCTGGCCGGCCTGTCCGGCGGGTTCACCTGCCTCATCGAGGGGATGGCGGTGCTGGCCGAGCTTGAGTCGGATTGACGCCGGTATACCGTGGATTCGTACACCAGGCGCGGAACGTGGGGATGATGGACGCTTCGATCGACGACTTCGACAGCTCGGTACGGCTGGAGCGGGCGACCCTCGGCTCCCAAATCGCCGACGTGATCCGCCGGGAGATCATCTTCGGCCGGCTCAAGCCGGGTGAGCGGCTGGGCCAGCGCGATCTGTGCGAGCGGTTCGGCACCAGCCGCATGCCGGTCCGGGATGCGTTGCGGCAGTTGATGTACGAGGGTTTCGTCGCCTCGGACGGCGGCCGGCACCTGGTGGTGCTGCGGATGCGCCGCGAGGACATCCGGGACACCTACGAGATCGAGGGCATGCTGCACGGCCTGGCGACCCGTCGGGTGGCGCTGCACGGGACGCCCGCCCAGCACGTCGAGCTGCGGGAGTTCCACGAGCAGATGACCGCCGCACCCGAGCAGCTGACCGAGATGGCCGACCTGAACTGGCGGTTTCACCGGCGGATCAACCAGCTGGCGGACTCGCAGAAGCTGATCGCCGCGTTGCGGGCGTTGGCGCTGCAGATCCCGCGGGACTACCTGGTGCAGTTCCCGGAGTGGGCCGCGCGCGCGAACACCGAGCACGCCGAGATCCTGGAGGCCATCCGCCGGCGGCGGGGACCGAAGGCCGAGTCGCTCATGCGCGACCACGTGCTCGCCGCGGGCGAGGACCTGATCCGCTTCCTGGAGTCCTCCGGCGTCGACCTCGGCTGAACCCCGGTGCGATGGCGGCGTTCTTCATCGCACCACCCGGCGACGCAACCTCCCGCATGGCGTAGACCAGCTTCTCCGACGCGGAGTCGGCCTCGGCCGAGGCGTCGTCGAATGCCCGGCCGTGTCCATGGCCTGTTGGCCGGCGGTTTCGGCTTTCGCGCAGCTGACCGCGTTACGCGACTCGAAGAGCCCAGCGAGTGGCGCGCTCGTTCTCTCCCCCCGCGTCTGGCACGCCTTCCGTACCGCGACCAAACAAGGCGGATGCGATCTGCCAGGAGCGTGATGTCATCGCGCAACCGAACATCGGTCAGAACGGCGGCGGGTGCGGGTCGGCGATGGGTTCTGGTCGGTGGGGGTAGCGGTAACCCGCCGGGGAGAACCAGACCAGGGCGCGTTCCTGGTTGCGGACTCGCCAGCCGCCAACGGTCTTCGCCCGGTGATGGCGCCGGCACGCGGGGTGGAGGTTGTCCCGATTGGTTGGCCCGTCAGGGAACGGTTGCCGATGATCGAGGTCGCATCTATACGCCGGCCGGACGCACCCGGGCGCCGTACACGTTGGTAGCTCGGCGCGGACCTGGTCACGCAACGCGGCTGGCGGGGTGTACCTACGGCGGCCGACATCAACAGCTTGACCGGTCGCGGGATCGGTGAGAATCCGCCGCCAGGTCGCGTCGGTCTGCCCGGCGAGCACCAATGCCCGCTGCGCGGGAAGGTCCCCGTAACCAGCCAACTGAGCAGGCGCCGTAGTGACGCCGAGTGCGGTGGTGGCGGGCAGGGTGAGTTGCACGGTGACTTTGGCGTGTTCAAAGTCTTTGCCTGCCAACAGATCCAACGCGACATCCGCACGCAACTGATCAAGACTACGACCCTCAGCCGCACCGGTCTCCTTGAGACGATGAGCGATCGCGTTTACCCGCTCATCAACGAGATGAACACGGTCAGCGGGACCGTGGNGCCATCCGCTGCTCGTGCCGGCGTTGGATGACGGAGGCGTCGACCCGGCGAATCACCCTACCCAGCAAACGATTCAACGGTGCCGGCGCCAGATCCTCAGCCTGGGGAACTACTTCCGCTTCGACGGTGGCCGCGTCCTGATCAGACAATGCTGCGACCGCGTCCGCGATCCTACTGGCCCGGTAGCTGTCGAACCGCCCCTGCTTCACCGCCTCCAGCGTCAACGGAAGCCGGGTAGCCAGAGTGACCGCCAGGTCAAGTCGGCGTTGCGCGGCACGAACCGACATCCCATACAGGGCCGCGACTTCCAACGCGGCGAATCTCTCGTCCGCGTTCGCGGCATAGGTCGCCAACTGCTCCAGCGAATGCCCCTCGGCCTGCCACGACACCCGCTGCAACCCAAGCGCCTTCGCCAGGGGCACCGCTTGCGCGGCATCCCCTGGTGGCACCTCGACGACAGCGGGAGCGAACATGCGTCCAGTTTACCCTCGAACTGGAGACTTTTCCTTGCCACAAAAGGGAATCACCTGATCGAGAACTTCATGACCCGGCGTAGTGTTGGGCCAGCTCGGTCAGGTCCGCCACCCGGATCTTGCCCGATGGCGTGCGGGGCAGGTCATCCGTTGCCACCAGCCAGACCCGGCGTGGCTGCTTCTGGCTGGACACCCGCTCCCGCATGAACGCCAGCACCGCGTCCGCGCTCACCTGCCCGTCCGGCACCACGAACGCCACCGGCACACTGCCCAGCCGCTCATCCGGCACGCCGACCACGAATGCCGCCGCAACCCCGGGACACGCCTGCAGATGCCGCTCGACCTCCGCCGGGTACACGTTGAACCCGCCAACGGTGATCATGTTCTTGCTACGACCGACGAAGTACAGATAACCATCGTCGTCGAACCGGCCGAGGTCACCGGAGCGGAACCAGCCAGCGGGGGTGATCGCCGCCGCGGTGGCGTCCGGGCTCGCCAGGTAGCCCTTGCCGACGCACGATCCCGGTGTCACGTCGCCGAACCAGATCTCGCCTACCGCACCGACCGGCTGTTCGTCGCCGGTTTCGGGGTCGACCACGCGTACGTCCGCGCTGGGCAGTGGGCGGCCGACGGAGTCCAGTCTGCGGGCCAACGGATCCCGCGCACTGGACACAGTGGACAGACCACCGCATTCGCTCATGCCGTAGGCCTGCATGGCGTTCGGTGCCAGCTCGTCGATGACCCGGCGCATCAGCTCCGGGTCGACCGCCGAGCCGGCGACGTGTGCGGCACGGACGGTCGACGTGTCCGTCTTCGGGAAGTCCTCGTGGGACAACAACATCCGGAACATCTCGGGCGCGCCGGGAATGTAGGTCACGCCGCGGGAGCCGATCAGGGCCAGGCTGGCACCGGCGTCGAAGGTCCTGGTCACCTCCAGCCGACAACCATTGTACAGCGCGAGTCCGTTGGTGTAGAGGCAGCCGAAGTTGGTGAACATCGGCACCTGCCCCAGAACCACGTCCTCCTGACCGAGGCCGGCGACCTCGCTCCAGTGCGTGATCGTCGCGAGGTTGTTGCTGTGCAAGGAAAGTCCGGCCTTGGGCAGGCCGGTCGTACCGGAGGTGTACATGATGTTCATGACGTCGGTCGGCGCGACGCGGGCGGCGATCCGGTCCAGGCCCGTGTGCTCGACCGGCACGCCGTCGGCGAAGTCGGCCATGGTGCGCACGCCGGGCAGGTCGAGCTGTTCCACCGAGATCACGGTGCGCAGGTCCGGCAGTCCGGCATAGCCGTCCTCGTCGGGCACGAGCAGGTTGCGCAGGATCGGCAGCGGGTCGGTCTTGCCGGCGAAGTCGCTGGTGGCGAACAGCACGCTGGCCCGCGACTCGGTCAGCGCGTGCCGCAGCTCCACCTCCCGGTAGTAGGAGTACAGCGGCAGCAGCGCGCAGCCGACCCGATACGTCGCCCACTGGGCCACCAGGAAATCGACGCTGTTGGTCATCCACACGGCCAGCACCTGACCGGGGCGCACCCCGTCGGCCAGCAGTGCGCTGGCCAGCTCGTCCACCGCGCGGCGCAGTTGGCCGTAGGTCAGCTCGCGCTCCCCCGACGCCGCGTACACCGCGTCCGCGCGTTCCTCTGTCCTGGCAACGAACAGGTCGACCCAGTTCACGCGGCCTCCTCGGCCACCGGGTCGGAGACCACCGCGACGCAGGCCAGCGAACCCGGCCCGCCAAGCGCGTGCGCGAGGCCCTGGCGCGCGCCGGGCACCTGCCGGTCGCCCGCCCGGCCCCACAGCTGGTCGCACACGTCGACCACCATCCGCACCCCGGTCGCGCCGATGGGGTGGCCGCAGGCCTTGAGCCCGCCGGAGGTGTTCACCGGCAGCACGCCACCCGGCCCGGTCGCGCCGGAGAGCACCAGGTCCCGGCCCTCGCCGGCGCCGCAGAAACCGAGGTCCTCGTAGTTGACGATCTCGGTGATGGTGAAGCAGTCGTGCAGTTCGACCACGTCCAGCTGGTCGATCGGCGCGGTCACCCCGGCCTGCGCGTAGGCGGCGGTGGCGGCGTTGCGAGTGGACTCGAAGCCGAGCATGTCGAAGCGGGTGGACAGGTTCGCGGTGAAGTAGCCGAGATCGTTGGACATGGCGATGCCGCTGATCGTGGCCCGCCGCCTGCCGCGCGCGTCCTGCGCGCGCACCAGCACCAGCGCGGCCGCGCCGTCGGTGGTCGGGCACGCGTCGAACAGGCCGATCGGGCCGGCCAGCCTTGGCGCGGCCTCCACCTGCGCGGCGCTCACCTCGGCGCGGAAGTGCGCCCTCGGGTTGTGCGCGCCGAAGGCGTGGTTCTTGGTGGCCACCGCGGTCATCGCCGGGCGCACCTCGCCGTACACCGCGCGGTAGCGCTCGGCGACGATGCCGAAGATCCCTGGCGCGGTGCGGCCCTTGCTGAGCATCGGATGCCCCCGGTCGACGTGCTGCATGACCAGGCTGCCGCGTGGGCCGACATCGCGCATCTTCTCCGCGCCGACCACCAGCGCCACGTCGCAGGTGCGCCCGCGCAGTGCGGCCACGGCCTGGCGGATGGCGTCCAAACCGGACGCGCAGTAGGCCGCGACCCGGCTCACCGGCCGGTTGTGCATGGCCAGCGGCTCGGCCAGCGAGGTGCCGGCGTTGCCGTCGTCGGAGTAGGTGTAGGCGAACGCGGTGCCCAGCCACGCGGCGTCCACATCGTCCAGGCCGATGCCGGCGTCGGCGAGCGCGCCGGCGGTCGCGTTCCTGGCCAGCTCGGCGAAACCGAGGTCGAAGAACTCACCGAACGGGGTACTGGCCGCCCCCAACACCACCACGTCGTCAGTCATGCCAGTTCCGCCTTCCAGAAGTAGTGCGGTAGGTCGCCGCCGTCGTGCAGGCGACGCAGGACGAGGTGGACCCGGTCGTCGACCGCGGCCCAGTGGGGGGCGCCGGCCGCGAGCTGGCCGAAGAACCGGCCGCCGCCGTCGAGGTCGACCACCACCATCTGCACGTCGCGGTCGGGGGCGGCGAACAGGCGGTCGAGGTTGTGGCTCAGCACGGTGCCGGTCCTGGCCAGCGGCACGGGGCGCAGGTCCGCGCCGCCGCACTGGTCGCAGACGAACCTCGGCGGGAACGCCACGTCCGCACAGGACTCACAGCGGGTGCCACCGAGTCCGACCAGCGCGGGCGCCTCCCGCCGCAGCTTGGCCGCCGAGGTCCACATCGCACTGTCCGACGTGGACAATGTGGACGACCACAGCCGGTAGCCGTACTCGTCGTTCGCCGCGGTGGCGCCCAGGCTGACGGCGGCGATGTCCTCGCCCGCGCGCAGCAGCAGGCCGTCGCCACCCCAGCCGAGTTCGAGCACCGCGACCAGCGCGCCCTGGCCGGCGTCGGCCAGGTGCTCGAACGCGGTGCGCAGCGTGGCCGCGGCCAGCCTGCCGGCCGCGTACTCCGGGCCGGCGGTCCACACCGCCGGCACCTGCCAGCGCGTGGCCCAGCGGGCGGCGCGCACCGGCACACAGGCCGACAGCACTACGCCGGCGAGGTCTCCCCTGGTGATGCCGGCGCGCTTGACCAGGCGGTCCAGCAGCTCACCGCCGTCGATGGCCAGCAGGGTCTCCTCGACGAAGCGCGGATCGGGCGGCCCGGTCTCCTCGGTGTCCCGCCACCGGTCGTAGGCCAGCACGGGCAGGGTCTCGGCGGCGAGCACCTCGGCCGCCCTCGGCTCGCCGAGGCGCAGGGCCACCGCGCCGTCCTGGCTCGGCGGGGCCACCGGGCCGGCCGGCCGGCCGTGGTCGGCGAGCACCGCGACGGCGCCGGCGCCGAGACCGGCGGCGGCGACCACCGTCGAGGTGGCGCCGGTGCGCCGGGACAACGGCAGCACGGTGCGTGGTGTCCGAAATGGACCCGCGGTGGCGAGGTGCGCGGCCAGTGCCCGTGGTTCCAGGTCGCCTGCCGGTACCCGGAGCACCAACGGTGAGTCGACTGTGGACTCATCTGTGGACCCATCTGCGGACTCAGTGGGAGTGAGGTGGCGCAGTGCTTCCCAGGCGAGGGTCAGGCCGTCCTCGTCGGGCGCGGCCAACGGCCGATCCGGCGGCACGGCCAGTTCGGCGGCGAGTCCCTGATTCAGCCGGTAACCAGGCGTGTACGCGCTGACCGAGTCGATCCCGATGGTGGGCATGAGCGTCCTCCGAGGTAGCGGGCTCGTCGCCGTAGTATTGCGCATCTCCACAAATACGGTATACCGTAGCCCCAACGTGGACAAGGAGGTGACGTTGCCGTGGAACGACATGTGGTGGTGCGGCACGCGCCGCCCAACCGCGCGATCGCGATGGACTCGATCACGCACGCGAACGACCACTTCGGACCGGGCGACGTCCTCATCGGAGCGAGTTTCGCCGGCATCGTCGCGGTCCAGTTCGCCGCGCGCTACCGCCCCAAGGCGGTGATCGCGCACGACTGCGGCATCGGCCGGGACGGCGCCGGCGTCACCGGCCTGTGGTTCCTCGATGGCGCCGGCATTCCGGCCGCCGCGGTCGACACCATGACCGCGCGCATCGCCGACGGGGTCGACATGTGGGACCGGGGCGTCATCTCGGTCACCAACCACTGGGCCGAAACCCTCGGCGTACGGCAAGGCGACTCGGTCGCCGACGCGGTGACCAAGTTGTTCGCCTGGGACGGATCCCCGTTCGCCGACGACCAACCACGTGAGCGGCGCGCCGTTGTGTCCGAAAAGGACGGACGAACGATCGCCGCGATGGACAGCATCCGCTTCGCACTCCCCGAGGATCGGGGCAACGTCGTCTGTGTCGGCTCGCACGGCGGGCGCACCGCGGCGGGATACGCGCTCGAGGTCGCGCCGGCCGGGTTCATCAGCTCGGACGGCGGCGTCGGCCGCGAGCACAGCGGAGTGGCAGGGCTCGAGATTCTCGAGCGGGCAGGCATTCCCGGAGCCTGTGTTTCGGTGACCAGCGCCCGGATCGGTGACGGCGCGAGCACCTATCACGACGGCGTCGTGTCGTTCGTCAACCAGTCGGCCAGCCGGCTCGGCATCGGCGTTGGCGACCCGGCGACCGCGGCCGCCGCGGCCATGCTGCGCGGCTGATCACACCGTCAGCGATGACATTCCCTCGAGAGGACCCGACATGACGGTGGACGCTGTCTCGTCGACGACCGGCGGTCACAACACCAAACGCGCCCCACTCGCCGCGATCATGGTGGGCAGTGCGATCGAGTGGTACGACTTCTACGTGTTCGGCACGGCGGCCGCACTCGTGTTCAGCAAGGTGTTCTTCCCGTCGGCGACCGACGCGACCGGGATCATGCTGTCCTTCGCCACCTTCGGGGTCGCGTTCGTCGCGCGCCCGTTCGGCGGCATCGTCCTTGGCCACCTCGGCGACCGGATCGGCCGCAAGAACGTCCTGCTCGCCACGCTCATCATGATGGGCACGGCCACCGTGGCGATCGGGTTGATCCCGAGCTACGACGCCATCGGCGTGCTCGCCCCGATCCTGTTGATCCTGTGCCGGTTCGTGCAGGGCATCGGGGCCAGCGGCGAGTGGGCCGGGGCGGCACTGATCGCGCTGGAGAGCGCGACGAACAAGAAACGGGCCTGGTACGGCAGTCTGCCCAACGTCGGCGTGCCGATCGGGTTGCTGCTCTCGTCGTTGGTGTCGCTGATCTTCTACGCGCTGCCGGAGGACCAGCTGCTGTCCTGGGGCTGGCGGGTGCCGTTCCTGATCAGCTTCGTGTTCGTGTTCGTCGGCGTCTACATCCGCCGTGGCCTGGCCGAGACCGAGGACTTCACGCAGGTTCGGTCGGAGAACGAGGTGCACAAGTTCCCGCTCGGCGAGGTGCTGCGCAAGTACTGGAAGCAGTCGCTGATCGTGTTCTTCGCGCAGGGCAGCCTGACCGTGGTCTTCTTCGTCGGCGCGACCTACATGCTCAGCTACGCCACGAAGGTCGCCGGGTTCACCCAGACCGAGGCGCTGCTCGCGGTCATCATGGCCGCCGCGGTGATGATCGTGACCATCCCGACCGTCGGCCGCTGGGCGGACAAGTTCGGCTACCGCAACGCCTTCCTGGTGTCGTGTGTCATCTCCATCCCGGTGTTCGCGGTCATCTTCCCCATGGTCGACTCGGGCAGCGTGGTACTGCTGCTGCTCGGCCTCGGTGTCCTCTTCGGACTCACCGCCGGTCTCGGCTTCGGCGCCCAGGCGTCGTTCTTCGGCGTGCTGTTCCCCACCAACGTCCGCTACACCGGCATGACGTTCGGCTTCCAGCTCTCCGGCGCGGTGTTCGGCGGCCCGCTGCCGCTGGTGGCCACCGCGCTGGTCACCTCCAACGGCGACAGCCCGTGGGTGCTGGTGCTGTGCATCGGGCTGGTCGCCGTCGTCGGCACCGGCGCCACGCTGTGCGCCCCGCGTCGGGAGGTCGACGCCTGGTAAGGCCCCGCCCTCCCGGCGTTGTCGGGAGGGCGGTTCAGGCGGCCCGGATCACCGAATCAGGCTTTTCGCGCGACACCCGCCCAGATGACCGCCTTGCTCGCGGCCGGCAGCGCGATGTGCGGCGCGTGCGGCCCGGTGTCCTCTGGGTGCCAGTCGACCGCCGAGGTCCAGCCGGGAGCGACGTCGCGCCAGTCGCCGAGCAGCGCCTGGACCTGCGCCCGGGACCGCCAGCTCACCGGTGCGCCGGTCTGGTCGTAGAGCCGTTTGAGACCGGTGAGCGTCCGCGCCACGGCGACCGGCACGCCGTCGTCGGTGACGTGCGAGACCGCGGCGTAGGAGCCGAAGGGCATCAGCTGGCACAGTTTCGCCACCGAGCTCGTGCCGACCTCGTTGCCGCACGCGTCGCGTTGCTCCAGGTGCAGCAGGCCGACCAACAGCAGGCCGACCGGCTGGTTGCGGTCGAGCAGGTCGGTATCCAGCGCCTGGGCCCACAGGTCCTCCGGGGCGCGCAGGTCGGCCTCGATCATGGCGTGCCGCCGCCGGTCGCCCTCCTCGGCCAGCAGCAGCTGCCCGTAGGCCGCGGCCAGCGGGTCGTGGTCGACGTAGACCACGCGCGCGTAGGGGCGCTGGTGGGCGTGGATCGCCCAGTTGTCGGCGGCCTCGTGGGTCGCGCCGGAGCTGGGCATCCCGGCGCCGATGTCGAGGAACTGGTTGATCCCCCGGCGCATGAGGTGACCGACGACCCGGTTGAGGAACAGCCGGTGGGCGAAGGCGATCCGCCGCACGATGGGGAACTGGTCGAGCACCTGGTCACCGAAGGTGCGGTCGACCTCCCAGTTGGTCGAGCCGCCGAGGTAGTAGTCGTAGACCCGCGCGACGCTGGGCGTCTCCAGCGCGACGACGACCGGAGGCAGTAATCCGGACGACCGTTGCGACACGATGTTGCGCCTCCCCGACTCGCCGAGTGACTACGCGGAAGGCTACCGCAATGACCTCGACGGATTTCAGCGAGTTTGCCCTGACCGGGCGATCTCGTGAATAAATTTCTGACTTTCCTCTTCGCTGAGCGCGACCCTGCGCATCTTCTCCCACTGGATCTCGACCTTGTCCGCCGTCGGCTGCCGGTGCAGTTTTCCGTAGCGGTCGTTCGGTAGATAGACGACATTCCGTCGGCGGTCGGCGAAGGACAACACGGTCATGTTGTTGAAATGCGCGAGGTCGGCGTCGAAGGTGACCACCTGAAGACAGAGCTGCTGATATTTCTCGACCAGGGACAACAGGTGGCGCGCCTGCTCCCGCCGCAGCTCCGGGGTTCCCCCTGGCACCCGGTAGAGCGACGACTCGCTCAGCAGCTGGAAGTACCTCGGCGGCTGGTCGCGGCTGAGCAGCCGTTCGCGTTGGCGCTTCTCGGCCAGCAGCCGGGCCTCGCTGGTCACGATCCCCGCCTTCGCGCTCTGTACGAGCATGTACTGGTCGGCCTGCAGCTGGCGCGGGATGCCCTCGCCGTAGGCCGACCGGATCTCCAGCGCGTCCTGCTCGGCCTGCTTCAGCGCCATGAAGTCCCGGTTGGGCGACGGGTGGTCGGTATCGTCCACGTCCGGCGGCGTGGCCAGCGACTCCAGCTCGGCCAACAGGTCGGGGGCCGGCCGGTAGAGGTCGACCAGCTCCTCCATCCGGAAGCGGGGGATCTCCTGGCGTGCCGTCTCGAAGCGGGACACCTTCGCCTGGCTGAGCCCGAGCCGCTCGGCCACCTGCTCCTGGTTCAGGCCGGCGGCGGTGCGTGCCGCCCGGAGCGCGGCACCAAGGTTGAGGTCACGCTGAGTAGGCTGGAACGCCACGAGCTGGCTCCTCTTCCTCACTCGTTAGGGTGGTCTTCGTCCCGCTGAGACTATGGCAAGCCTGCCAGGCCAGGTCATCGAGATCACTCTCAGTGGTGGAGTCCCCTCAGCAGCAGCTCCCAGGTCTCCTGCCGAAACCGCAGCTCAGTGCCTTTCCGATCTTTTGAGTCACGCACGCGGACACCGTCTCCCCGACGCCAGATCTCGACACATTCGTCGTCGGGCACCGAGGCGCTGGACCGACGCCAGCCCGCGCCGACCTGACCGCCAGGAGACGCCTGCAGAGTTCTCATATCAGCTCACTCATTCCGGGCGACAATGACAGGAATATGCTGACCGGTTGAATATTCGCCTCGCAAGGCCTGGCAATTGCCAGAAGCCGGCTGGTACCGGCCATCACGAAAATGATAGTCAGCGCCCATATCCTTTCACCCGACACGCGGTGGACTCAGACACAAATCCGGCGCGAATGTCACAGTCGGCCAGACGTGACCCGCGCCTCTTTCCGTGCCTCGAGGCTTGAGTATGCCGCTACGGCACAGTGTGCACTGGTAGCAGATGACACCCGAGCTACCTGGAGCGAGCGACCATGAACCGTGTGGACGACCGGCCGGAAGGGACCACCGGCAAGCGACTGTCACCCCTGCGCCGCCACGAGATCCTCCACCGGCTCATCTACACCATCGACCACCCGGACCGGCACGGTGAACTGGTCAACCACACCGTCCAGGTCGACGTCAGCCGCGACGACGGGCACGCCGAGCTGTACGTCGACGGCCGGCAGCTGGCGACGATGGAGATGCCGGCCGCCTTCCCCGTCGCCGGCGGCGTGATCGAGGTCGCCAGCACGCCCTACGGGGTGCGCCGGGTGCACCTGGTCATGGACAACGGCACGGAACGGCGCCTCGACCCGCTGCCCGGCACGCTCGAGCACCGGCGTGGCCGCCTGCACCGTCGCCATCCCCGGCTCAGCCGGGCCATCGGGTGGGCGGCGATCGCGATCCTGGTGACCAGCCTCGTGCTGGCCGTGCCGCAGGCCATCGAGCTGCTCACCCGGCTCGACCGGGTCGAGGAGTGGGTCGGCACCTTCACCTCACCGATCCAGCTGCCGGCCTGGCTCAACGCCTCGCTGACCGTCGCCGGCGTGCTCGCCGCGACCGAACGGACGCTGACGTTGCGGCGCAACCGGGTACTCGACATCGAGACCCTGTGGACCAACCTGTGAAGCCTGGCGCAGTGCCCTGAATGCCCCATTCAGGACGGTGAACGTCGCCAATGCCTCATTCAGGGCTGTTGATCAGGCGCTCCACGCGGACCATGACATCGATCTGGGCGGAGTTGTAGAGGTCCTTGATGGCCACGCCGATCGACTGCCTGGCGAAGCGCATCTCGGCCGGTGAGCCGGCCTTCAGCTCCCCCATCGCCGGGTTCTCGGTGCGCAGGTCGCGCACGTAGGGGGCGAGGCGTCGGGCCAGGGCCTCCCTGGTCTGCTCGTCGGCGTCGGCGAGCAGGTCGTCGAACTCGGTGAGGGTGGGCTCCGGGTCGCCGGCGTCCATCATCTCCTTGTAGGCGGTCATCGCCGACGGGCTGGACAGCCTGCTCAACACGACCATCATCGAGCGGTCGGCGTCGGACATCTTCCGGCCGGCCGCGGCCAGGTCCGTCGGCAGGTCGGTCCGGGCGGAGTGGCGCAGGATCACGCTCAGCTCGCCCCGGACCCGTTGCAGCCGTTCGATGGTCGCGGCCAGCTCGGCGTCCAGCCGCCGCAGCGCCTCCTCCGGGTGCTCGTCCTCCTCGCCCATCTCCGAGATCTGCGTGAGGGAGAACCCCAGGTCGGTCAGTCGCCTGATGTGCAGCAGGCGCACCAGGTGCGCGACGCCGTAGCTCTTGTAGCCGTTGGACCGTCGCTCCGGCTCGGCCAGCAGGCCAACCTCGTGATAGTGCCGCACCGTCCGCAGGCTGGTGCCGGCCAGGTCGGCGAGTTGACGGGTGCTCCAGGCCACGGCCAGCCCCTCCTCGGTTCGCGAGCTCTCCGCACCAGTAGAAACCGTGCCGCTACGGCAGGGTCAACTTCGGTGAAGCGAGTCACAGCACCCTTGAGTGTGCCGTAACGGCCACGTGTGTGCTGATCCCATGAAAACCGAACAGCGCCGCGCCGACGGCCCGACGCCGCTCGACCGCCTTGGCGGCCACGCCGGCGCGCCGATGGTGGTTTTCGCGATCGCCAACGGCGTGCTCTGGCTGTCGGCCGGACTCTGGAGCGTCGACGCGCTCATCCTGGTACTGCTGGTGGTCGTCCTGACGATCCGCCGCTCGACCGCGCGACACAGGGTGGTCGCCTGAGCCGGCTCAGTCCCGGGGAGGCGGACCAACCCACGGGCGGAGCTTGTTCGGGTTCAGTACCGCCCACAGGTGCCTGATCCGGCCGTCGACGACGTCCACGGCCATCACCCCCGCGGTCACCCCGTCCTGCTGGGTGATCAGGCCCGGCTGCCCGTTGACCGTGCGCTCCAGCACGATCAGGTCGGGCATCCTGCCGGCGATCTCGATCAGCGACCGCGCGACCAGCTCCCGGCCATGGACCGGCTGAAGCTTGGCGTTGACCAGGCCGCCGCCGTCGCTGATCGCGGTGACCTCGGGGTCGAGCAGGCCGATCAGCGCCTCGATGTCCCTGGCCTGCCAGGCGAGTTTGAAGTCCCGGACGATGCCCGCCTGCCCGGCGCTCGGCGCCCCCGGCGTCCGCGCCGCGCGCACCCGCCGCCGCGCGGAGGACGCGAGCTGGCGGCACGCCGCCGGGGTCCGGCCGACGATCTCGGCGACCTCGGCGAACGGATAGCGGAAGACGTCGTGCAGCACGAACGCGACCCGCTCGGCCGGGGTCATCGACTCGAGCACCACGAGGAAGGCCATGTTGACCGACTCGTCGAGGGTCACCCGGTCGGCCGGGTCGACGGTCAGCACGCCGGCCAACTCGGTCCGTTCCGGCAGCGGCTCTGGCACCCACTCGCCGACGTAGCGCTCCCGCCGGGCCCTGGCCGAGCCCAGCAGGTCCAGGCAGATCCGGCTGGCCACCGTCGTCAGCCAGGCGCCGGGGGACTCGATGGCCTGGCGCCTGGTCTCGGACAGGGTGTACCAGCGGGCGTAGGTCTCCTGCACCACGTCCTCGGCCTCGGACAGCGAGCCGAGCAGCCGGTAGGCCACGTTGATCAGCTGACGCCGCTCGCCCATGATCGCGTCCAGGCTCGGATCCTCCATGGCTACGTCTCCCCCTGTTCGCGTCCCCGGTCACCGGTCCTGACGACGTAGCCCGCCGGAATGTGACGTCCGCGCGGCACCTCACAGTCCGCGCGGCGGTTTCGTCGGACAGCTCGGGGACACACCATCGAGCGAAACGGGGAAGCCCATGAACCTCACGCTGTGGATCGTCGCGGGGCTGCTGGCCGCGATCTTCCTGGCCAGCGGCCTGCAGAAGTTGTTCCAGCCAACGGAGAAGCTGGTCGCCGGGGGCTACGGCTGGGTCGAGGACCTCGGCGGCGGCACGGTCAAGGTCATCGGGGTGCTGGAGGTCATGGCGGCGGTGGGCCTGATCCTGCCGGCCGCGCTCGACATCGTCCCGGTGCTGGTTCCGCTGGCCGCCGCGGGGGTCGTGCTGCTGATGGCCGGCGCGGTCGTCGTCCACGTCCGCCGGCACGAGACCCGCACGGTCGCGGTGCCGCTGACCCTGCTCGCCATGGCCGCACTCGTGGCCTGGGGCCGGTTCGGGCCGCAGTCCTTCGCCAGTTGATCATAAAACCCAAGGGAGACAACATGAACGACCTCATCATCATGGCCGACCGGCTGGCGATCGCCGCGTTGGTCGGCGAGTTCACCGACGCGGGGATGCAGCGCGACTACGACCGGTGGGGGGCACTGTTCACTCAGGACGGTGTGTGGCGGATCCCGGCCGGGGGCATCGAGTTCACCGGCCGGGAGGAGGTCCGGGCCGGCATAGAGCGGCTGCAGGGCACCTGGGAGTTCTTCGTGCAGAACACCCATCCCGGGTGGCTCGAGCTCGACGGCGACACCGGGGTCGGCCGGGTGTACATCCAGGAGCTCGGGCGCTTCCGCGACGGCAGCTCACACGCGAACTTCGCGATCTACCACGACCGCTACCGGCGCACGCCGGAGGGCTGGAAGTTCGCCGAGCGCACCTACGAGCTCCGCTACCAGGACGACTCCCCCCTGACCGGCACCGCGGCCAAGCGCCAACTGCCCTGAATGCCCCATTCAGGGCGTTGAACGTCTCCAATGCCTCATTCAGGGCATCGCTGTACCGCTAGGCGTCGCTCGCGCGTCGGCGGATCTCGTCTATGACGGCGGGCAGGATCTGGTGGACGTCGCCGATCACGGCGTAGGCGGCTCTGGTCACCATCGGGGCGTCGGGATCGGTGTTGATCGCGAGGATCCGTTTGGCGTCCATACAACCGACCCAGTGCTGGGTCGCGCCGCTGATCCCGCAGGCGATGTAGAGCTCCGGGGTGATCCGCGTGCCGGTCAGGCCGACCTGGTCGCTGTGCGGTCGCCAGCCGTTGTTGGTGGCCACCCGCGAGCAGCCGACGGCCCCACCGACCAGCTCGGCGAGCTGTTCCAGCACGGCGAAACCCTGCGCGCTGCCGACCCCGCGGCCGCCGGAGACGACCACCCGGGCACTGGTCAGGGTGACCCCTCCGGCGGCCGCGGTCCGCTCGACGAGCCTGCCGTGCGCCGGCACCGGGGCGAAGACGGGCGTGAACGTGGCGACCTCGACCCGCTCGACCGGCGCGGCCGCTGGCCGGCGGGCGGCCGCCGGGGTCACCGTGACCAGCTTGACCGAGGCGCTCAGCTCCGCGTCCTCGAGCAGCACCCCGCCGCCCCTGGTCCTGGTGAGCGTCCACGGCTCCCCCGCGCCGACCGCGACGCAGTTGGTGGCCAACGGCAACCCCGCCCTGGCCGCCGCGTGCGCCATCAGCTCGTTGCCGCGCTCGGTGGCCGCGGCGAGCACGCCGACCGGGGCGAGGTGGCCGAGCAGCTGCGCCAACGCTTCGCCCCAGCATTCCGGCGCGTACTCGCCGAGCAGGTCGTGCTCGACCACCCGCAGCCGGGGCACCCCCAGCTCGCCGATGGCGTCGGCGACCTCGGCCGTCCCGAAGGACACCGCCGCCACCGCGACCCCGAGCCGCGCGGCCAACTCACCGGCGAAGCCCAGCGCAGCGACCGACTCGGCGGCGATCGCGCCGTCCTCGACCTCGACGACAGTCAGCAGCACAGACACCGTCACACCACCCCCAGCTCAGCCAGCACGTCCACGACCCGTTCGGCCGCGGCGGGCCCCCGGCCGAGCACGACGGTCTCCCGCTCGGCCTCTGGTGGGGGTCGCAGCCGGACCTTGCGCAGCCCACCGGCCACCAGCTCCGGGCGGATGGTGCGGACGGGGGTCTTCTTGGCCCGCAGCCTGCCCTTGATGCTCGGATACCGAGGCAGGTTGAGCCCCTCCTTGACCGCGACCGCGCAGGGCAGCGCCACCTCGTACACCTCGACCCCGGCCGGCACCGCGCGCCGCAACGTGGCCCGGCCGGCGTCGGGATCCAGCTCGATGCCCTTGACCCCGCCGACGATCGCCAGCCCGAGCGCGTAGGCGACCCGGATGCCGACCTGGTAGTTGCCGGCGTCGGCGGACTCGTTGCCGAACATGATCAGGTCGGGTCCGCGGTCCTCGGACTCGAGCACCCGGAGCGCGTCGGTGATCGCCGCCGCGCAGGCCTGCGGGTCGACCTCACTCGGTCCGGTCTCCACCAGCACCGCGTGGTCGGCGCCGAGGGACAGCGCGTACCGCAACTGCTCCTGCGCCTCGGGCGGTCCGGCGGTGAGCACGGTGACACTGCCGCCCACCCGCTCGACGATGCGCACCGCCTCCTCCACCGCGCACTCCTCGTGCGGCCCGATGGTGAACCCGAGATGACGGGTGTCCACCTCCGTACCGTCCTCGGTCAACGGCACCGCGGACCCGGTCGCCGGCACCCGCTTCACACACACCACAACCCGCATGCCCGTCTCCCCGGATTCAGAAGTTTCCGTTGCGTTGGGTTGACGTGCTCCGGTTCTGTGCTTGTCGGTGGCTGGATTGCGTTCCGTTCCCCTTGGGTGCGGTTGGGTGCCACTCGGCTCAGGTGGGGTGGCTGGAAGGTTGCTCATGCCCTCATCCGTTGGTCGTCGGGGTCGAACAGGGGGCGGCGGCCGACGCGGGCCACGGTGACCGGATAACGGAAACCCATGTACTCCACCAGCAACGCCGTGCCCTCCACCGCGTGCTCCGGCGGGAGGTAGGCCAGCAGCAGGTAGGCACCGACCGACGGGCCGGCACCGGCACTGGTCACATAGGACGGTCGGGACTCGCGGTCGGTGATCCGCTCCCCCGCGAGGGTCAGGATCGGCTCGCCGCCCTGGGGATAGCGGCGAACGCCGTCCGGCCCGACGTGGTCGTCGACGGTCAGCGTGCACATCACCGCCGCCCGCTCCTCGGCCCGCGCCCGCAGGTAGGCGTCCTTGCCGATGAAGTCCTGGGACTTGACCCTCGGCAGCGCCAGGTCGGCCTCCACCGGGCCGTACTCGGCGTCCAGCTCGGCGCCCATCAGCCGGTAGCCCTTCTCCAGGCGGCCGGTGGTGCCGTAGACGCCGATGCCGGCGGGCACCACGCCAAGGGGCTGCCCGGCCTCCCACAGCGTGTCCCACAGCCGCAGGCCCTGCTCGAACGGCGCGTGCAGCTCCCAGCCCAGCTCACCGACGTAGGACAGCCGCAACGCCAGCACCGGCACGCCGCCGATGGTGAGCCATCGCCCGGTGCCGAACGGGAAACCCGCGTCGGACACGTCGTCGGCGGTGGCCGCGGCCAGCAGGTCCCGCGCGCGGGGGCCCCACACGCCGACCGTGCACACCGAGGAGGTCAGGTCGGCGAAGGTCACCCCGGCCGGCAGGTGGTCGGTGAACCACTTGCGGTCGCGGGCGCCGTCGGCCCCGCCGGTCACCACCCGGAACCGGTCCGGCGCCAGGCGAACGAACGTCAGGTCGCCCCGGAAACCGCCGTCCGGCCCGAGAATCGGCGTGTACATCAACCTGCCGACCGGGCGGTCCAGCTGCGCCACGGCCATCCGCTGCACGTAGTCCAGCGCGCCCGGACCGGAGATCTCGAACTGCGCGAACGCGGTCAGGTCGATCATCGCGACCCGCTCGCGCATCGCCAGGTGCTCGGCGTTGGTGATCGGCGACCACCAGCGGGCGTCCCACTCGTGTGGCCGGTCGTCGATCCGGTCGGCGAACTCGGTCAGCAGCGGGCGGTTCGACTCGTACCACTGCGGCCGTTCCCAGCCGCCGACCTCGAAGAACTCCGCGCCGAGGGTCACTTCCCGTTGGTGGAACGGGGAAAGCCGCTGGCCGCGGTTGGCCGTCCACTGCTCGCGCGGGTGCACGATGCCGTAGGTCTTGTTGAAGCCCTCGGCGGCCCGGGCGCGCACGTGGTGGGTGGTGCGCTGGTGGGGGTAGAACCGGGCGATGTCCGCGCCGTGCAGGTCGATCTCGGTGTGGCCGTTGGTCATCCACTGCGCGAGCATCCGGCCGACGCCGGGGCCTTCCTTGATCCACACCGCGGCCGACGACCACAGGCCGCGGACCTCCGGGGTCTCGCCGAGCAGCGGGCTGCCGTCCGGGGTCAGCGACAGCAGACCGTTGATCGCGTGCCGGACGCCGGCGCCGGGTGTGCTGAGGATGTCGGGGAACAGGTCGAGCGCGTCCTGCATCTGCTGGTCGAAGTCGTCGGCGGTGAACGGCAGCTGGGTCGGGGAGAGCTGGGCGGCGGCGATCGACGGGATGTCGTCCGGGTCGTGCAGGATCGGCCGGTGGGCGTAGGAGCCGACCTCCAGGTCCGCGCCGCTCTGCCGTTCGTACATCAGGGTGTCCATGTCGCGCACGATCGGGAAGGCGATCTCGGTGTTGGTGGCGGCGAGTTCGGGGATCGGGCCGACGTCGATCATCTGATGTACCGCTGGGGTCAGCGGAATGCTCGCACCTGCCATCCGCGCGATGCGCGGACTCCAGACGCCACAGGCGATCACCACGGTGTCGGTCTCGATGTCGCCGCGGTCGGTGCGGACCTTCGACACCCGCCCGCCGGTGGTCTCGATGGCCAGTACCTCGGTGTTCGCCGAGATGGTCAGCGCGCCGAGCGCGGTGGCGTGCTCGCGCATCAGCGCGCCGGTGCGCAGCGAGTCGACCACCGCCGCGGACGGGGTCCAGAAACCGCTCAACAGCAGGCTTTTGTCCAGATACGGGACCAGCTCGGCGATCCGGTCGGGGGTGATGATCTCCGCCGGCACGCCCCAGGAGGTCGCCGACGCCATGCGGCGGCCGAACTCCTCGACCCTGGCCTGCTCGCGGGCGACCTCGATGCCGCCGCAGGTGGTGAGCGTGCCGAACTTCTCGTACTGGGCCATGGAATCCAGCGTCAGCGCGGTCAGTTCCCGGGAGTGGTCGACGGGAAAGATGAAGTTGGACGCGTGTCCGGTCGAACCGCCGGGGTCGGGCAGCGGTCCCTTGTCCAGCAGGACGATGTCGCGCCATCCCAACTCGGCGAGGTGATAGCTCACCGAGTTCCCCACGATCCCGGCGCCGATCACGAGAACATCCGCACGGGCGGGCACGGGCTGAGCTGAGGTCATGGCTCCTCCGGGGCTGGGGTTTAGAGGGCTATGCGGATCTTTTCTTCGAAGTCGGCGACGTGACGGCGGGCGAGTCGTTCGGCGGTCGGTGCGTCGCGGTCGTGGATCGCGGTCAGCAGTTCGACGTGCTCGCTGACGGCGTGTTCGAGGTGGGGCAGGTGGTCCAGGACCAGGAACCACAGCCGCAGGCTGTGGACGTAGTACTCCTCCAGCGTGGCGACCAGGAACGCGTTGTGCGTCGCCCGGTGCACCAGGCGGTGCACGCGCTGGTCGAGGCGGATCAGTTCCCGTGGGGCGGCGGGGTTCGCGCGCAGTTCGGCCAGCAACGTCGTGGCCGCGGCCAGGTCGGTGGCTCGTGCTCTGGTCGCGGCGATCCTGGCCGCGTAGCCCTCCAGTTGGGCGCGGACCTCGCTGATGGCGCGCAGGTCGCCGAGATGGACGTGGCTGGCGAACATTCCCCGGCGGGGCACGACCTCCACCAGCCGGGCGTCGGCCAGCCGGCGCAGGGCCTCGCGGATCGGGGTGCGGCCCATGCCGAGCTCGTCCTGCAGGGCGCGCTCGTCGATCGTCGCGCCGGGCGGGAGGTCAAGGGTGATCAGCCGGTCGCGCAGCAGGTAGTAGGCCTTCTCGCTGAGGCTGGCGACCACGCGGGTCTCCGGCTCGACAGTGACCAGATCCGGCAGGGCGTACCCGCCGTCCGTTCGGCCTGTCGTGGTGACCACTGGTACATCGTAGATATATCAGCGCCGTACGCAACACCCATCACGTAGCGCAACAACCGGCGCACTCCGCACGCGTCCGCGACCCGAAGTCGGCGGGTCACCTGAAGGTGTGATTGAAAAAATTCCCCACCGGTAGGCATGATAGAGCTGGAAAATATGGGGGCCGGAAAATTCGACGCGTTTCTCATCGCAGCATCCGCTGCCCGAAAACATTGTCATTGAAAAAGGAGTCCCGCATGCACCTTAAACGAATGCTGATCGGCTTCGCGACGGTCGTCGCCGCGCTCACCGGGATCGTCGTCACCGCCCCAGCCGCCGCCGCGGCGCCGATCAAGGGATGCCCGGACGCCTACTTCTGCTTCTATTTCAACAGCAACCACGCGGGCGCCCGCGCCGATTTCCTCTACTCGGACGGCAACCTCGACAACGAGTTGTTCAACAAAGGCGGCACCAACGGCCGCAATGTCCAGGTGAAGAACAACGCCGCCTCGGTGGTCAACAACTGGTCCTACGCCGCGACGGTCTACTACAACAGCGGCTGCAACGGCAGCGTCGCCTCCCAGTCGTTCGGCGCGTACGCCGCCAGCAATTTCAACGCCACCATGAAGAACGAGAACGCGAGCTTCAAGTGGCCGGGGAGCTTCGGCGCCTACGCCGACTGCGCCAACCGCGACCAGTCCTAGCCGAGGATCGGGGTCGCGCCGGCGCGGCGCGACCCCGACCGCGAATCGGAGGTCGCGCCATGGTCACTCCCGGTCACCGGCCGCACCGCGCGGCCACCGTCGTCGCGGGCGCCGTCGCGGCGGTCGTGCTCGCCGGCTGCTCGACGCCATCCGCCACGCCGGGCTTCGACGCGGCCGATCTCGACGCGGCGCTCACGAAGGTCCCCACCGACGTGTCGACGGTGCACGGCCTTGACCTGCCGCTCGACCGCTCGCTGCTGACGCCGGTCGAGGAGATGGAGGTCATCAGGGCACGCAACACGCTGATCGAGCGATGCCTCGCCGACCACGGGCTCACGTACGCCTTCCCCCCGGTCGACCCCGTGCGCGACGCCGCCACACAGCGACGGCACGGTCTCGTCGACGCGGGCGAGGCCGCGGTCCACGGCTACCGCGACCCCGCGGTGTTCGCCACGCGCGACGCCGAGGCGCCCGCGCAGCCGTCGCCGGAGGTCCTCGCGGTCATCACCGGCACCCGCGACGGCCAGTCCGTACCGGCAGACGGGTGCGCGGGCGAGGCGGACCGGACGCTGGCCGCCGACGGGCAGCCTGGCCAGGAGGTGACGAGCTTCGCGCTGAGCCGCCGCAGCCACGACGTCACCCGGACCACCCCGCCGGTGATCGAGGCCGCCGCGGTCTGGTCGCGGTGCATGGCCACGGCGGGTTTCCAGTACGACGATCCGGACGCCGCGATCACCGATCCCGCCTTCAGCGCCGGCCGGCCCTCCGCGCACGAGATCACCGTCGCCACCCTGGACGTGCGGTGCAAGGAACGCGCCGAGTGGGTCCGGACCTGGGTCGGCGTCGAACGGGCCGTGCAGGAGGTGCTCATCCAGCAGCATGCCGCCGACGTGGCCCGCGAGCAGCGGCACAAGGAGCAGCAGCTCGCGGTGGCGCGCGAGGTCAACGGCTGATCCGGTCGTTATTCTCAGCGGGTGTGGTTCGGTCTGCTTGGCCCGCTGGAGATCGTCGCGGACGGTCGCCGCGTGCGGCTCGGTGGGCCACGGCAGGAGAAGATCCTCGCCGCGCTGCTGCTGGCGGCCGGCCGGGTGGTGTCGGTGGACCGGCTCGTCGGCGTGGTGTGGGCCGAGGACGCGCCGGCGACCGCGGCCAGGCAGATCCGCAACGTCACCAACACGCTGCGCCGCCAACTGCTTGACGACGGGGCGCCGCCGCACGTGATCACCGCGTCCGGCCCGGGTTTCGTGGCCAACCTCGACGGCAGCCGCTGCGATCTGCGCGAGTTCGAACTGCACCTGTCGCGCGCCGAGTTCGCCGAGCGGATGTCGCGCACCACCGACGCGGTGTCCGAACTACGCGCCGCACTGGCGCTGTGGCGCGGTCCGGTGCTGTCCGGACTGGACAGCGCGGCACTCGCGCCGGCCGCGACCGGACTGGACGAGCGCCGGCTCGCCGTGCTGGATCGGCGCTATACGTTGGAGTTGGCCGCCGCGCCGGACGGGGTGGACGTCACCGAGCTGGCCGAGCTGGTTGGCCGGCATCCGCTGCACGCGGCGTTCGTCGGCCACCTGATGACGGCAAGGTACCGGGCGGGCCGCCACGCCGAGGCGCTGTCCGAATACCGCCAGCTGTATGCCAGGCTCGACGCGCAGGGCATGCACCCACCGGCCGAGTTGCACACGCTCTACCAGCGGATCCTGCGCCAGGACCCGGCACTGCGCAACGCCGGCGCCGAGCACCCGCGCCCGTCCCCGGACGAGCAGTTCGCCGCCTTCGCCGACGCGCTGTCGGTGACCCTGCCGCGCGACGATCCCGCGTTCCGGAGCCGGGCGCTGTTCGAGTTCGCCGACCGGCACCGCAAGTCCGGCAGACTCGCGGAGGCCCGCGCGGACCTGGCGCAGGCACTGACGATCACCAGAGCCGCGAACGACACCTACGGCGTGTCCAGAGCGGCCGGCAAACTCGCCGCGATCCACGCCCAGCTCGGCGAGCACCGGCTGGCCATCGACTACGCCACCGAGGCACTGGCCGCCGCGCGGCGCTGCGACGTCCCCCGCGCGACCGCGGACGCGCTGCTCGCGCTGGCCACCGCGCACACGGCCGCCGGCGACCACCCACCGGCGATCGGCTACCTGGAGCGAGCCGTGGCCGCCGCGGCCGAGTCCGGCGCCCGCGACGTGCAGGCCGCCGCGCTCAACGCCCTCGGCCGGGCCAACGCCGCCCGCGGCGACCACACCCGCGCCCGCGACTGCTTCCAGCACGCACTCCGCCTGGCCCGGGAAATCGACTCCATGAGCCAGGAAATCCGCGCCGACCACGGCCTACACAAATACCCGGAATAGCCCGCGTCTGGCCAACAACGCTGACGCTGCTACGTCATCCTGACGCGCAAGAACGCAGCCAGATCCGCGTGGCTCATGTCGCCCCGTGCCACGAGCATGATCACGGCCACGAGGTCGGACTGCGTCAACATGGGTACGAAACTGTTCATGTAGCACGTTGTCAGTAGCGCGACAGCCGCCGCCCTCTTGTTGCCATCGATGAACGGGTGATAAGTCTTGGCGATATTGAAGCAAACGATTGCGGCTTTATCGGAGATGTCGGGATACAGCTCCTGACCACCAAACGTATGCCCTGGCGAAGCCATGCATGCTGCTAAAGCACCGTGATCTCGTACCGGCCCCACACCAATCGGGTGAGTCTCGGCGATCAGCTCAGCTTTCGTGAGGTAGGCCCAGTCGGACACCCGTGGAGCCTACAGTCCCAAACTGCTCAGAGCCTGCCAAGCAGGTCCAGCGCCTCGCCGTACTCGACCTTGACCTTGTTCATGGCGTCAGCGAGTGACATGGGACGGGGCCCTGGCTTCGTGAAGTCACGGGCAGGCAGGAGATGCTGCGTAGCTTCGCGGGCCTCGCGGACCTCGTCCTCGATTGCCTTGATCGTCACGCTGCCCTCCCAACCTGTGCATGTGTTGCACGCATGCCACCCATGTTGCACGCATGCAACACCCAGACTAGCCGACCTTGTTCGGTTCGTCTTCCGCGATCGCATCACAGGAGCCGTGTCATGGCCGGTGCATCGTTTCTGCATCATGTTGGTTGGCCGGTCGGCTCGCGACCTCGACAGTGGAGCCACACCGCCGCACCCACCCTCACGGTGCGGCCCGTCGATGGGGAGTGACCATGACTTACGGGACCAGTGGACCGGTCTGGGGCCGGCCGATGCCGGCGGTCCGGCGGCCGGGCACGTTGACCGCGGCCGGCGTCCTCGGGTTCGTCGCGGCCGGTATCGAGATCATCGGCGGCATCATCTGGCTGGCCGGCGGCGCGATGATCAGCTCGGTCGAGGACACCGCGGCCGGCCTCGGTGGCGAAACCAGCGGCACCGGCGGGGTCATCGTGCTGCTCGGGGTGCTCTCGTTGGCCGTCGGCGGCTGCTACATCTGGGGCGGGGTGTCCGCGCAGAGCGGCCGCAACAGCCAGGTGCTGACCGTCGTCGCGGCGATCGCGCTGGGGATCAACCTGATCGCGTTGGTCTTCGCCGCGCCGACCGGGTTGCTCGGCTTCCTGCTGGCGGCGGTGACGATCGGTCTCGTGCTGGCCCCGGCGAACCGGGCATTTGTTCGCTCCGTCGGCGGTAAGACGTTCTGACCTGGCACAATCGTCCGGAATCGAGGGAATGGTGATGGGCGGGCACTGGACACTGCCGGGCTATGCCGAGGTCACGCAGCTGGGGGTTGGCGGCTTCGGACGGGTCGTGCTGGCCAAGCACGAGATCAGCGGCGTGCTGGTCGCCATCAAGTACCTGAAGGCGGAGTTCCTCACCCAACCGGACATCGTGGCCGGCTTCCAGCGGGAGGCCTGGCTGCTGTCGGGCGTGCGCAGCCCGTACGTCGTCGGCATCCGCGACTTCGTGATCACCCAGGACGGCGCGGCGCTGGTGATGGAGGCGGTGCCCGGGGTCTCCCTGCAGGCGCTGCTCAAGGCCGAGCCGGTGCTGGCGCCGGAGTCGGCGCTCGCCCTCCTCAAGGGCTCGCTGCTCGGGCTGGCCGCCGCGCACTCGGTCGGCGTGGTGCACCGCGACTACAAGCCGGGCAACGTGCTGGTCTCCCAGGAGCGGGTGTCGAAGCTGGTGGACTTCGGGCTGGCCACGCTGGACGGGTACGCCGGCCTGGCCGCCGGCTCGCCCGCGTACATGGCGCCCGAGCAGTGGGCCGGCCAGCCGGGCACCCCGGCCACCGACGTCTACGCGGCGACCTGCGTGTTCTACGAGTGCGTCACCGGCAGGCGGCCGTTCGACACGACGGCCGAGCACGTCAAGGCCATGCACGAGTCCGCGCCGGTGCCGCTGGACAACGTGCCGGAGCCGCTGCGCGATCTGGTCGCCAGGGGGATGGCCAAGGACACCCGGGCGCGGCCGGCCAGCGCGGGCGCGTTCGTCGCCGAACTGGAGCAGCGGGCCGTCGCCGCCTACGGGAAGAAGTGGGAGGAGCGCGGCTGGCAGCGGCTGGTCGCGAGCGTCGCCACGCTGGTGGCCATGTCCCCGCTGGCGCTGCTGACCACGACCACCTCGGTCGGCGCGAGCACGTTGCAGGCGGCCGGCTGGTGGACCGCCGCGAAGTTGAAGATCGCCGCGGCGGCCGCCGGGACCGCGGTGGTCGCCGGCGTCGGCATCGTCATCTACCAGGGCGGGGACGAGGACGCGACCGCCGCGCCGCCGAGCATCGACCAGACCTACGTGTACACCACCGACAACGCCATCACCGTCATGCGCGGCACCGAGGTGGTGCGCACCGTCGAGGCGCCAGGCGACGACGGCGGGTTCTACGCCGCGTCGTTCACCGCCGACGGCCGGTACGCCTACGCGGTCGAGTCCGGGCGGAGCACCCGCACGATCACCGCCATCGACACCGCGACCGGGTCGGCCAGCACGGTGGCCTGCCACGACTGTGAGCGCGCGGTCCCGATCGGCGGCAGTGAGGTCGCGTGGCTCACCACCGACGAGGAGTTCCTGCGGGTCGACCTGGCCGCGGCCGACCCCCAGCCGACGTCGTGGCCGGTGCGCGGGCCGAGGGCCGAGCCCGACGGCCACGGGCTGGCGCTGGTGACCGGCACCTCCGGCGTGGCGCTGACCGCGGACACGGCCGCGACCGGCGGCGACTTCATCGACGCGCACCTCGTCCGGCCGGGCCGGGACCCGCGGCCGGTGGGGGCCGCCGGCTTCGATCCGCTGGTCGACGCCGCGTTCAGCGCGGACGGTTCGCGGCTCGCGATCGTCAACGCCTACGTGAAGACCCAGGAATGTCCGGACAACGCGCGGGTGACGGTGGTCGACGTCGCGTCCGGCAGGTCGTCGCCGAGCACGGTGATCGACCCGTTGCCCGTCATGGGCGACGCCGGGCGCGGGCACATCGACGAGGTGTGGTGGAGCGCCGACAACACGCTGCACGCCAGCTTCATGCTGTGCCGGGAAACCGATGGCGGCGGCGTCGAGTACGCCGTCCAGCCTGGTGTCTGGCGCCTGGACGGCCAGGTGTGGCGGCAGACCACGCCCGACCCGGTGCGCGCGGTCCGGCCGCTCGGCGAGGACACGCGGCTCGTGCTGGCCGCGGACGGGCCGGAAGGCAGGTTGGAGACCGGCACCCTGTACCTCGAACGCGACGGGCGGCGGACCAGGATCGCGGCGAACGTCCGGACCCTCGACGCGGCCCGGCCGACCGCGATGACCGGCACCGTCTCGACGTCGGCCCCGCCGCCGGCGGACACCACCTACAGCAACGCGCGCTACGGCTACACCAGCCTGGTGCCCGCCGGGTTCGCCGAGCGGGACAGCGGCCAGAACGGCGACGGCGCGACGTTCACCGACGCCGACCAGTCCGCGACCATGGCCGTGTGGGGTGCGAACAACGTGTCCGGCTCGTCGGTCGCGGAGACGTTGGCGGAGCGCGTCTCCGCGATCGAGGCGGCCGGCGGCACCGTGACGTATGAGAACGCGGGCGCGGACCGGTACGCGGTGTCCGGCTATCTCGCGAACGGGAACATCTACTACGAGAGCGTCCACGTCGGCCCGGGTTCGGTGGCCGGACTTCGCTGGGAATACCCGAAAGCGGAAAAAGAGGCGATGGACGCACCGGTGACCGCCACGGTGGCGGCATTCCTCCCCGGCGATCTGAGCCAGCCACACTGACCAGCTGGATTGTTCGATTGGTCGAGTTTTGTCGCGCACCAATCGGCTGACCTGGCCAGGTGGATTTTCCTGGAGTTACGTTCGGCTGACCTTCTCCCGGACAGGAGTGCTGCCGAATGACTCGATTTCGCGCGATTTCCGGTGTGCTCGCGGCTCTCGCGTGCGTCGCCGCCACGACCCAGCCCGCCGACACGACGGTGTGGGACGGCGACTGGGGTGTCCACGACTGGGAGATCCGCGCGGGCGAGGACTGGGGCGACAGCAGTGTCGAGCCGGTGCCGGCGCCCGGCGGCCGGGACGGGGTCGCCGGCCGGTTCACCGTGCGCCCGGACGGCGACGACGATGACGAGCGCGCCGAGGCGAGTGCGACCCAGCGGGACACCGGCGGCTACCCAGGCCAGGAGTGGTACTACGAGTGGTCGACCTATCTGGAGCAGGCGTTCTACCGAAACGACCGAACCGGAACCGGCCTGGTTTACCACGCGGGAATGCGCCGCCACACCGACCACATCAGCCGATGAGTTCGAACAAGAGCGTGTTCGCGCGGGGGTTGCTGTGCTGGCAACTCAACTTGTCTGGTCCGCGCGGGTCGGCGAACACTGCGGTTGGAGGTGATCGACGTGGTGTTCGACCAGGACTCCTGGGAGCGGCGGTGGGCGCGGGCGCTGGATGCGCACGCGGACGTGGTCGCGACCCGTCCGCCGAGCACCCACCTGCTCACCGTGGCCGGCGACCTGCCACCGGGGGTGGCGCTCGACGCGGGCTGCGGGCACGGGGCCGAGACGCTCTGGCTCGCCGCGCGTGGCTGGCGGGTCACGGCGGTCGACTTCGCCGAGACCGCGCTGGACCACGCCCGGTCACGGGCCGAGACCATCGGGACAGCGGTCGCCGAGCGCGTCGACTGGGTGCACGGTGACCTCACGACCTGGACGCCGCCGCCGGGCCGCCACGACCTCGTCACCTGCCTGTATGTCCACCTGGCCGGCGGGGTGACCGAGACGGTGCGGCGACTCGCGGCCGGGGTCGCCCCTGGTGGGACCCTGCTGCTCGTCGGTCACCGACCGGTCGACCCGGCCACCGGCAACCCCACGGCCGCGGCCGACCAGGTCCAGGTCTCCGTCGACGCCGCGGTCGCCGCCCTCGACCCGCGCGAGTGGGCGGTGATCGTCGCCGAGGACCGCCCCCGGGCCACGGCCGGCACCGGCGTCGACGCGGTGGTACAGGCACGCCGGCAGCGGTGACTCTGGCCGGGCCGGCGACGACATCGTGCGCACCGACCCCGGTCGACCAGCGCCACCCGCAACACGCCGGCCGGCACCTCGAGCGGTCCCCACGTCACCCAGTCCCCCGCGTCCACAGGCCGTTTCCGGATTGTTCGGTTGATCGAGTTTTGTTGCCTACCAGCCATTCCCCGGTCGCGAGCGGGCGCAGCCGAAGGGTTTCGTGGGTATCGACTTTGGTAGGGGTCGCTCGCCGCCTTGGCCGCTGGCGAGGACCGCGTCGATCGTCTCAACTGGACACCGACACAGTCGGAAACCGAATGATCGGGGACATGAGATGGCAAGTTGGCGAATACCGGCGCTGGTGACGGCGGTGGCCGCGGTCGCGGCGGGAGTGTTGTGGGGCACGACGAGTCAGGCGGCGGAGCTGACCTCGGAGACCGACCCGGCGCTCGTGGCGACCGAGTCCGGCGCGGTGCGCGGCACCGTGTCCGACACGACCCGCGCGTTCCAGTCGATCCCCTACGCCGCGCCGCCGGTTGGCGACCTGCGTTGGCGGGACCCGCGACCGCCCGCGCCGTGGGAGGGTGAGCGGGACGCGACGAACCCGGCCCCCGCGTGCGCGCAGGCCCCTGGCGAGGTGCCCGACGGCAGCCGCGACGAGGACTGCCTGTACCTGAACGTGACCACACCGGCGAAGAAGTCGAAGAAGAAGCCGGTCATCGTCTGGGTGCACGGCGGCGGCTTCTACATGGGCGCCAGCAGCAACTACCCCGCGCAGCGCGTGGTGGAGGGCGGCGACGTGGTCGTCGTGACGGTCAACTACCGGCTCGGGGTGTTCGGCTTCTTCGGCCAC
This sequence comes from Actinophytocola sediminis, assembly GCF_054779715.1. NCBI lineage: Bacteria > Bacillati > Actinomycetota > Actinomycetes > Pseudonocardiales > Pseudonocardiaceae > Actinophytocola > Actinophytocola sediminis. Next base: position 71,727 of record NZ_BAAGXS010000004.1, on the reverse strand, counting down.
CCGGGGCTCGACGGGTCCGGCACGTTCGGGCTGGCCGACCAGCAGGCGGCCTTCGGCTGGGTGCAGCGCAACATCGCGAAGTTCGGCGGCGACCCGGACAACGTCACCATCGCCGGCCAGTCCGCCGGCGCGATCAGCAACTGCGCGCACCTGACCTCCCCGGCCGCCGCCGGGCTGTTCGACAAGGTGATCATGCAGAGCGGCGCGTGTGACCTCGACTGGGTCCGCAACGCCGAGTTCCGCGGCCAACCGGCGGACGCGATCTACGAGCCGCTCGACCGGCTCGAGCGCCAGGGTGCGCAGACCGCGGCCGACCTCGGCTGCCAGCGGGCCGACACCGACGCCACCGTCGAGTGCCTGCGCGCGCTGCCGGTGGACACGCTGACACCGGTGCTGCAGAAGTACATCCAGCCCGCCTACGGCACCTCGATACTGCCGAAGAACCCGGCGGACGCGATCCACACCGGGCGGTTCCACCGGGTGCCGGTGCTGACCGGCCAGACCCGCGACGAGACCCGGCTGCCCACCTCGATGTACGACAACTTCCAGTACCCGATGAGCGAGGAGACCTACGACGCGGTCCTCACCGACACCTTCGGTGACGACCGCCAGGAGATCGAGGCCAAGTACCCGAGGGCGGCCTACGACTCGGCGGCACTGGCGTGGAGCGCGATCACCACGGACAGCAAGTGGACCTGCAACCAGTACCAGACGTCCAAGGGGCTCGCGAAGCACGTTCCGGTCTATCACTACGAGTTCGCCGACCCGGCCGCGCCGCCGCTGTCCCCGCTGCCACCGGCGATGCCCATGGGGTCATACCACTCGTCGGAGTTGTGGTCGCTGTTCAACCTCGCCAACATCGAGCCGAAGCTGACCGACGAGCAGCGGCACCTGTCCGACCAGATGATCGACTACTGGTCGAGCTTCGCCAGGAAGGGCAACCCGAACGCGGCGCCGGGACCGCGCTGGCCCGAGTTCGGCTCGACGGACAGGTCCTCGCGCGTGCTGTCGCTCGCTCCTGAGGGCATCGCCCCGATGGACCTGGCAGCCGAACACCAGTGCCGGTTCTGGGAATCCCGCTAGCCAACAACAACCGCACGGCACAGCGTTGGCCGCCTCCCCGAGTTGGGGAGGCGGCCAACGTGTTTGTCCGGTGGTGGATCTGGTGACCAGCCGAGGCAACCCCGATACAAACCGTTGGGCACCTCCCCCGGTCCGGAGAAGCGGGTGACGTATCGAGGTAACCCCAACACAAAAGCGTTGGCCGCCTCCCCGGTCTGGAGAGGCGGCCAACGTTTCCTGTGGGATCCCTGGTCCCATTCGCCCGGCGTCAAGCCGGGACGGTCAACTCCTCGCGGTGAGGCAACGGCGCGCGGTCGACCACCAGTTGGCGAAGCGCGCGCAGCTCACGCGGGCAGTTCCAGCCGAGCACCCCGACCACGGTGTCGTGCTCGACGTAGGCGGCGGCGAACCGGCCGTCGGCCACCTCGCCGTGCACCACGGTCATCGACGCGTGCTCGGGAAAGATCCCGTAGGCGCCGAGGCGCAGGTCGTACTGATCGCTCCAGAAGTACGGCACCGGGGCGAACGGCCGGTCCGCCCCGAGCAGGTTCGCCGCCACCGCCATCCCCTGCTCGGTGGCGTTGAGCCGGTGCTCAACGCGCATCCGCCTGCCGAACAACGGGTTGTGCCAGGACGCCACGTCACCCGCGGCGTAGATCCCCGGCGCGGCACGGCACATCGCGTCACATTCGACGCCATCCCCTGTGGACAAACCAGAATCCGCGAGCCACGCGGTCGCCGGGACCGCGCCGACCGCGACCACGACCACGTCGGCGTCCAGCACCGTGCCGTCGGCCAGTTCGACCCCCGTCACGCTGCCGTTGACCGACACGAACCCCGAAACACCCGTGTTCATCCGCAGCCGGACACCGTGGTCACGATGCGTCCGGCCGACCAGTTCCCCGATCCGGGCGCCGAACGGGCGCCGCAGCGGCGCGGACTGGGCGCCGACCAGCGTGACGTCCAGACCCATCCCCTTGGCGACCGCCGCGATCTCGGAGCCGAGGAACCCGGCGCCGACGACGACCACCTTCGGGCGGCCGAGCAGGGCCGCCCGAAGGGACACGGCGTCGTCCATGGTCCGCACGGTGTGCACGCCAGCAAGGTCATCGCCCGGCAGGCGGCGCGCACGGACACCGGTGGCGATCACCAGGGCGTCGAACGAAAGCCGGTCGTCGTCGACCAGCAGCTCGCGCGCGGCCGGGTCCAGCCCGGCCGCGGTGTGTCCCAGCCGGAGATCGACGTCGAGCCGGCCGATCGCCCGCTCGTCGCGCAGCAGGACCCGGTCTGGCTCCCACGTCCCGGAAAGGACCTGTTTGGACAGTGGCGGCCGGTCGTACGGCGGGTGCCACTCCTTGCCGACCAGCGTCAGCTTCCCGTCGTATCCCTTGGCACGCAATGCTTCCGCTGTGGACAGTCCGGCGGCTGACGCGCCGACGACCACGACGTGGCCGAGCACGGCGGTCACGCCTGGAACGAGATCGCCAGCGAGGGGCAGCTCGCCGCCGCGTACTCCACGTCGCCCAGCCGGTCGGGGTGCGGGCTGTCGTGGTGCAGCGTCACGACCCCGTCCTCGGCCCGCTGGTCGAACACGTCGGCGGCGGCGAGCACACACTGCCCTGACCCGACGCACCTTTCCTGGTCGACGAACACCTTCATCGTTGTCTCCTTCGGTTGATGTCGTTCACTGACAGGTCAGAGCGTTCCCGCGCGGACACCGGTGTGCATGCCGGGCGGCGGCGGTGCCTGCTGGGGCGGCGGGACGGGCCTGCGGGCAGCGGGCTTGCGGCGGCGTTCCAGCAGGTAGTCGGTGAGCACCAGCAGCAGCAGCGGGCTGAGCCAGACGCCGATGCTCGTCGCGGTGTTAGCCATCAGTTCCTTGTTTCCGTCGAAGGCGGAGTCCACCTGTGGCGTGAGCACGATCATGGCCGGGATGTTGATCACCCGGCTGAGCGCGATCGACATGGCGAGGGCGAAGCTGCGCGACATCCACCTGCGGTGCTCGTCGTAGCGCCGCTGGCGGGCCATCCGCCACGCGGCGATCGTGAAGACGAGCCACAACGCGCAGCCGACGAGGTTGGCCACCCGCACGGAGGGGCCGGCCGCGGTGTTCCAGCCGATGTAGAACCCGACCGTGGCGGCGGGCAACACCGCGTAGACGTAGAGCCGGCCGGTGAGCCGGTGCCCGCGCCGGTGCCGTGCGCGGAACGCGGGCCAGATCTGGAAGCAGCCGGTCGTCATGGCGACCGCGCCGAGCAGGACGTGCGCGACCAGCAAGGGGTAGTAGAGGTCGTCGCCGGTCGGCGGTTCCAGCCGGGACATGCTCGGGTCGAAGGTCAGGTAGGGCGGCACGGAGAACGCCATGAATGCCGCGGCCGCCAGCATCAGCGGCGCGATCCATGGGCGGCGCCACCAGGACGGCCCACGGCGAGGTGGGGCCATGGTCGGCGCGTTCGGGGGTGAGGTCATGACGATCCGTTCGTGGTGAGGTCCGGACAGAAACTATGTAGACTATACATAGAAACGTACGTCATACATAGTTTTAGGATAGACGTGCTGACGACACAGACGGGATGGCGGATGACGACACGAGGCGACAAGGGCGGCGACCAGGGCTCGGAGCTGCCGCGCAGCCTCACGCTGTTGTGGGCGGGGCGGCCCAAGGGCCAGCGCGGGCCGCGACCCAAGCTCAGCGTGGAGCGGATCGCGCAGGCGGCGGTGCAGATCGCCGACGCCGACGGGCTCGAGGCGCTGTCCATGCAGCGGATCGCCGCCGAGCTCGGCTACTCGACGATGTCGCTCTACAACCACATCCCGAGCAAGGAGCTCCTGCTGGAGGTGGTCGCCGACATCGGCGCGGACGCGCCCCCGGACCTCGACGACGCCGAGGACTTCCGGCAGGCGGTCCGGCGCTGGGTCGGCGCGCTGTGGGCCGGCTTTCAGCAGCGGCCATGGATGCTGCGGGTCCCGCTGGACAACGCGCACCTCGGGCCGACCCAGCTCGCCTGGCTGGAGCGCCTGCTGCGGCCGCTGCTGGCGGCCGGGCTGGCCGGCGGGGAGGCCAGGGTGGCCGCCCTGCACCTGACCGCGGTCGTCCGGGGCACCGCGCAGATCAGCATGAACATGACCAGCGCGCACAAGGACGGCGACGGCATCCCCGACAGCGACGCCGACCTGGCGCACGTGGTGGCCGAGTTCCTCGACGAAAAGGACTACCCGGCGCTGACCGCCGTCTTCGCCACCGAGAACACCGAGGGCCGCGCGGAGCCAGAGGCCGGCGGGGACGCGCTGCCGTTCGAACTCAGCTTCGGCGTTGACCGCTTCCTGGACGGCATCGAAGGCTGGGTAGCGACCCGCCGCACCGACTGACGGTCATCCGGCGTCACACGAATGAAAGCTGAGGAGAGTCCTGGGAACAACCTGCGCCCGGAGAGGAACCGCACTTGTTCAGCGAACCTCGCCCTGTGCTCTCCCGACCGCGGTCACGCAGAGCGCGACGTTCGTCCTGGTCTTCGGCTCGCGTGGCGGCCAGCTTGACATCGCCCGCCTCGAGCGCCTGCTCGCGTAGAGCCTCCGCTCCAGCTCTGATCAGCGTCCGCAATCATGCCGGCGCAGCGCTACCGGAGCACTTCTCCGCACGCACCGGCGCGCCGGGCGAGTTCGGCTCAGCTGTCGATGGCCGCGCCGAGCTCACAGAGGCGCGCGCCGGAGGACAGCGAGGACAGGTGTGCCCGCAGGTCGTCGACCCGCCGTTCGGCCTCGGTGACGAGTCGGTCGGCGATCACTCCCCAGTCCTCGGGCGCGGGGTCGCTCGGCAGCGCGGCGAATAGGTCCGCGATCTCCCGAACCGTCAGCCCCACCTGCTGGGCGAGCCGGGCGATCTGGATGCGGCACACGGCCGAGCCGTCGAACCGCCGCTGGTTCCCGCCGGTGCGCACGGCATCGACGATGCCGTGCTTCTCGTAGAACCGCACGGCCGACGGGGCGACCTTGCTGCCGGCCGCGACATCACTCACCGTGAGCATCGCGGGGCTGGTCGGTTCGGTGGTGATGGTCATGACTCGACCGTAGGCGCGACCGAGCTTGACTTCAACATATGTTCAACCCGCACCGTTGTCGGCATGACCAGAACAATGATCATCTCGGCGAGCGTGCGCTCGAGCCGGATGAACCCGATCGTCACCGACTGGGTGACCGCGTCCCTCGACCAGCCGGACGTCGAGATCGACCAGCTCGACCTCGCCAAGATCACCCTCCCCGACGACAGCCGCCTCGAACCCGGCGGATACGGCGAGAAGTCCGAAGTGGCCCACCGGATCGCCGCGGCCGAGTCGTTCGTGTTCGTGACCCCGGAGTACAACCACTCCTATCCGGCCTCCCTCAAACGCCTCATCGACTGGCACTACGGCGAGTGGATGTTCAAGCCGGCCACCATCGTCGCCTACGGCGTGCACGGCGGGCACGCGGCGATCGAGCACCTGCGGGGGGTGCTGGCCGAGCTCAACATGGTCACCACCCGCCGCGTCCTCGGCCTTGGCGCCCCGTGGACGGCCATGGACGAGACCGGCCGCTACCGGCCGGACGACAGCGTCGCCACCGGCCTGGCCGGGGCGCTGGCCGAACTGCGGTGGTGGGCCCGGCTGCTCACCGATGCCCGCGCCAACCAGCCGTTCACCGGCTGACCAGGGATTCCGATGGACGCCACCGCGCGCCGAACCGGCCTGGTGCTGGCCTTCGGCGGACTGCTCGTCATCGTCGACACCATCGCGACCATCGTCGCGCTGCCCGCCATCGTCACCGACCTGGACACGACCCTCCCCCGGGGCGCGTGGACCACCACTGCCTACGTCCTCGGCGTGATCACGGTCATTCCGCTCACCAGCTGGCTGCCCGGCCGGTTCGGCGACCGCCGGGTCTACGTGACCGGACTGGTGGTGTTCACCCTCGCCGGGTTCGCCGCCGGCGCGTCGCCGACGATCGAGACGCTGATCGCGCTACGGGTGCTCCAGGGCGTCGGCGGCGGGGTGCTCAACCCGATCGGCACCGTCATCGCCCTGCGTTCGGTGCCCCACGACCGGCGCGGCGCGGTCATGAGCCTGCTCGGCCTGCCGCTGCTCATCGGTCCGGTGCTCGGTCCGCCGCTGATCGGGTTGCTCGTCGACGCGGGCTCGTGGCGGTGGCTGTTCTGGATCAACCTGCCGTTGGGTGTGCTCGCGCTGGTCCTGTGTCGCCGGTTTCTCCCACCGTCGCACCACGGCGCCGCACGACCGATGGACTGGCTCGGGCTCGTCCTGGTCACGCCGGGATGTGTCGGCCTGGTGCTGGCCTGCGTCAGCATCGGCGACGCCGGCCGGCCGACGGTGACCACAGGTGTCGCCGTGCTCGGCGGGGTCGGGTTGCTCGCGCTGTTCGTCCGCCGTTGTCTGCGGGTCGCGCACCCGCTCATCGGGATCGGGTTGCTGAGGCGGCGCGGTATCGCCGTGCCCGCGGTGATCCTCGGCTGTTTCACCGCGGGCTACTTCGGTGCCTCCACGATCCTCCCGGCGTTCGTCCAGGGGGTCCGCGGCGATCCGGTGTCGGTCGCCGGGCTGCTGGCGGTGCCGACCGGCCTGGCGGTCGGCCTCACCGTCCAGATCGCGACCCGCCTGGTCGACCGGGTCAATCCCCGTCGAGTGATCCTGGTCGGCACCGCGACGGCGTTCACCGGGGCCGTCGCGCTCGGGGTGGCGCTCAGTGTGGATATGCCGTATCCGGTCATCGGCGCGGTGAGCGTGCTCGTCGGCATCGGCTCCGGCGCGACCCTGATGCCGACCATGGTCACCGCCTCCCGTGGTCTGGACGGTGCCGACCTCACCGCGGCCGCGCCGCTGCTGTTCCTGATCCAGCAGCTCGGCACCGCGCTGGGGACCGCGCTGGTCGCCTCCACCATCACCCTGCTGACCCCCACCGGCCTCAGCGGACTGGCCGCCATGGTCACCCTCGACCCGGACCGACGAGCCGACCTCGCCGACCGACTCGCCCCCGCGGTCGGCCTGAGCTACCTCACCCCCGCCACGCTCATGCTCGCCGCACTGCTCGCCGCCGCCTGGGGCCTACGCGTGGTCCGCTGGCGGCGACCGTCGAGGACGTCGCTTGGTGTTCAATCTCGGGAAGATGTTCAGGACAACACACGTCAACGCGGTGGCCAGCATGAAGACCGCAGTGACCAACGCGGTCGGCACTGAGCCCATCGCGATGGCAACGACGCAGACAGACGCCAGGCCCGCGGTGAGGGTGAGCCCGACCCACAGTACGGTCCGATGCTGCAGTTTTCGGTCAGGTTCTCCGATGTAGAGCGGGGTGTCGGTTAACTCGACGTCCTCATGCACCGTCCGCGCGGTCGTTCGACGGCCGTTGGTAGCTGCGCGGCCCGGACGCTTCGAGGGCTGCCTCTGGGGCTTGTTCGAGTCAGCCTTGTTCATTCTCGACACAATGTTGTGTCCCTCTCGGGATGTTGGACTTGGGTCAGTCGAAGAACGACCGGCCAGCGACGTGCGCCCCTTCGCCGCTGGATCAGGTCGGGTCTGGACGCCGGAGTCAAGGCACTGGTGTCACCACATACCAGCACCCAGACATACACACTTTCTGGTCATGGTTGACGTTCATCACATGCATAATCACGCAGTGCATGCGACACTGAAGGGACAGAACCGTTCAGACCCTGTGTCACATCTACACATACAGATTGTCACCACTGGACAGCGTGATTATGGGAGAGAGGAGTTGATCGCATGGACACATCGGTCGATCACCCGGCCACCACCAAGAACGACACACCGGACCACAGGGAGTCCCCTGACGCGAGCGCGAAGCCAAAGCTGGGTCGCATCAGCGTCAACGTCACGCCGGCGACTCAAGCGGCGCTGGACCGACTTGTCGAGCGGGAGGGCGTCACGGTTACCGAGGCGTTGCGTCGTCTGGTCGGGTACGGCGACCTGGTATACGAGACCACCCAGGTGGACGGTGACGATCTTCTGATCAGGCGAGATGGCGCCCTTGAACGCATCAGGCTCATCTAAGTCATTCATATCCGTTCCGTTCATATAGATAAAGGGCAGATGTAACCCAGGCTCTGACGAGGGTGGATAACGCGCGGGAAGCGCCACCGGGGAGCGTCATGGCCTGTCAAGCGGGGCAGAACCTCCGTGGCCTTCCGTCCACGCGATGCCGGCCAGGCGTTCGCCAACTCCGCCAACTCTGCCGAACTCGCCGAATCAACGCGTGCCAGCCGCACTGCGCGACGAGATAACCGAGCACGACGGTGACGAACGTTGCGAACGTTCCATAGGCGATACAGACGCCGACAGCCACCATTACCACCATGATCTCCCCGAAGTCCACACCGCGCCACCAAATGCGGGGCTCTACGTCTTCATGGGCCGGCAGCGCGACCCCTTGCTCCCACTTATCGACCGGCCGATCGTGCCAGCCGTGCAGTACGACCTCCCGACGTCGACGACCGATGGCGATGTCCACGGGGTACCAATGCCTCGAGTCGTCCAGTTGCCTGACCGGGCACTCGCTGATCATCTCCATGCTCATGGGTGCACTCCTGGTTCTGATGCGTCTTCGGACGTCGCGAACGGGGCCATGAGTAGAGCGTCTCCCTGCAGGACCAGGAGGCGACCCTTACTCCAAAATTGCCAACATTTCTCCCGATGGATACAAGCATCGCACGCCTCTCATACGTGAATCTGATGCAGATATCCCACATCGACAACTGGGGCGGATCTTGCGATGAACGGTCGACGAACTACGGCACCACCAGAGCAACGGGCCCTTCGCCGATTTCACCCAATCGAGTGGCATTTCCTGCTGGGGTGAGTCCAGTCCGTCTGGTATTGCGTGCCCGCTCTCTCCTGGGCGGACCTGCAGAGATGGCCAGTTCTCCCGCGGCATCGGCGGTCTCCGGACCGGATAGAACGCAACCCAAGATTGTTGATCTAGTCCGGGTGGCCATCGTTTGCGAGGAGCCCTGCGATCGACGAAGGTTGTCGAAATGGATCATCTCGTCAGGGATCCCGACCTCGACCGCGCTGAGACTCGAACCTGCGAACCAGGGCTTAGATGGCACCGATGGTCATTGATATCTTCGGTTGTTCAGGTAGAGGTCTGATCCCAAATCCGCGATCCGGAGCCGACCAGAAGGCTTACTGGGCCTCGTTGCGGATGCGTTGGCGGTAGTGCGCGGGCGCCTCGCCGACGACGCGTTTGAACGCCGTGCTGAAGGCGCTCTCGGAGGCGTAGCCGAGCCAGGAGGCCAGGGAGCGGGCCGGTGTCGTCGTCGCGCAGTGCTTGTTGGGCTAGGAGCATCCGCCAGCGGCCGAGGTAGACCAGGGGCGGCATGCCGCGGCCGCGGTCCGGAACCGCTGGGCGAAGGAGGTCCGGGACATCGCCGCAGCGGCGGCCAGCTCCTCGAGGCCCACGGCCGGCCGGGGTCGGCGCGCACCCCGGACAGGGCGGGGCCGGAGCCGGTCGTCGGCCAGGAGCCGCAGCCATCCGGGCGGCTGACCGAGCACTGTTTTCCTGGAGCCGGCTGTCAGGCTTGAGCTGACCACGAGGTGCTACCTTGGCGTGGTCGGACAAAGTGTCCGCACCGTCGAGTTGTTGAAGGTCGTGAGTTGATGTCCGCCCCGCAGGCCGCTGCGTTCCGCAGTGGCGCCCGGACCATCCTCACCGTCCGGACTCCTGTCTAGCCGAGCTTCCCGCTGTTGAGCGACTCGGTTCGACCGAGTCCGCAACCAGCAAAGGCTCGACAATTGTCATCCGACATCATCATGCCCGACCACATCGCACTACTGAATCTGCACCACAACCTCCCGCGCCAGAGCCCGGGCTCCGACGAGACCACCAGCAGGTTGCTCGCGCTGGCCGGTGCCCTGCCGCCACGGCCCCGCATCCTGGATCTTGGCTGTGGGCCGGGCAGGTCATCGCTCGTGCTGGCCGGCGCGACCGGCGGCCAGGTCATCGGGCTCGACCTGCACCAGCCCTACCTCGACCAGCTCCTCGACGCCGCTGATCGTCGCGGCGTTGGCGACCAGGTCTCGGTCATCAGGTGCTCGATGGACACGCTTCCGTTCGCGGACTCCTCGTTCGACCTGATCTGGTGCGAGGGCGCGGTGTACAACATCGGGTTCCACGCCGCGCTCGCCGGCTGGCGCAGGCTGCTCGCACCGGGCGGGGCGCTGGTGGTGACCGAGATCGAGCTCACCGGCCCAACGCCATCGCGGGCCACCGTCGAGTTCTGGGCGGAGCGCTACCCACTACGGGATTCCGCTGCGAACCGCGAGCTCGCCACGGCGGCCGGCTACACCGTCGAGGCGCACCACCCACTCCCGGAGTCGGACTGGTGGGACGAGTACTACCACCCGCTCCTGGAACGCCTGCGCGGTTTCGACATGACCCAGCCGGGAGCCGACGGCGCGGCCGCCGAACTGCTCGCCGAGGTCGACCTCCGCCGCCAGCACGGCGCCGACTACGACTACGCGGGCTACGTCCTGCGCCCAACGGAAAGGACCAGGTGGACCACACACGCGGAGACTCCGGACGACATCGCGGCCATTCACGCGGTCAACGCCGCGGCCTTCCCGACCGCCGAGGAGGCTGACCTGGTCGACGCGCTGCGCGTCGACCCCCAGGCCTGGATCGAGGGCCTCTCGATCGTGACCGAGAACGAGGACGGCGAGGTCGTCGGATACGCCCTGCTCACCCGATGCCAGGTCGGCGGCGAACCGGCGCTCGCGCTCGGACCGTGCGCCGTCCTGCCCGACCACCAGAGCACGGGCGTGGGATCGGCCGCCATTCGCACGGGACTCGACGCCGCTCGCCGCCTCGGCGAGAACCTCGTCGTGGTCCTGGGGCACGCCGACTACTACCCACGGTTCGGGTTCACTCCGGCCTCCGGGTTCGGCATTCACGCCCCGTTCGACGCGCCAGCTGAGAATTTCCTGGCACTGGCGCTCGACGCGGCACGACCAACACCGACCGGCCTCATCCAGTACCCGCCGGCCTTCGGTGTCTAGGCAGCCAACTGTTCGCTGATGGTGGGCGGCACCCGGCATTTCCGATGCCAGGTGCCGCCCACGAATATCGTCACCGCTTTTGGTCAATCCGTTTACCAGGCGTGACAACGGGTATGACCGTGGTGTCCGGTCCCCACGAGAAAGGTAATTCGATGGCTAAACCAGTCCGTCGAGGTGGCAGTGCGCTCAGTGCCGTCCTCGACACCATTGTCAGCGTGATCACGTTGCCCTTCCGGGCGCTGGGCCGACTGTTCGGCCGCGGCGGCAATCGCCGTCCCCGCTGAGTTAGGCGTTGTTCGGACAGCTCCCGAGCGATCCCAACTCGGCCTCGCCCCGGCGAAGCGCCTCGAAGGCCTCCCGGAGATCACGCGCCTCCGGCAGCCGGCGCGCCTCGACCGCGGACACGACCTCGGCGGCCCGCCAGTGGTTGGACGGCACCACCCGCCCGGACAGGATCGCCTGCTGCGCGGAGTCACAGGCTTCGTCGAGCCGGTCGGTGACCAGGAGGGCGAGCGCGAGGTCGAGCTTGGCGGCCGCCACCCGACGAGGCCACGTGCCGTCAACGGGCTGGAGCCGGGCGATGATCTCGCGGGCGTAGGTCTCCGCGGCCGGGTCGCCGACCCACGCCAGCGTGGTGGCGACATAGGCCACCGACTTGTCCGGGTCGTACCGGTAGTGGTGCTCGGCCCGGTCCGGTCGTTTGCGGGGTGAGACCAGCCTGTTGACGCGCTCGATCGCGTCGTAGGTTTCCCGGGGTTGGTGCAGCCGCGCCAGGGCACGACCTTCCTGAGCGGTGGCCTGGATGGCGACAGAACTACCGACCGGGGCAAGTCCCTGGGCGGCGCGTGACAGTTCCAGCGCCCGCGGATAGTCGCCATCGGTCAGCACCCGCCACGCCTCGGTCTCCAAGCACCACGCCCGGATCTCGTCGTGTCCCGCGTGCTTGGCGAGACTCGCCGCGGTCCGCAGCCGGGCCGTCGCCGCGACCGACTGGTTCAGGTCGACGTGCACCGTGGCGGCCAGCAGCGACAACCACCCACCGATCACGACGAGCCGCTTCCGCTCGTCGAGCGTCATCCGACTGTCCAACAGCGTCCCGACGTAGGTCAGATGCCGGCGCAGCCGGACCAGCAACTCGGCCGGCGGCGTCACCGGGTAAGCCATCGCGAGTTCGTCGAAAGCCAGTTCGAGGCTCGTCAACGTCTCCTCACCGACATCACTGGCCGCGACCCGACGAGCCAGCTCGACCGCGGCCAACTCGTCGTCAACAGCAGACCGACCGAGTGGCGCCTTCTGGAACTCGTCCGCCTTCGCCCGCGCGACGGCCAGTTCACGCGATCGGACGTCCGCCTCGTACTCCCGCCTGGCCGCGTCCAACTCCCGGAAGCCGGCTACCAGCCCACCGCCGGCTCGGCTGACCTCGTCGGCCAACCGCCAGAACGCGTCGTCAGCCCGAGTCCGCCCCTTCTCGATGTGCGACACGGTCGTGCGGTCGACAAAGGCGAGAGCGGCGAGTTGTCCCTGAGTCACCCCAGCCGCTTTCCGGAAAGCGGCAAGTCGTTCCCCCAACGCACGCCGAAGATCAGCGATCTCCGCTGGTTCCCTCGCCATACCTCCAGGGTAACCGCAGGTGATGACCAGTGTGGCAAGCACGCACACGTGGTTCCGCACATCCGTTGTTCCCCAGTTAACTGATCATCAACGACCCCGAGAACGGTAAGGAACGACGAACAATGCCCAGCTTCGCCGCCGCCAACCCCATCACCTGCACCCGCTCCAACGAGAAGCGCCGAATCCACGAGACCGCTCACCAGGACGGCGCCCTCATGCACGAAGTGACCGTAATCAACAACCTGCTCGGCCACTACGTCCTGCGCTTCCTCGACGCCGACTCCGGCCGCATGACCCCCATGAGCCCCGAGGACGAACGCACCCTGGCAACCCACCTGGCCACCCTCGCCACCGACATCCACACCCGCGCCAACCGCCGAGACCGCGACGGCGACGCCCCGCTCCTCGCCGCCCGCTGACCGCGTCCGAAGAGCCCGATGTCCACAGTGACCACCAACAACCGCACCATCGCGCCGTACATCACCAGTTGGTCGGCAGAGCAGCTGCCCGCCAGCCGCCTGGTCGAGCATCCGGGCCGCGGCCTCGCCTACACCGACGAGATCATCGCTGATCGGGACGACAAAGGCGTCCTCTGGCGCCGCTCAGTGTCACGTCCACGGCAGGGTCGGCCGGAGTTCGGCACCGTGCACCCGCTACGCCAGCGCCGAGCCATGCGCCGGCTCCTCTGTCAGGTCTGTGGCCAACCCGCGAACAGGACCGAGGCGGGCGTGCTGTGGCTCCTCAAGGACCATCGCACCGACTGGCCCGCCTGGCCGGAGAACATGGCCGTCACCGAACCACCGGTCTGCATCCCCTGCGTCGGCGTCGCCACCCGCCTGTGCCCAGCCCTACGGGCGGGCACCGCCCTCATCCGTGTCCGCCAACATCCGATCATCGGCGTCCGCGCGATCCTCCACCGCCAAAGCCCTTACGGCCCCATCCCGATCGACGAGGACCTCGTCCGCTACGACAACCCCGCCATCCGCTGGGCCTGCGCCACCAACCTCATCCGCGAACTCCACGACTGCACCATCATCAACCCGGACGACCTGTGCCCAAACTCAACCGCACCCTGATTCGCGACTGGCTCGAACACCACAACTGGTCCATCCGCCGCCTCGCCGAGGAATGCAGCGCCATCGGCGAAGACACCTTCGCGGAGGGCACGATGCGAAACGTGGTCAACGGCATCGACCCCATGCGCCCCGGTCGCATCCGAGTCATCTGCAAAGTCCTAGCCAAGTACGGAGACGGCATCCCGTACACGCGACTCGTTGATCATGATACGAACGAAACCACGTGACCGCGGCCCGCTGGCCGCCACTCGACCGACAGGGAATACACCCTGTATACCGGCATGTCGTATCGCATCGGAACCTTCTCGGCCGAAATCGCCAGGTGCTGGCCGAGACACTGATGTTCTCGGGGTCCGCGCCTGGCTGGCGATCGAATACGAGTGGCTCGTCGCCGTCAATGTCTGTGGACCCTGATCAGACTCTCGCCGGTGATAGTGAGCAGTTCCTCCAGGTGCTTACTCGTCGGTGCCGTAGTAGCCGACTCGGGAGCTGATCTCGTACGCGCCGGCGCAGACCTTCTCCGCCACCGCGGGAAACGACCCGGCGGCCAACCGGTACACCGGACCGGACACGCTGACCGCGGCGACCACCTCGCCGTCACCGCCACGAACCGGTGCCGCGACCGCGTTCAGGCCGATCTCCAGCTCCTCGTTGGTACACGCCCAACCGCGCTCCCGGACCAGCTCCAGCTCGGCGATCAACCGGGACCGGCTCGTGATCGTGCTCGGGGTGAACCGCTCGAGGACATCCAGGCCCGCGGCCAGGTCGTCCTCGCCCGCCCACGCGAGCAACACCTTTCCGCTGGACGTCGCGTGCAGCGGGGTGCGTTGGCCGATCCAGTTTCTGGCCGCCACGGCGGAATCGCCGTATTCCTGGGCGATGTTGGTCGCCTGTCCGGAATCCAGGATCGCGACGTTGAGGGTCGCGTCCAGTTCGGTGGCCAGTTTTCGGCATACGGGTTGGCTTTCCCTCGGCAGGTCGAGTGCGGCGGTGGTCGCGCCGGCCAGGCGGACGATGCCGAAGCCGAGGCGGTACTTGCCGCGTTCGGCGACCTGCTCCACGAGTTGGCGGCTCTCCAACGCGCCAACCAGCCGGAACGCGGTGGACTTGTGGACCTCGAGTTCGGCGGCCAGTTCGGTCACGCCGGCGACCCCGCGTCTCGCCAGGATGTCCAGGATCTCCAGCGCCCGGTCCACCGACTGGACCTGAACTGTCGGCGCCGTCTTGCCTGTCCGCCTCTCCCGTTCGTTCCGCATCACGCAATCGTACTCATCCGCGTCGGCCGAGCCGGGCAGCGGCGGCCCGGTGCACCACATATCCGCTTGTCAACGTCTTGTTTGCGGCGTGGCGGCGTAGTTACACTTCTCTTGGCTGAATTGCGTATAACGAATCGAGTTGTGTCATGCGCAACGATGAGCTGGCAGCCCTGCTGCGGCAACCTCGCTACGAGGTCATCCCCACGAAGTCCGTCGAGGACCGGATCCTCGCCATCGTCCCCCACGAGGTGACGATCACGGTCACCGCGTCCCCGGCCAAGGGGCTCGAACCGACTTTCGCGCTGGCCGAGCAGCTGGCCGCGCACGGCTACCGCGCCGTGCCGCACGTCTCCGCCCGGCTGGTCCGCGACGAGATCCATCTCAAGGAGCTGGTGGACCGGCTGGTCTGCGCCGGGATCGAGGACATCTTCGTCCCGGCCGGTGATTCGGCTTCGCCCGCTGGCAAATACGACGGCGCACTGGCTCTGTTGCGCGATCTCGCCGCGCTCGGCCGGCCGTTCGCGAATGTCGGCATCACCGGTTACCCGGAAAGCCATCCGCGAATCAACGACGACATCGTCGTTCAGGCCATGTGGGACAAACGCGCGCACGCCACCTACATCGTGAGCAACCTGTGTTTCGCCCCCAAGGTGCTCAACGCGTGGGTCGACCGGGTCCGCCGGCGCGGTGTCACGCTGCCGATCCTGCTCGGCCTCGCCGGGCCGGTCGAACGCGCGAAGCTGCTGTCCATGGCCACCAAGATCGGCGTCGGCGAGTCGACCAGGTTCCTGCTGCGGCACGGTTCCTGGTTCCTGCGCATGGCCACGCCCGGCGCGTACTCACCGGAACGGCTGCTCACCAGGACCCCACCGGACACCACCATCGCCGGCCTGCACGTCTACACCTTCAACCAGGTCGCGGAAACCGAGCAGTGGCGCGGAAACCTGCTCAGCGCACGGTGAGCAGACCGCGAAGTTCCAGCTCCAGCCCCAGATCGCCGACCGGCACCACCGCCAGCGGCAGACCGAGCACCGCCGCCGCCTCCCCCGCCATGGCGCGCAACGGCTCGGTCGGGCGCTGCGCCAGCCAGACCACGCGGCGGTAGTGACGGAAGTAGTCCTCCCGCAGCTCCGGGAACCGGTCAAGGCCCAGCTCCACCACCACCGAGCGGCGAAACGACAACACGAGGAAGTCGGTCAGTACATAGGTTCCCGGCTCGGCCGCGAACAGCGCGCGCATCCGCTCGACACCGGCGAACACGTCGTAACAGTGCGCCCCGCCAAGGCGCGGCACGCCCAGGCGACCGCAGACCTCGTCCAGCGCGCCATAAGTACCGCAGTCGGCGAACGCCACCCCGACCGTCGGATACCGGGCGCGCAGCGCCAGCACCTCGGCCTCGACCGCGGCGGCGATGCGGTCAGGATGGTTGTGCAGCAACGGTGGCAGCGGCCGCACGTGCAGCGGCCAGCCCCGGCGCGCGGCGATCTCCGTGACGTGCCAGGCGATCGCGCCGCAGGCGACCACGGCGGCCCGGTCAGTCGGGGAAGGCGAGCTGCTCGATGAACCGGTCGTTGAAGTCCTGGCGGTCGGAGAGTTCGACGTAGCGCACCTCCTCCAGCAACGTGCGCACCTCGGCGCGTTCGCGCATGGACAGCAGGGTCATCTTCGCGCCCTCACCGGCGACGTTGCCCGCGCTGACGATGCGCAGCACGGAAATGTCCGGCACCAGGCCAATCCGCACCGCGCTCGCCGGCGACAGGTAGCTACCGAACGACCCGGCGAGCAGCACCTGCTGGATGTCGCCGACCTCGACGCCCAGCTCCGCCACCAGCAGTCGCCAGCCGGTGGCGATCGCGGCCTTGGCGAACTGCAGCTCGCGTACGTCCCGTTGGGACAGATACACCGCGCCGGTCAGGTCGCCGGGATTTCCCTGCCAGTGCAGCACGAACACCCGCTCCGCGCCGACCTGGCACACCCGGTCGGCCAGGCCAGGCAATCGCCGCGCGGCCACGTCCGCGTCGGCGAGCCTGCCGGAGGAGTCCAGCAGGCCGACCTCGACCAACGCCGCCACCGCGTCCACCAACCCCGACCCGCACAGCCCGGTCGGCTCGACGTCGCCGATCACCTGCAACCGCACGTCATCCGGGGTGATCTTGACGACCTCGATCGCGCCGTCGGTGGCCCGCATCCCGCACCGGATCGCCGCGCCCTCGAAGGCCGGGCCGGCGGGTGCGGCGGTGGCCAGCAGGCGATGGCCGTCGCCGAGCACGATCTCGCAGTTGGTGCCGACATCGACGAACAGCCGCAGCCGCCGGTCCCGGTCCATGCCGGCGGCCAGCATGCCGGCGATGATGTCCCCGCCGACATAGGCGCCGAGCGCGGGGTGCACGTAGGCCGGGGCGCGCGGGTGCACCGCGACGCCCAGATCGCGCGCGAGCACCTCGGGCAGCGACCGGGTGGCCATCACGAACGGCGCCACCCCCAACGGCTCCGGGTCGATGCCGAGCACCAGCTGGGTCATGGTCGCGTTGCCCGCCAACGCGACCTCGTAGACCAGCGCCGGGTCGACGACCGCCTCCGCGCACACCTCCTCGGTCAGCTGCGCGAGGGTTTCCTTGGCCAGCTCGGTGAGTTTGGCCAATGCCGCCGGGTCCAGCATGGTGGCGCTGATCCGGGTGATCACGTCCGCGCCGAATGGCTGCTGCTTGTTCAGCATCGACCGCACCGCGGCCGGCGTGCCGGTGGCCAGGTCGAGCAGCGTGGCCACGACCGTGGTGGTGCCGAGGTCGAACGCGAGCCCGTACCGGTGCTCGCTGGTGTCCCCCGGCTCCACGTCGACCAGCCGGTTGTCCACGACCACCGCGGTGACCATGAAGTCGTTGTCCCGTAACGCCTTGGGCAGCGTGCGCAGGGCGTGCAGGTCGACGGTCAGCTCGAGGTCGTCCAGCGCGGCGAGCAGGCGTTCCAGGTCGCTGCGCTGGTCGGCGAGCGTCGGCTCGGTCAGCTCGACGAAGCGTTTCTGCACCGCGGGCCGCAGGATGACCTGCCGCCCGACGCCGACGGTCGCCGCCTTGGGCCGGGTGGCCAGCGGCGGCACGTCGACCGCGACGTCCGCCGCCGCCCTGGCCAGGCAGGCCAGCCGCCACCCGGCGGCCAGCTCAGCACCGGTGAACGCCCGCTCATCCATTGTGGACACCGGGATGTCGCCGGCGGTGACCTGGATCCGGCACTTCCTGCACGTGCCGTGCCCGCCGCAGGTCGAGTCGATGGCGATCCCGTTCCAGCTGGCCGCGTCGAACACCGCGACGCCCGGCGGGACGCGGATCTCCCGCCCGCTCGGCGAGAACGCGATCCGGACCCGCTCGGTCACGGCGCGGCCGCGGACTGCTGTGCCCGATAGGCCGCGATCCACCGACCGCCCCAGGCATCGTTGCCCAGCAACAGATCCGCCGCCCGCACCGACTCGACCAGTGCCGGTGTCCTGGCGTCCATGATCGCCGCGGTCAGCCCGCAGTGCATGGCCATCGGCAGGAAGGTCGAGCCGAGCGCGGCCCGGCCAGGCATGCCGAACGAGACGTTCGACGCGCCGACCACCATGTTGACGCCGAACTCCTCACGGATCAGCCAGATCGTCTCGAGGGTCTTGCGCACCAACGTGGTGTCCGCGCCGACCGGCATGGCCAGCGGGTCGATCACGATGTCGGCCAACGGAATGTCGTAGCGCCCGGTGGCCACGTCAATGATCTTCCTGGTGATCTCCAACCGCTTGCGCGGGTCGTCGGGGATCTCGTCCTCCTCGTTGGGCAACGCGATCACCGCCGCGCCGTGCCGCTGCACCAGCGGCAGGATGGCGTCGAGCCGGTCCTGCTCGCCGGTGACCGAGTTGACCAGCGCTTTGCCCTGGTACACCGACAATGCCGCGTCGAGGGCCTCGACCACCGAGGAGTCGATCACCAACGGCAGGTCGGTAAGGCTCTGCACGAGCCTGATCGCGCCGGCGAGCAGCTCGGCCTCGTCGGTGAGCGGCACCCCCATGTTGACGTCGAGCATCGTCGCCCCGCCGTCGACCTGCTGGCGCACGTCGACCTCGATGCGGGACAGGTCGCCCGCACGGAGTTGCTCGGAGAACTTCGACCGGCCGGTCGGGTTGATCCGTTCGCCGATCACGCAGAACGGCTCGTCCGGTCCGATCACGACCTTCCTGGTCGCGGAGGACAGAATGGTCTGCATGGCGCTCCTCAGGCTCCTCAGACGGGCATGGCGGATCTACGGCGCTGGATGAGCTCCTTGGCTCGCTTCACCGCCGCGGACGCGTCCGCGGCGTAGCCGTCGGCCCCGACGGCGTCGGCGTACTCCTGGGTGACCGGGGCGCCACCGACCATCACGATCACCTGGTCGCGCAGCCCGGCCTTCTGCAGCGCGTTGATGTTGGCCTTGAACATCGGCATGGTCGTGGTCAGAAACGCGGAGAAGCCAACGACATCCGGCCGGTACTCCTGGATCGCGGCGACGAACTTCTCCGGCGCGACCTGCACCCCGAGGTCGATCACGTGGAAACCCGCGCCCTCCAACATGATGTTGACCAGGTTCTTGCCGATGTCGTGCACGTCGCCCTTGACCGTGCCCATCAGGAACGTGCCAACCGACTCCGCGCCGGTCTCGGCCAGCAGCGGGCGCAGCACGTCCAGCGCGCCGCTCATCGCGCGGCCGGCGATCAGCATCTCCGGCACGAAGAAGTCGCCGCGCTCGAACCGGGCGCCGACCTCCTCCAGTGACGGGATCAGCGCGTCGAACAGCAACGACTCGGGGGTCATCCCGGAGTCCAGCCCGATCCTGGTCAGCTCCAGGACTCGCGGCGCGTTGCCGACCAGGGTCTCGTCGTAGAGAGCTCGAAGAATCTCCTGTGGCGTCGAAGGATCACTCACCTGGCACGTCCTCTCATGGCTTGTGACCGAGCAGCTGGGAGACCACTCGGGACTGTTCGACGAGCGTGGCGCCGATGCCCGGCACCTCGGTCTTGGTGATCCGGGTCGTCGACCCGGACACCGAGATCGCCGCCACCACCGAGCCGTCGGAGGCGTGCACCGGGGCGGCGATCGCGGCCAGGCCCTCCTCGAGTTCGTCCCAGGCAAGCGCCCAGCCGCGGCGGACGACCTCGGCCAGCTCACGCTCGAGCCGCGCGCGGGTCATCGACCGGTCGGTCGGCCACCGCAGCTCGCCCTTCTGCAACGCCATCACCCGGTTGGCGTAGAAGACCTTGCCGAGCGCGGTGCAGTGCGGGGGAACGGAGACGCCGAGCCAGTTGGTGGCGCCGAGCAGGAAGCTGGAGTCCACTTGGGCCACTTGGACCAGTTCGCCAGCGCGGGGCACGGCCAGGTTGACCGTCTCGCCGGTGAGCTCGCTGAGCCGGTCCATGGTCGGGCGGGCCAGCTCCACCAGGTCGCCGGTGGTGTCGTGGCGGGCGGCGTAGACCGCGAACAGCGGGCCCGGCCGGAACGAGCCGTCGCGGTCGCGGCGCACCAACCGGTTGCGCTCCAAGGCCTGTAACAGCCGGGAGGTCGTCGACTTGGCCAGGCCGAGGTCGTCGACCAGCGAGGTGAAACTGCGCGGATCGCTGGACTCGACGACCAACGCCAACAAAGCCGCCGCCCGATCCACCGCCTGACTACCGACCTGAGTCGTGACCGCCATAAGAGATCCACTTCTGGCGAAGTTCCATATTATGGAACCTGTGTTCCATAGGTTAAGCGTAGGATTCTGCTCGGCGCACAGTCAAGGTTCTGGAGGCCCGCGATGTTCCGGAATTCGTTGCCCCACTACGAGATCCTCTCGGGCGACGCGTTGGCGACCCTGGAGGCAGGCTGGCGAAGGCTGGTCTCCGAGATCGGGGTCGAGTTTCTTTCCGACCGCGCACTGGAACTGTTCCGGCAGGCCGGGCAGAAGGTCGACGGCAACAATGTCCGGTTCGATCCGGAATTCCTGCTCGAGCAGGTCGGCAGGGCGCCGGCGGAGTTCGACGTGCGGGCCCGCAACCCGGCGCACACCGTCCACATCGGTGGGGACGCCATGGCGTTCGGCGGCGTGTACGGTCCGCCGTTCGTCCGCGACGGCGAGGTCCGCCGGGACGCGACGATGGCCGATTTTCGCGATTTCGCCCGACTGGCACAGAGTTTCCCGGTGCTCGACTCGGCCGGCGGGGTGATCTGCGAGCCGAACGACGCGCCGCTGGACTCCCGGCACCTGTACATGACGTACGCGCTGCAGACGCTCACCGACAAGATCTACATGGGCAACGTGGTGTCCGGGGTCAACGCCGAGGACACCATCCGGATGACCGAGATCCTGTTCGGCGGCCGGGAGGAGATCGAGCGCACGCCGGCGACCATCTCCCTGATCAACTGCAACTCGCCGCTGCGCTGGGACGACCGGATGCTGGAGGCGCAGTTCGCGTACAGCTCGGCCAACCAGCCGGTGGTGCTCACCCCGTTCCTGTTGATGGGCGCCATGTCACCGGTGTCCATCCCGGCGGCCCTGGCCCAGCAGATCGCCGAGGCGCTGACCGGAATCGCGCTGTCCCAACTGATCCGACCGGGCGCGCCGGTGATCTTCGGATCGTTCCTGTCCAATATCGACATGCAGTCGGGTTCGCCGTGCTTCGGCACCCCGGAGTCCGCGATCGGGCTGCTGTGCACCGGGCAGATCGCCCGGCGGTTCGGCCTGCCGGTGCGGTCGGGTGGTGGGCTGACCTCCAGCCAGGTGCCGGACGCGCAGGCGGGCTACGAGGGCCTGATGACGATGCTGCCGACGTTCCTCGCCGGGATCAACTGGGTCATGCACACCGCCGGCTGGCTGGACGGCGGACTGGTGGCCTCCTACGAGAAGTTCGTGATCGACGTGCAGGTGTTGGAGATGCTGCAGAGCGAGTTCCGGCCGCTGGAGATCAGCGAGGAGTCGCTGGCGTTCGACGCGCACGCCGAGGTCGGCCACGGTGGCCATTTCCTTGGCGCGGCACACACTCTGGAACGATTCCGGGACTGTTTCTACCGCCCGTTCCTGTCCAGTTCGGACAACTACGACCGGTGGCTGCGCGGCGGCGCGAAGGACGCCGCGACCCGGGCCGGGGAGGTCGCCAAGCGCAAACTCGCGGAGTACGAGCAGCCACCGCTGGACGACGCGATCGAGGCCGAGCTCGCCGACTACGTCGCGCGCCGCCGCCACGAGCTCGGGGACTGAGGGTCAGTGCGCGACACCGAGTTCGGTGAGCAGGCCAAGGACGCGGCGCTCGATCTCGTCGCGGATCGGGCGGGTGTCCTCGACGGTTCTGCCGGCCGGGTCGTCGACGGTCCAGTCCAGGTAGCGCTTGCCGGGAAACACCGGGCAGGTGTCGCCACAGCCCATGGTGATCACCACGTCGGCGGCGCGCACGATGTCGTCGGTCCACGGTGTCGGGCGCTCGGCGGAGATGTCGATGCCACGTTCGGCCATCACGGCGACCGCGGCCGGGTTGAGCTCCGGTTTCGGCGCGGAGCCGCCCGACCACGCCCGTGCCCGGTCGCCGGCGAGGTGGCGGAAGAACCCCAGCGCCATCTGGGATCGGCCGGCATTGTGCACGCACAGGAACAACACGGTCGGTGTGGTCATGCTTTCATGCCTTTCTTCCCGAGAACCGGACCGCGGTCGTCAGCCGGTCGATCCGGTCGGTGAGGTCGCGGTAGGTGAGGTCGAACGCGGCCGGGGTGCCGGCGGCGGCCGGGTCGGGTACCGACCAGTGCAGCCGGGTGCCTGGTTCGACGAGCCGTTCGTGGGCGTTGTCGCACACCGCGACCACGAGGTCCTTGGGGCGCAGCACGTCGTCGAGGTGCGCGGTGCGGGCTCTGGCGAGGGGCAGACCGTGGGCGCGGGCGGTGGCCACGGCCAGCGGGTGCACGCGCGTGGCCGGCTCGGTGCCGGCGGAGGCGGCCGGCACCGTGCTGCGGCGTCGCCAGATGGCGCAGGCGAGTGGGGAGCGCGCGGAGTTCTGGGTGCAGACGAACACCACTCGTGGGGTGCGCAGCATGCCGGTGGGTGGGCTGGCGAGTGCGGTCGGGCGCAGGCGTAGGTAGGTGCGGCGGTGGTCGCCCGTCGAGCGGGAGCGTTCGACGATGCCGACCTGTTCGAGGAGCTTCACGTGGTGGGCCAACAGGTTGCTGGCCAGACCGAGCGCGCGGCCGAGCTCGCTGGGGCTGGCGTCGCCGAGCAGCAGGCGGTCCACGATCGCCAACCGCGCCGGCTCGCCGAGCGCCGCGTGCAGCCGCGCCCGCGCCACCACCTCGGCACTCCACTCAACGCCCATTGACTCAATACTCATTGACCAACCCGCCCGCGTCAACCCCCCGCCCGGACACCCGGTGCAGCGAAGGGTCCCTTCGCTGCGCTGGACGCAGTGAAGGGACCCTTCACTGCGGTTGGGCTCACATCGAGGTGAGGACGTTTCCGGCTTGCGTTGGGTTGGTGACCGCCCAGGTCGCGCCGGCGTCGCGTAGCTGCGCGGTGCTCACCTTGCCGGTCGCCACGCCGATGACCCGCACGCCGGCCACCAAGCCGGCCTTGACGTCGTTGAGGGTGTCGCCGACGAGCACGGTGGTGTCGTTGCCGAACAGGGCTTCCCCACGCCGGTTGGCTCGTCGGTGGGCGACCGGGCACCAACTCTGCGCGCTCGTGGTGGTCGTCGCCATAGGCGCCGGCCTCGAGGTCGAAGGCCCGCCAACTTGATCTGGGCCACCGCGCGCAGGTTGCCGGTGAGCACGAATTGGTGGA
The DNA here is from genome assembly GCF_054779715.1 of Actinophytocola sediminis. Classification (NCBI taxonomy): domain Bacteria; kingdom Bacillati; phylum Actinomycetota; class Actinomycetes; order Pseudonocardiales; family Pseudonocardiaceae; genus Actinophytocola; species Actinophytocola sediminis. The sequence continues at coordinate 47,865 of NZ_BAAGXS010000004.1, read as the reverse complement.
TCGCCACCGAGTCGTCAGCCGGTGAGATCCCGTTGATCCGCAACGTCTCGTGCAGGACGGCGAGTTCCGTCTGGCCGGCGACGCCGGCCAGTTCTGTGAGCGGCCGGTCAGTGGCGGCCGAATAGGGTGTGGTCGATGTCCCAGAGCACCAACAGGGACGGTGGCATCACGTGTCCTTTCGACGTCGCCTGAACAAGCCGCGGCGACTGGTGTACGCGTCCAGCCCGATCTGCCGAAGAATCCCGTCGACGTTGGCCGCGCCGAGGCTGCTGTAGGTCGCTCGTGCCCATTCTGCCGCCGCCGCGAGGGACTCGGGCTGGTCGTGTTGCCGGAGCGCACCGATCATGTTCTTGAGCTCGGAGTTGGATCGCCCCTTCAGCGACCCGAACACCACAAGTTTCGCGGCGTGCGATTCGCCGGCACCGAACAGGAACGCGACGTCGCGCGCGATGGCCTGGACACCTCGCTGGGGCGCCGTCACGCTGCCGAGTACCGCCCGGGCATACGCCTCGAAATGAGCTGCGCGCAGACCGTCCAGCAGGGTCGTGAGCCGATCCACGGGCTGGTCGAGCAGAAAGCGAAGTGCCGGATCGCCACTGCTGTCCGGTGCTGACCCCAACGCGTCGATGATCGACGCGAAGGTTGGATTACCCGCTCGTACCGCGAGGAACATCAGCAGTTTGGCATCGTCGACGGGCAGGTGTCGCAGCGACCTGGCGATATCCCCACCGTGACCGGTGTGGACGATGTCGGCGAACACCTTCTCCTTGGTTTTCGGATTCATGTACTGGATGCTGATGGGCAACAACTTGCCCCGGAGGGTGTCCGAGCTCGCGATCAAGTTCCTGAGTTGACCCGCGACGACCGAACGCCCGGCCACCAATGCGTCCAGCACTTCGGCGACCTCGTTCGCCGTACGCTGAATCACCTTTCGGAGAACGCGTTGGTGATCAGCCTCCGCACAGAGGTCGAGCAGGTCCAGCACCGTCCGCGGCGGTACCCGACCTGCGACCTCGTCAAGCAGTTTCCCAGCGTCGACCGGCCGGCCTTCTTCACGGAGCGCTGTGATGATCTCCTGAATGGCAGCCGCGGGCCGAGCCACCATGGCACGTAAGCACAGTGCGTACGCCGCCTCGTCATGATCTCGGGCCCGCAGTTCGGCGGCGAGGAAGACCACGTCGGCGACCGGCAGGACCGCCGCCGCCCGGGTCAGGCCAAGGTCAGCGTGCGACCCCTGGTCGGTGTCCCAGAACGCGGACACGATCTCGAGTAGTAACCCGACGTCCTCGGCGCCCTCGATCACGGCCCCGGCGAGCCGACCGCTGTCCTCTCCCCGACCCGCGTCGGCCATCGCCTGGCAAAGTTGCGCGACGACGACCGGTGGGCGGGTAGCCACGGTCCTCGCCGACGCGGCGTAGAGCCCGAACGCGGTCTCCTGCCGACCGACCGCGCGGAGTTCGTCGGCCAGGGCCACGACGGCCGGCCCGGGCAGTTTGCTCACCGCCCGGTCGATCAGACCGTCCACCTCTTCGCGTAGTCCAGCCACCCACAGCGCGTTGACCAGCCCGATCAACGATGACCTGGCCTGTGCGGTGTCGAGCGCGGCGTCCAGCAGTTCGATGAGTTCGTCGCCGCGTCTGCCGGCCTGCAGCAGGTGAGCCAGAGTCGCCACATCGGCCACTCGACCGGTACCGACGGCCCGCACCAGGTCGACGGCCTCGGTCGGCAGGCCGATCTCGTGCAACGCGTCGATGATCCGCAGCACCTCCACCGCCGGGCGCTGAGCGGCGGCCGTGATCACGACCCGGATGTCGGCAGGCCCCTGTCGGCGGAGCAGTTCGATGATGGCCGCGACCTCCTGGTCGGCCCGCAGCGCCGCCGATGCGGCCAGGACCTGCTTGGCGAACCGCTCCTGCCCGTTGGCCCGCAGTGCCCGTACCTCGGCGTACATGTCGGCCGGGCGGCGGCGGAGCAGTGGCTCCAGACCGACCGGTGGTCGGGGCAGTTCCCGCGTGGGCACGTCCGCGGCTTCCTCGGTACGGCGGCCGGACCCTCTGCGGTTGCGCACCAGCGCGATCGCCTTGCCGTCGTTGCGGGTCCGCTGCTGAGGTACGGGGAAACGCCTGGCCTGCAGGTCTGCCCGTACGTGGTAGAACAGCGTCTCCATGTCCAGCAGGTCCGGCCCGTCCGGCACGCCGTGAGCCAGCTTGTCGACCAACGCGCCGGTGAACGCGGTGTAGTCCTCGCCGACCGGGGCAAGCGCCAGACTCGTCTCCGCCGAAGCAGTCATGAGGTAGGTGCCGTCGACTCGGGCGTGGTCGGCCAGATCGACCGGGCCGCTCATGCCGCCCTGCAGTGCGCGACCGCTGTAGCAGCAGTCCAGGATCACCACCTTGCCGTAACAGGCGCGTGCGGTACTGACGACCTCACGACGGATGTCGTCGTAGCGCACCGCCCGGTACAACCGGTCCTGGTCCGATTCCGGCAGAGCGAGGAACAGGTCGGACCGGTCGTCGAGCAGGCCGTGTCCGGCGAAGTAGAACAGCAACGCGTCCGAGGCCGCCGACGCCGCGGTGTGTACGGCGTCCATTACCTCTTCGAAGGCGGTGGGATTGAGCAGGACCGTGCAGTGCTCGTCCGGCAGCCCCCACAGATCGACGTCGGTGATCACCTGTCGCAGCGTCGCCAGGTTGTTGCCCACCGCCGGCAACTGTTCGAGCGAGCGGTATTCCGAAACTCCGACCAGGACCGCACGCGACGCTTCGGGATGGGGCAGCCCGGACCGCGGCGCGGACACCTCAGGCGCCGTCTTCCGTGGTGGTCAGTGGCAGGTTCAGCTTCTTGAGCAGGTCGAGTTGCTCAGCCGACACCGCGCCGACGACGTTGATCGTGAACGATGGGCTGTCTTTTCTGCTTCGCTGGAAGTTCGCCAGGGCGAGGCCGAGATTGCCAAGACCCGTCAATGTGCTGAAAGACAGGCAGATGACCTCGAACGCACCCATGTGACCGGCACCGGGCGACCCGGCCGTACTGAGCTTCGTGGAGCGCACGACATCGACGTCCTCGCGAAGCCAGTGATAGAACTGCTCCAACGCCTGTTCGTCTCCCCCGGCACTGATCGTCAGCTCCACCGAACCTCCATTCAACGGTGATGTCTCCATCATCGCGCCATGCGCCACGACGTAACAGAATTCCCGCTGCGGGTTCTTTACCGGGCGTTGGTGGCCGTTCTGCGGAGTTTGCCGCGGAGGGCTCGGCGGGCGACTGGGCCGAGGTCGTCCAGGACCTCGACGAGGATGGCGAGTCGGTCGAGGGCGTCCAGGGCGGCGGTGGCGCCCTGGGGGTCTACGCCTTCGTACAGTTCCAGGCCGATGAAGGCGGCGCTCACGGCGCGGGCCAGGCCGGGGGTGTCGATCGCCTCGGCTGCCGGGGAGTCGGCGAGCAGGCGGGTGAGGGCCTGTTCGATCGGGGTGATCCACAGGTGCAGGGCGGCGGAGGTGGCTTCGGCGAGGGTGGGGTCGGACTGGGCGCCGGCGAGCATCTGGGCCAGCACGGTGACGTTGCCTACTGCGCGTTCCTCGGTGTGCAGGGTGCGGCCGAGAGCGAGGAGTTGGCGTAGGTCGGTGATCTGGTTCAGGCGCTCGGTGAACGGGGTGACTATGGCGCTGGTCGCGGCCAGGCACGCGGCCCTGAGCAGGTCGTGCACGCTGCCGAAGTGGTAAAAGACCAGTGCCTGGTTGACCCCGGCGGTGGCCGCGATGCTCCTGGCCGACGTGCCGGCGAAACCATGGGTGCGGATGGTCTCGATCGCGCCGTCGATCAGGCGCTGTCTGGTGTCGGCCACGGGGTCACGGTAGAGGCTCCTCGGTGGTGGTGAGCGACGCGGCGGGGTGGGGGCGCCGGTCGGGTGGGGCGTCGGGGCAGTACTCGAAATGCCACCACTCGTTGTCGTAGACGCGATAGAGGTGATACGGCTGGCCGTGTTCCTCCAGCCAGCGGGCGCCCTCGACCGGGCGGATGTCGAGGGCGGTGCCCAGGACATGGTGGGACTCCTGTGGGGGCAGGGCCCGTCGTCTGGCCGCCGCTGGTGATCCGCTGCGGCGGACCTCGTCGGCGAACAGTCGTGCCTGGATGGCTGGGGGCCGGTAGCCGGATGTCAGGCCGATCACCACGCCGTCACGCCACAGGGCCTTGGCTCGCGCCGCGGTGAACGCGGCTCGGGTGGCCGGGGTCAGGCCGGTGAGGTTCTCGGCGGGGAACCGTGCGGCCAGGGCCCAGTGGCCGGCCAGTTCTCGAGCTCGGTTGGGGGCGATCACCGTGGCCATCGGTAACAGCGCCAGCGCCAGCATCCGGGTGATCACCCGGTAGCCACGGTCCCGAAGACGATCGGGCATGACTCCTCCTGCCTTTTGAGCACTCGCTCAAAAGGCAGGTTAGTGGATGTTTGAGCAGTCGCTCAAGTGCCCGTGTGTTGGGGTTGTCGGCGGAGTTGGGTGATGACCGTGGTCTGTTTGCCGGCGAGGGAGGTGGCGAGTAGGCGGCTGAAGCCCGGCAGGTGGGACAGCGCCAGCATGGTGCGGCGTAACCGGACCTGCGTGGACGAGTTCGGCAGGAACCAGCGGACCGCCTTGCGGCCGACCAGCTGCTTCTCCTCGACCACCGGGCGCCACACCTGCTCGTAGGCATCCAGGCCGGCCTCGATCGAGTCGGCACGGTGTAACCGCTCGGCCAACACGAAGGCGCCGGCGATGGCCAGTGACGCACCCTGGCCGGCCAGCAGTGACACGGCCTGGCAGGCGTCGCCGACAAGCACCACCCGGCCACGGCGCCAGCGCGGCAGCTCGACCTGCGCGACCTGGTCGTAGTACAGCTCGCTGGCCGGCGGGCAGTGGGCCAGCACGCGGGGCACCACCCAGCCCAGCGAGCCGTACTCGGCCTGCAGCGTGGCCCGGGGGTCGGCGGGTAACACCGGGTCGGTGGCGCGGTGCACGGCGAACGCCGCCACGCGTCCGTCGCGCAGGCAGTAGAGGCCCAGTTGCCGGTCGACGGAGTCGGTGAGGCAGAAGCGGTCGCCGACCTCGGCGTGGATCTCGGGGTCGTCGAAGGTGAACGCGGCGGTGTGGAAGCCGAGGTGGCGCAGGTAGTCCGACTCGGGCCCGAACACCAGGCCGCGCACGGTCGAATGGATGCCGTCGGCCCCGACGAGCAGGTCGGCGTGCAGGACCTCGCCGTCGGTCAGGGTGATCGTCACGCCGTCGCCGTGGTCGTCTAGCTGGGTGAGGCTGCTGGAAAACCGCAGGTCCACGTTGTCGGGTAGGTGTTCACGCAGCGCGAGTTCGAGGTCTGGGCGCATGATGCTCGTCAGCCGGCCGGCCACGGACCGGGAGAAGTCCGCGTAGCTGATCCGCGCGCGACGCCGGCCGGTCGGGTCGATGAACGACACCTCGTCGACGCGGTGGCCGAGCTCCCTTATCCGGGGTAGGACTCCGGCCGCTTCGGCGGCGTCGAACCCGGCGCCGAAGAAGTCGATCATGTAGCCCTGGGCGCGGGGCCCTGGCGCCTTCTCCAGCACCACGACGTGCCAGCCGAGCACCGACAATCGTTGCGCGATGGCCAGACCGGCGATGCCGGCACCGCAGATCACCGCCTTCACAGGTCTTCTCCTTCCACGGGCGTGAGTCTGGTCAGGACGAGCGTGATGGCCTCGGCGGTCAGGGTGTGGTCCAGCGCGCGTTGGATCACCAGGCCGTCGATGGCCGAGCCCAGCACCGCGGCGGTGGCCGAGGGCGCGGGCACCCCGTGTTCGCCGAGCCAGGCACCGAGTTGGTCGCGGAACTCGACCGTGATGTCGGCGATCGCGTCGCGCAGTTGCCGGTCGCGGGTGGCGGCCAGGTAAGTCTCCATGAACACCACCGAGGTCGGGTCGCTGCCGGTGTAGCCGTCGAGCCAGCCGGCCAGTAGGCGCACGGCGTCGGCGGGGGTGCCCGCCTGCGCCAACAGCGGGCCGAGGGCGTCGGCGGTCTCGCGCATCACGCCGACCGCGGCCTCAGTCAGCAATGCCGCCACCGACGAGAAGTGGTAGTGCACCAAGCCGGCGGCCACACCCGCCCGTTCGGCCACCATCCGGGTGCTGACCGCGGCCCAGCCCCGTTCGGCGATCAGCTCCGCGGCCGCGCTGACTAATCGGCGCCGAACGTCCCTGCCTCGCTCCGCCGCCGTCGGCATGGCATCACCTCCGTCTTGGTCGATCGCCCTGGGCGAATGCCCAAACTGTAGCACGGGGGTCAGGGGCGTGCGATCAGGGAGAACTCGGTGCCGAACGGGTCGGTGACCAGGGCCGACCGGCCGTACGGGGCGTCCTCCGGGTCGGCGGCCGAGCCCCCGGCGTCCCGGACCAAGGCCACGGTCGCGTCCGTGTCGGCCACCTCGAACACGGTCGCCCAGGCGGAAACCGGGGCGTCGGCCAGGCCCAGGATGCCCCCGATCTCCTTGCCGTCCGGCCGGCGCAGGAAGGTGAAGTCCATCCCGGGAAGGTCCTCGTTGCCGTCCAGCGTGAAGTCGAAGACGCCGGTGTAGAACGCCCGCGCGGCCGGCGCCGCCGCCGTCACGAGGTCGTTGCGGACCAGCGTGTCGGGCTCGTTCACCAGGCGGCACCCCGGCTGCGCGCGCCCCTGCCACAGCCCGAACCGCGCACCGGTGGGATCGACGACCATGGCCACGCGCGCGCGGTCGCCGACCTCCCTCGGCTCGTCGACCACCGTGCCACCGGCGGCGGCGACCCGTTTGGCGGTGGCGTCACAGTCGTCGGTGGCGAGGTGGACGGTCCAGCCGTGACCGGCCGCCGAGTCGGCGACCGGACGCAGACCCGCGACCGGCAGGCCGCGCACCAGACAGTCGAGGCCACTCGCGGACGCACCGAACTCCCAGCCAAACACCGCCCCGTAGAACTCGGTCGCGGCGCGCGGATCGACGACCGCGAGGTCGATCCAGGTCGGCGTACCGAGCGGCTGATTGCGGTCGATCTGACTCATCGGATGCTCCCTTGCTGGCTGAGTTGCTGACTCGGCCGACGCTAGGTCCCATCTAGGTCAACGAACGTCCTACTTGTGTTCATATTTCCAATGAGTAATATGATCGGCATGAGCGCGTACGCGGCACTGGCCGAGCCTCACCGCCGGCAGATCCTCGATCTGCTGCGCACCAGCGAACGACCGGCCGGCGAGTTGGTGGAGCGCATCGACCTCAGCCAGCCCGGCGTGTCCAAACACCTGAAGGTGTTACGCGAGGCCGGACTCGTCGTCGTGCGCGCGGACGGCAAGCAGCGGCTCTACACCCTGCGCCCAGAACCCCTCGTCGAGGTCGACCAGTGGCTGGCGCCCTACCGCCGGTTCTGGTCCCAACGCCTCGACGCCCTCGAACAACATCTCAAGGAGAACCCATGACTGACGGCACACTGGAAACGATCGAGGGCCGCCCCGCACTGCGCTTCGAACGCACGCTCGCGCACTCGGTCGAGCGCGTGTGGCGGGCGATCAGCACGCCGGCGGAACTCGCCGCCTGGTTTCCCGCCGCCGCCGAATGGACGCCGGCGCCGGGCGAGACCATCGAGGCCTACGGGTCCACCGGTCAGGTGACCGAGGTCGACCCACCGCACCGGCTGGCGTGGACCTTCGGCGGCGAGCGCTTCAGCTTCGACCTGGCCGCCGAGGAGGAGGGCTGCCGGTTGGTCTTCACCCACGTCTTCGACGACCGTACGCTCGCGGCGCAGACCGCGGCCGGCTGGGAGACCTACCTCGCCCGACTCGAGCCCCACCTCGCCGGCGACCAACTGTCCGAACAGGACGCACACGCGGACTGGGCGGAGATCCACGAGCGCTACGCCGAGCGGTTCGGCGTCGACCCCGGTCCTGGCCGGCGGTTCATCGCGGCCCAGCGGGCCGTCGACTAATCGCCTACCGAGCCGGAGATCTCGGTCGGGCGGGGCTCGTTGGGCACGCCGCCGAAATCGATGGCGGCCGTCGACGTGGCGCCGCCGTTGAAATGCACCGTGACCTCGCGGCCGGCGCTGTTCAGCAGATGCAGCGTGATCACCAGGCCGCTATCCATCGCCGCCTTGATTTTGGCGTCGATCTCACGGGCCCGGCTTTTCGCGATACCGAATTCGACACCATCCAGGACGACACTGTTGACTTCACTCATGGGCTGGTCCTTTCGTCGACGACTGCTTTTCTGCTACTCCCTGACGGACAGCACGGCGGGCTCGACCGCGATGTCGAAGGTCAACGAGAAATCCCGGGCCCGCACGGTACTGGTCCCGCCCTGCTCGCCGGCCAACAGCGTTGTCCGGTACACGCCAACGGTTTCCCGGAACGCCGAACGCAGCCACTCCCCCGTTTCGCCGATCGCCGGGGGAAGCGGATCAGCCAGTGAATGACCGGTCCGCGCGCCGGCCGAGATCCAGACCGCGAGGTCCAGCCGGTCGACGATCGGGCCGTGGTACACCACGGGATCCGGCACGGTGCGGCGCTGGCCGTCGGCCACGGCGGTGAGGCAGGCCGTCGTGGTCCGGCGGTCGTCACCGGTGACCGTCACCAGGTCGAGCCGGAGGTCGGCGCCGAGGAACGTCCGACCGTGGTGCGCGACGAGCGCGTCCAGCCGCAGGGTCACTGTGGGCGGTGTCGCCGGGCCACGGTGCCAGAGCACGGTCGCCGCCGACGGTCGATCGTCCACTTGGAACGGTATGGTCTCCGCCGTCGCCGGTGGACTGGGCATCAGGTCGAAGTCGATGGTGTGTACGGCGAACCGCGTCGACTGGTGCCGGCTCGGCGCCAGGTCTCGGGAATCGCCGGTACGCAGTTGGGTCAGGAAGCGCGCCAGGAACGAGTCGGTACCGCCGCGCACGCCCTGTTGTTCGAGCACCCTGGCGTCCACCGGTTCGGACGTCACCAGCACCATGATCGTCTCCGGCCGGGGGGTGTCGGCCGGCAGCTCGGCCGGCCAGCTCAACGACACCCCGGGCAACGCGCCGGTCAGGTCGTTGCCACCGAAGACGTAGCCCTCCCCCTGCGCGAGCCGTTCCCCGCCTGGGGAAGACGGGTTGAGCAGCGTGATCCGGGCGGCCACCCCGATGTCCAGCAACGACACGTACACGACCTGCGCGCCGTCGTTGCGCACGCGCACATAGATCGGCTGGTCCACATGCAACACGGCGCCGGCGGGCGACAGTGGCCTTGGCTGTCCACTGTCGACCAACCCGAACTCGACCGCGATCGGGGAGTCGAGCGCGGCGAGCTGCCGTTCGGCCAGCCCGCGCAGCGCGTGCGCCCTGGCCAGTCTGGTCAGATCCCGCACCACCGTGTCGATGCCGGCCGCGTCGGCCGGTCGCGCCGCCCGCAGCGGGCCGAACCGGTCGCCGACGACCAGCTCACCGGCGCCGTCGACGGTCACCGCCACCTCGCCGCGTTCCGCCGGCTCGGCGGCGCGCACCAGCGGGGCGGCCTCGACCGCCCTGGTCAACGCGGCGACGTCCGGTAACCCGACCGGCAGCGTGGGGGCCGCGGTGCGCACCAGGTGCGCGCGGGCGTCGATCGGCATGGTCGCCACCCGCCCCACCGGCCGTAGCCTGCCCCACGCGGCGGTCGTGTCGACCTTGGTGACCACGACATCGCCGATGCGGCGCGCGGGCACCGGTTCCGGTGCGTCGCCCGGCATGATGACGAACTCGTCCCCCGGCCGCACACCGAGCAGCGGGGCGCCGCCGATGCGGACGATGTCGGCGGTCATGGTCACCGGCAGGGTGGCCACCGGGTCGGCCTCACGGACGTCGAACAGCAGCCGCTGGGCCGGGCCCTCGGCCTCCGGGCGTTGTCGCGGCTCGACGGTGAGCACCCGCTGTCTGATCCGGTCGATCACCGAGGCCCAGGAGATCCGCGACTCGCCGTCGCGGGCCTCGGTCAACGCGGCGGTCAGCGCGTCGGTGAACAGTCCCATGTGGACACCGGCGTCGTTGTCGCGCTCGTAGGCCGGCTGCTCCGGCGCGCACGCGACGACCCGAACGGCGTGCCGGTTGCCTTGCGGGGTCAGCAGATCGAGACCCGGCTCGTGGCGGCGCAGGTGGTCGAGGTGGTTGGCGATGACGTGATGGGACACCGGGCGGGTGATCGCCCTGACGATCAGGTCCTGGTCCCGCGACAGGTGCGCGGAATGGCAGCAGTCGAGGGTCACGGTGACGTTGGTCGTCTTCTCGGTGAGCCTGGCGAGCAGCACCGACAACTCGACCGCCATGATTCCCCGGAAATCGCCCGGCGTCGACGCCGCGTAATCGGTCGGCACGATGAACTGAACCGCCGACCGGCCGTCCTGGGTACGACTGTAGCCGCCATGTCCGCTGTAGTGGACGACGACCGCGTCGCCGGGCACGGTCTCGGCGATCAGCCGCTCGTAGGCGTCGATGATCCCCGCCCGGCTCGCGTTCTCCGCCTGACAGCGGACGCTGCTGAACTCCCACCGGTCAAGGGCTTTCGACAACGCCACGATGTCGTTGTCCACACCGATAAGCCCACCGGTCTGCGACCCGATCAGCAATGCCCTGCGCGCCATCGAAAACCTTTCTCCACCTTCGCGTTCACCCGCCAGCAAAGCCTAATCGGCACGCCGCGCCACTGTCATGTGAACTACGTCGAACAACGTAACCTAGTCATCGAGCAGGCCACTTCGCCGTGCCTTGTCGATGGCCTCGACCCGAGAGTGCACCGCCAGTTTCCGGAAAAGGTTGTACAGGTGCACGCCCACCGTCTTGTCCGAGATGGACAGTTGTTTGCCGACCTCCCGGTTGCTGGCGCCGCCGCTGGCCGCGCGCAGCACCGCCAACTCCTGGATGGTCAGTCCGTGCGGTCGCTCGCGCTGTTCGGTAGTGGTGAGCCGCAGCCGGTTTCGCTTGGCCAGCAGGGTGATCCTGGCCAGCAGGGGCTGCGCGTCCAGGTCGGTCGCGATCGCGTGCGCCGCCCTGGCCGCGCTCGCAGCCGCCGGCCGTCGGCCCACTACCAGAGCCGCTTCGGCCGCCCGGCATTCGGCGTAGGCCAACGGATACGGCCGGTCGAGCGCGCGCCAGGCAGCGGCGACCGCCCGCCAGCGCGCCGCTGGCTCGTCGCCGGCCGGCCCGGGGTACTCGGCCGCGCACTGCGCGACGAGCGCCGTCGTCTCCCCCGGCCGGTCCTCCTCCACCGTGGCCATGGCGAGCAACTCCGCCGCGCGCCGGCCGTCGGCCACCCGCAGGCCGACCGCGCACAACGCCACCACCGCACGGGTGTCCTCGGTGCCGGCGACGGCCGCGAGCCCGTGCTCGACGGCCGCCCGCGCACCGGCCGGGTCGTCCCGCCAGGTCGCCAGCTCGGCCAGGCAGCAGTACAGCGCGGCGACGAACCTCGGGTCGGTGTTGGGCTGGCTGCGCAGACCGTCCAACGCGGCCGCCGCCGCGTCGAACCTGCCCCTGGCCACGTCGATCTCGGCCATGGTCAGCCGGGGGTAGCTGCTCTCGCCGAGCGGTCGGTGGGCCACCGCGTCGCCGAGCCGCTCGGTCGCCTCGTCCCACCGGCCGAGGCGGAACAACGCGACCCCGGCGTTGTTGCCCAACACCCCGGCCTGCCTGGTGTGCGGCACCCCGAGGGCACGCGCCTGGTCCAGACCCGTGGTCATGGCGTCCACCGCGCGCGCGAGCTCGCCGGCGTGGTCGAGGCAGACACCGAGGTTGCCGTAGGCACGCAGCATGTCCTCGAGATGGCCGGCCTCGGTCGCGATGCGCACCGACGCGCGCAGCGCCGCCTCGCCGTCGGCCACCGCGTCCAGCATGGTGGCGGCCAGGCCGACGCTGTTCAGCGCCCGGCCCTCCTCCGCCACGGCACCGAGTTGCCGTGCCTGGTCGACGGCCTGTTCGGCGATGCGCAGGGCCTCGGTGTACCGGCCGGCGCGGACCTCGGCGGTGGCCAGCGCGGAGCGCACGCGCACGCTGACCGTGGTCGGCGGGCGGCCGGCGAGCAGTTCGTCGGCGGTGCGGTACGCGGCCGCGGACTCGGCGACCTGCCCGGCCTCCCACAGGTAGCTGCCGAGCCGCTCGTACAACTCACCTCGCCCAGCCTGGTCGGTGTCGGTCGCGCCGATCGCCTGTCGGGCAAGGTCGACGGCCGAGGTCAGCCTGCCCGCCCAGCGCGCCGCGTCGGCCGCCAGGGACAGCACGTGCACGTGACGGACACCGGCGACCTCCTCGGCGTCGGGTACCTCCGGCCACAGGGTCAGCGCGTGCTGGTACTGGGTGTCGGCCTCCTTGAACGCGCGCAGTGCGCCGGCCAGCACGCCCGCCCGCACCGCCGCGTCGAGCGCCTCACGCACGCGGCCGGCGGCGAACCAGTGGTGGGCCAGTTCCGGCAGCAACCGGGGATCGCCGTCCAGGCCGGGGGTCGTGGTGATCGTCTCGGCCATCGCGGCGTGCAGCCTGCGCCGCTCGCGGGGCGAGGCGGTGGCGTAGGCGGCCTCGCGCAGCAGCGCGTGTTGGAAGACGTAGGTCTCGGCCAGGTCCTGGTCGACCAGCAACACCCGCCGGTCAAGACATTCCCGTAGCGCGTCGTCGAGTTCCTGTTCGTCGCCGAGCACACCGGCCAGCAGCCCGTCGTTCACCCGCCGCCCGGCCACCGCGGCCACTCTGGCCAGGCGCATCGCGGGCGCGCTGAGCCGGGCGAGCCGCAACCGCATGATCTCGTTGAGGGACTCCGGGATGCGGGCCGCCGGGTCGTCGGCGACCGCGAGTTGCTCGGCGAAGTACGGGTTGCCCTCGGCCAGCTCGACGTAGCGCGCGACCCGTTCCCGAGGGGCGTGCTCGGTGACCAGGCCGGCGAACAGCCGCCACGACTCGGCGTCACTGAGCGGCCGCAGGCTGAGCCGGACGCTCCCGCGCATGAACTCCGGCTCGGCCAACAGACCGCGCAGCGGATGGTCGACGGGCAGGCCGGCGCGGTAGCTGCCAACCAACAACAGCCGTTCGGTGCCACGCATTCTGGTCAGGTAGGCCACCATGTCCACAGTGGATGGATCCGTCCACTGTAGATCCTCGAGGACCAGCACGACCGGGGCACTGGCGCCGAGCCTGGCCAACAGTCGGGAGACCGCGCCGAACACCCGGTGCTGGGAGTCCGGGCGGTCCACGGGCTCGCCGGCGAGGTCCGCGACCATCCCGGCCAGGTCGGGCCAGCCGGGGCCGGCGAGCTCCCGGACCCGCTGGTCGCCCTCCTGGCGCACGAGCGCGCGCAACGCCTCGATCAGCGGCCCGTACGGGATGGCCACCGCGCCGAGCGGGACACAGCCGCCGGCGAGGACCTGGGCCCCGGTACGCCGGGCGTGCGCGGTGAACTCGCGCAGCAGTCTGGTCTTGCCCAGCCCGGCGTCGCCGTCGACCAGCACCGTGGCCGGCCTGCCGGCGCGCGCGCCGGCGAGCAGCGTGTTCAGCCGCGCCAGCTCCGCGACGCGCCCGACGAAGTCCGCGACCATCCCTCCATCATCGCGGGTGGTGGCTGATCCGCTACACCTCGGTGATCCTGGCGGCGGCCAGCAGCGCGCCCCGCCATGGATACTCGACCGGCACCGGCGCGCGTTGGAACTCGGCCAGCGCGCCGGCCGTCCGGCACAGACAGCGCAGCGCGTGCAGGGTGGCCAGTTCGCCGGCGTCGGTGGTCGTGCCCGCGGCGAGCACGGCGTCGATCCGGTCGGCGAACTCCTCGGCCACCTCGTCGAGCGGGTCGTCGAACGGGCGGTCCTCGGTGAGGAACGCGCCGAGGGTGCTGAGCATCGCGGCGGTCGCGGGGTGGCCCGGCGGCAGGGTGCGCACCGCGGTGCGCAGGCCGGCCATGCCGGCGACGCGGTCGACGTCGTCGCCCTCGTCGTCGAGCCGGTGGCGCAGGCCGAGCACGACGGCCAGGACGAACCAGTCCTCATGGGTGGCACCTGGTTCCTCGTCGAGGTCGACGACCGTTCTGGCCAGCGCGACCGCCTCGTCGACGGTGTCCACCTCGAGCGCGGGCGCGTCCGGGGCGAGCAACGCGGCCACCTCGGCCGGTGTCGGGGTGGCGTCGTCCGTGCCGAACAGCGCGGCCAGCACCAGCGCGCGCAACCGCGCACGGTCGGGCGGGATCTCCGGCGCGACGGGCTCGGCTTCGGGCTCGACCACGCCGTCGACCACCGCCGGCGCCTCCTCCCGCAGCACGACCGGTGGCCGGTCCAGGACGTCACTGCGCAGGAGGTCGCGGAGCGCCCCGAAGTCGAGAAAGGACGGACTGGCGGCCGGCGCGGTGCTCGGACGGAACCTGTCCTGGAACTTCTGCATCATCGTCATGGCATCCGTCAGTCGCCGCAGGTCCATGCCGGCTCCCCGGCCGCGCAACATGGTCCGCAGGAGTTCGACCACCGCGAGCATGCTCTCGACGCCCTCGACGAGCTCGGCACTGGCCGACCCGGACTCGACCGCCTCGCGCAGGCATTCGGCGGCCCGGTCGGCGTGCCCGACGGCGTCGGGCGGCACCTGGCCGGACATCAGGTTCATCATCGCGCCCGGCGACTGCAGGTAGCCCGCGACTCTGCCGAAGTACAGCTGGCCGGCCCAGACCAGGCTCATCGTGCGCAGCATCGGGGGCACGGTGGGGGTGGCCAGCGCCACCTCCAGCATGCGCAGGCCGACCTCCCGGTCGTCCGCCGACTCGCCGTGCGCGGCGTACCGTCCACACCGGAACCAGCCGGCATACGCGGCGATGGTGCCCCGGTAGGCGTCGCCCTCCCGCGCGTAGCCGTAGGCCTCCTCCATCACCTCGATCGCCGCGTTCAGGTCGGGCAACCCCTCGGCGCGGCCGATGCCACCCCGCCAGTACCGGTCCATCAACGCCTGGCCGAGCCGGACGAGCGGACCGAGTCTGCTCCCACCGGTCAGCCCGGTCAGCTCCGCGCGCAGCTTCTCGATGTCGACCACCGTGGTCACTCCCTTGTGCGGTCAGCGAAACCGATCTTATTGTCCATAGTGGACGAACCCGGCCCAGGCGAGCACCGCCGCCTGCTCCCGTTCCGGCACCGAGGAAATCAGGCGCGCCGGCATGCCGGCGGGCGGCTGCCGGTGCTTGTCCAGCAGCCACCGCTGTGCCTGGCGCAGCGCCTGCCTGGCCGGCAGCCGGTCGGCGACGCGGTAGTGGTGGAACATGTACATCAACGCGGAGGTCTCCTCGTCCGGGACGCTCCACTGGGTCGAGAGCACCGAGCGGACGCGGCCGGCCAGGAACGCCGTGCCAAGGCTGTAGGCCTCGTCGTAGCCGTGCACCGATCGCGCGGAATGGCAGGCAGCCAGCACGACCAACCCGATCCGCCGCTCCGCCGCGTCCGCGAGCAGCACCACGATCTCCTCCGCGGTCAGCCTGCTCGCCCGCGCGCTCTCCTGCTCCGGCGCCAACAACAGGTAGGCGCGGGTGCCGGTCGGCTCGACCTCGTAGCACCCGTGGCAGGCCAGGTGCAGCATGCCGCCGGCGGCCGGGCCGAGGTCGGTGAGCCACTGCCGGACCTGCGTGGCGGTGCCGGCGCCGGACGGGCTGGTGCTCCCGTTGGGCCGGCGCCCGATGTAGCGCGCGCCCTGGTACGGACCGCGGCGCAGGGCGTGTGCCTCGGTGCGGGCCTCGACCAGCTCGCTGCCCTCCGCCGCGGTGTCCGGGTCGGCGACGATCAGGCCGGTCGCCGTCGGCGCCACCGCGCTCTGTGCCGCGTTGGCGCACAGCATCCTGGCCGAGACCGCGTAGGAGAACTCGGCCAGTTCGGTCGCGTAGGTGCCGTCCGCGCGCCGCGCGGCCTGCCACGGGATGCGGGCCAGGTCGCCCATCGGCACCAGCACGATCCTCGGCTCCCGGCGCCGTTCCCCGATGTCGAAGTACCGCTCAAGCAACGGGCCGATCGCCGCCCGCCACGCCCAGTCGCACAGTTCGGCCAGGCTGTCGGTCAGCGGGGCGTCGTCGTACTGGGCGGCCAGGTCACGGGAGCTGGCGACCAGCGCGGTGAGGTAGCGCTCGACCTCGACCCGCACGTCGAGGTTCACCAACGGCAGCCAGGCCGGCGGCCCGTCCACCGGGGCGATCACCGCCAGCCCCGCCTGCGTCTCCTCGGCCGGCACCAGGTACACCAAGGCATCCGCGGCCACCGCGGCGAGCGCGGTCTGGATCTCGGTCAGGCTCGGCGGATCCGCCAGCAGGTTCGCATCCGGCTGCTCGGCCAGCACGGCGAACGCCGCGCGGCGGACCTCCGCACTCGCGCCGCCGTCCGCCACCCATCGCCGGGCCAGGTCGTCGTGGCCGGCGGCGCGCAGTCGCGCCGGCACCTTGGGCAGCTCGGTCGCGGCGTACAGCAACAGCCCGCGGCCGGTGTCCAACGCGCGCACCGCATCGGTGACGTTGTTGACCTGAAGACACTTGCGGGCGGCGGCGATCGCGGACCCGGCCGCGTCCCGGACCGCGTCGCGCGCGCTGGCGACGTTCGACTCGCGCAGCACCCGCCAGACGTAGCCGCGCTGCGCGAGCAGCCCCAGCTCCCCGGCCGCGCGTGCCTGTCCGGTGCGCTGCCGGACGTTGGCCAGCAGGTCGGTCACCTCGGTCCACTGTGGATGGTGCGGACCGCCGAGCCCGTCGCGGGCGCTTTCCAACAGCGACACCGCCTCGTCCAGCCCGTCGGACGAGCCGGCGGCCTCCGACCACAGGTACAGCCCGAGCGCGACGGAGTACTCACAGAACGAGCGGTGCGCGTCTCCCGGCTCGGTCAGGGCCAAGGCGGCGCGATGGCTGGCGATCCCCTGCGCGATGCGGTCCGGGTCGACGCCGATGCCGTCGCCGATGTAGGCGCCGCCGAGGCTGAGGTAATCCAGGACCCGTTGGGCGGCCGGGGCGTCCTGGCTCCGCGCCGCCTCGGCCGCCGCCGCCAGCTGGTCCTCGGTCAGCCGCACACCGTCCTCGGCGAAGACCTGCCACAGGTTGGCGGTCTGCTTGGCGAAGTCGTCGACGGTCGAGCGCAGGATGTTGCCCTCCGGCAGGTCCCTGGTCGCCTCGGTGAGCCGGGTGACCGAGTCCCGCATGGTGTCCAGGTCGTTGCGCCGGTTGGCGGCGGCGAACCGGCCCATCTCGACCAGTTGCGCCCTGATCCCGCTCACCCGCGGATCGTTGCCGAACCTCTCGTCGATCATGGCGGGCAGCGCGGCCGACACCCGGTCCAGCTCGCTGAGGTTGCCCTCGTCCACGGCGTGCAGGAAATCGCTCATCAGGTCGCCGAACACGCTGAACTTCGCCGCCTCGGGGTGCGCGCCGACGGTCTCCAGCAGGCTGGCGAGCTGCTTCTTCAGCACGTCCGGATCGTTCTGCTGGCCGGTGGCTCCGGCATAGAGCATGGCCTTGGTGTGCGCGGTCATCCGTGTTTTCGGCCAGTGCGGGGTCGACGGCGGATCGGAGTCCGCGATCGCCAGCAGGTTCGCCAGCTCACGCAGATAGTCGAGGGCCAGGTCGGTCTCGTTGAGTTCGAGCACCATGATCAGTCCGGCGGCGAGTCCGCCGCGCGCCGGATGGTCGGCCGGCAACCGGGAAATCTCGGTGACGAACTCCGCGACCACGCGTTCTCCGCGATCGGCGGTCAGCGCGTGCACGATCAACGCCTGACAACGCGCCACGGTGTCCGCTGCCGATGTGCCGACCACGTTTCCTCCCTCACGCGATTCCGTGCTGACATTCATTCTCTGACGGATCGATGCCGACCGGAGGCGGAACGGCGTTTTCCGTACCGGGTGTCGCTGTCCGTCAGAGAGGTGATGGCGGGGGCCACGTCCACGAAAGCGGCGAGCATGATCCGAACACGACGAAAACACCGCCGGCCCGGCTCAGCCACCCGGCCGCGCCAGGATGTCCAGCACCTCGGCCACCAGCCGGTCGATCGACGAGGAGTCGGTGAGCAACGCGCCGACGACCTCGTCCGCGGTGGCCGAGAAGCCGGCCGGGCGGTCCAGTTCGGCCACCACCGGATCCGCGCCGAACACCGTGGTCAGCACCTCGACGAGCACGACCTTCGGCTCCTCGCCCCGGCCGAGCCGGGCCTCGATGGCCGCGATCGCGAGTGCGGCCAACTCGACCAGCCTGGTCTGTTCGGTCTCCTCGGTCGCGATGGGCGGCGGCGATTCGGTGCGCGGCGCGGGCATCAGCGGAATCCGCTTACGACCGAGCGGTCGCTCGACATAGTCGGCATACCACTTCGGCCGGGCGCGCATCGCGGTGAGCACGGTGGCGATGTCGCGCAACACGGCTCGCCGGGCGGTGTCGTAGTCACTGTCGTCGGCGGCGCGCCGCGCGGCCCACGCGTCGATCGGCCAGATCTCCAGGCCGGCGGCCCGCTCGACCCCGACGAATTCCAGCATCGACACGGCCAGTTCCCGCAGCCGGGTGTCGGCGCCGAGCCGGTCGGCGAGCCAACCGGGAAGCCGAGGGCGCTGCTGGGCTCCGCGTTCGCCACGCCGGCGGCGGTAGGCATTGACGGTGGCCGCCAGCAACCGTTTCCGCACCCAGCCCTCCAGATTGTGAATCGGCGTGCGCGCGTGTGCGAACAGGTCATCGAGCACGGCCTCCATGTCGTCGTGGAAATGGTCAAGACAGTCGTCGGCGAGCAGATACACCGAAACCGCGCATCGCAGGTGTCCGCGCCTGGTCTCCACCTTTCTGGTTATCTGGTCGAATACCAGCTGGTGCAGCAGTTCGTAGGCCTCGATCCGCAACTGTCGCCGGTCATTTTCGGTCGCGGCCGCTACAACGTCGGCCAACGAGCCATTACCGGCGAGTTCTCGAACGGTGGACATTTCGCCATGCTATGCACGCAATTCCGGCAAACGAGCGATCGACCGCGAATCTAGGGCGAAGTCATTAGGCCGAACCGCCGCCCAAGGCGGGGTAACACGCCGAACTAAGGGAGTTGTCATGTCCGGTCCGTCAACGCCCGTCGCCACGGTCGCCGACGTGCGCAGGCGGCTACGGGCCGCCGACACCGCCGGTGCCGTCGACCGGCTGGTGGCCTTCTCCGACGGCGACCCGGTGCTGTTGTGCGCGCTGGCGTTCACCGCGCTCGGCCTCGACGAGCCGACCAGGGACCGGCTGCTGATCGAGGCACTGGCGCAACCGAGGCCGCCGAGCGGCCCGGCGCTGACCCCACGCCAGCAGCAGATCCTCGAACTGCTCGGCGACGGGTTGACCGTGGTGGCCATCGCCCGCAGGCTGCGCCTGTCGCCCCGCACGGTCGGCAAACACCTGGAGCTGCTCTACCGCAGGCTCGGCACGTCCGACCGGCTGATGACCGTCATCCACGCCCAGCGGCACGGGCTGCTCGGGGCGACGCGGTGACCCCGGTGCCGCTCGACCCGGTCACCAGGCACTGCCTGCTGCTGCTCGTGCACGACGAGCTGGTGGCGGCCACCGCCGCCCGCCTGGCCGACGGCGCGCCGCCGAGGGCGCTGGCCGAGCTGGTCGCGCGCCGGGCGGCGGCGCTGACCGAACAGCTCGGCCAGGCCACCGCCGACCGGTGAGCTCACCCCACGCCCGGCCAGATGGCCACCGCGGTGCGGTCGTCGTCGTGCGACTTCCTGGCGAAGTCGACCTGCGCGGCGAATGCCAACGGCTCGGGCGGACGCCGCCAGTGCTGCGCGAGGAACGCGCCGACCGTGCCGGTGCCGTTGCCCAGTGGGTCGCCGATGCCGTCGCTGACCAGCAGCAGCATGTCCGCCGGGGCGATCGTGGTGTGCACCGGCACCGGCGGGTGCGGTGGCAGGTTGGGCAACGCGACGGTGGCCGAGGACGCGATGTCCACGCCGTCGTTCTTGACCGCCTGCTGCGGCTCCCAGTGCTGGCCGCCGCGCAGGATCCAGGCCGACGAGTCGCCGTAGGCGAGCAGGTGCACCGGATGGCAGCCGTCTACCGGCTCCAGCCCGACCACCGCGAACAGCACCGTCGCGGCCAACTGGGCGGCCACGTCGTGCTCGGTCAGGTCCGGAGTCGCCAACTGACGGCGTCCCTCGGTGACCACCTTGGCGGCCAGCACCCGCAACACCCACGTCCAGTTGAGGGCCGAGGGCGGCGTGGTCGCCAACTGTTTGAGGATCTCGTAACAGCCGTGCCTGGTGGCCACGAGCGCGGCGAAGTGGGACAGCGGCGCGTTGCCGATCCCGTCGGCGATCGCCAGGACGGCGTAGCGCCTGTCGGCGCGGAACGCGTAGGCGTCCTGGCGCACCTTGCCGTAGAACCGGTGCGCCCGGCCGCGCACACTGGCCGCGCGCAACACCATCGGCGGCGTGGCACCGTCGCCGCGGAGCAGGAAACCGTCGAGCACGGTGTCCGGGCAGTCCCAGAACTCCGTGTCGGGGTAGGCCGGCGCGTTGGCCGCCCGCCCCGGATCGCCGACCTGGTAAGGGGTGAACCGGAACTCCCCGCGCCAGTCCTGGTCACCGGCTGTGCCGAGAGCCGGCCGCTGCGCGGTCACACCCAGTCCGATGCGGTGTGCGCGGTCACGCCCTGACCGAGATCGTCCTTGTCCGGGAACAGGATTCCGGTCTCGCCCTGCGAGATGCTGCGCCCGGAGCTGATCACGCTGGACACCATGATCTCGGCCATGGTGTTGATCGCCTGCGCCGGATCCTGCCCGTTCTCCATCAGGTACATCCGCATCTGCTTGGCCCCGGTCGACGGGTGCACCAGGCGGGCGAGCGTGGCGCCGTCGGCCTTGTCCACACCGAACGGGATGACGTTGGGGTAGGCGGCAACGCCGGTCAGCGTGGCGAACGCGGCCTGCCACTCCGGGTCGGTCTCGTTCGGCTCGCCGTCGGACAGGAAGAACACCGCCGGCCGGTGTACCTGGAAGCCGTCCGCCTTGAGCTGCTTGATGTTCGTCGCGATCTCGGTGTGCAGCAGGGAGAACGCGGCGACGTAGGAGGTGCCGTCACGCACGCTGAGCCTGGGCAGCGTCAGGCCTGGGTCTAGCAGGTCACACAGCGGCAGCCGCACCTGCGCGTCGCTGGAGAAGTCGATCAGTCCAATGCGGACCTTGTCGGACAGGATGGGGTTCTCCGCGAGCGCGTCCCGGACCCGGGGCAGGATCTGGTTCGCCGACGCGAGCTTCTTTCCGGACATCGAGTACGAGACATCGACGACCACGTAGAACGGCAGCAGTTTGGCGCCGGTGGCATCCATCGGTGTGCTTTCTCCTAACTGTTGGGGTGGTGACCGTTGTCCGGCGGCCCGAACGAGTCCCTGAACTCCTGGTAGCTCTGACCGGGGACCATCAGCGGCACGGTGATCGAGCTCGGCACCGGCGGTTGCGCCTGCGGTGCCTGTGCTTGTTCCGGTTCACCGGCGTGTTTGGCGTACCAGCGCGCCAACTCGGCGTCGCTGCGGCTCTTCGCGATCCGGCCCCAGGTCTCGATGGCCTTCTCCGCGATCGCGAACTGTTGGTCGGCGAGCAGCGCGTTGGCGTCCTTGCCGCGCTTGAGTTGCTGGTTGCGCAGGTCCTGCGCGTTGTCCAGCGCGGTCTTGTTCGTCCTGCTCGCCATCTTCTCGATCGCGTTCTCGTCGTCGTCGAGCACGCGCTCGTAGAGCGTCGGCTTGCCGATCATCATCAGCAGCTTGCCCACCACCGGCAGCACCTCGATGAGCAGGAACAGCGCGGCCAGCGCGTAGTTCGCGGCCTGCATGTTCGGGTGCCCGTCGGTCAGCCGGTCCAGCGCCTCCAACTGCGCGAGCATGCCCTCGCTCTCGATCTCGCCGGAGTCCAGCCGCCGCTGGGCCTCGTCCCGGTCCGCGCTGCGCTCCTCCAGCCGGGGAACCAGGGTCTCCAGGTCCTGCCTGGCCTTCGCGCGGTTGCTCGCGACACTGCCGGAGATCTTCCGCTGCGCCGCGGCGGTGGCGTCGTTGAGCTTGGCGGTCTCGGCGTCCAATGTGGCCTTCGCGGCGTCGGCCTTCGCCTCGGCCTCCCGGTAGGCGGTGCCGACGCCCTGCTCGCCGGTGCCACAGGTGCCGTTCAGCTCGCACTGGGCGTTGGCGTCGGCCTTGTCGTAGGCGGCCTGCGCGGCGTTGACCCGCTCCTGGGCGGCTTTGACGTCCTGGTCGTTGCTCACGCTCGGCTGGCTCTCGCCGGAGGCGACCGCCTGCAGTTCGGTCACCCTGGCCTGCATCACCGGGATGTCGGCGAACTGCTCGTCGAGCTTCTTCTGTGCCTCGGTCAGGTTCTCCGAGTGCATGAGCTGCATCTCGTTGCGGATCTCCGGCTCGAAGATGCGCAGCACCAACGGAACCGAGACCACGGTGCCGATGACGACGGCGAGCAACAACCGGGGCACCGCGGCGAGTATGTTGCGCGCCCAACCGGACTGCCTGGTGATGCTGACGATCAGCATCCGGTCCAGGTTGAAGATCGCGAACGCCCACAGCACGCCCGCCACCACCGCGACGACCGGCGACAGACCCACCGCGCTGTGCAACGCGAACGCCGCGGACACGCCGGCCACCCCGGCGGTGGTGAGCAGCACGGCACCCATCGCGGTGTACTTGGCCCGGTCCGTGCGCGCCTTGGCGAGGACCTCGGCATTGGCGCCCGCCATCCGCGCAAGCCGGTGCGGTGTGGCAAACCACGAGTAAAGGCTCACGAGTCCCCCTCAGGATCGGTCGCCGGTTGTGCGAAGAAGTGTTGGGTCAGGTCGATCGGGGCGGCCGAACGTCCGGTGCCGAAGGCGGGTGGTGGTCCGGCCAGCCGTACCGGTTCCGGCGGGACGATCACGGTGGGGTCGGCCATCACGTCCACGACGCTGGCCATCGGCGGCACCGCGACCGGCTGGCTGGTCGGGAACGACGGCAGCGACCGGCCGACGTCTGGCAGGTCGAGCGCGAGCAGGTTGGGCATCGGCAGGGTCGGCATGGGCACCGGGAAGTCGGCGAAGGACGGCACGTCGTACACCGCGACCGGCCCGGTCTCCCGGCGATCGACGCCGAGGTTGTTCACCACGGTGACCACGAGCCGGCCCGTCCGTGCCGGATGGACGGTCAGCGTGCCCGATCCGGCGGCGCCCGAGGTCGACACGTCCTGGATGCCGACGCCGGACACGGTCACCGTGTCCGCCTCGGTCGCCGACCAGCGCACCGTGAGCGGCTCGCCGGCGGCCACGATCGTCCGGTCCAGCTCGAGCTGCTCAAGCTGTGGCGGGGCAAGGGATTCGCCGAGCGCGCGGCGCAGGTAGCGGTGCCATTCCTCGGCCGACGGCCGGTTCTGCGCCACACCGCCCACCGCCGCAGCCAACAGATCGAGGCCGGCGATGTCCAGCACGCCACGCGCCCCGTTCGGGTCACGGTTGATCGAGCAGCCCTCGCCGGGAGTGAGACAGCGCAGTACGAACAGCCCGAGCTTGTACAGGTCGCTGGCCTTGCTCAGCACGTCCGCGTCCCGCGGCGGGTCCCAGTCCGGGGCGTTGAGCTGTGGGCTGGCGGCGATCTCGCTGACCACCCGGACCGCGTCGCAGTCGACGAACATCACCGTCGGCTCGGCGACCAGCCGGAACACCGCGTTGCGCGCGTTGATGTCGCCGAACACCACGTTGAGGGTGTTGTGCAGGAAGGCGAGCGTGGCGGCGAAGTCGCGGCAGATGGTCAGCCGCTCGGTCGGCGTCGGGGTCGGCAGCCGCCCCTGCAACGCGCGATCCGGTGGGATGAACAGGAACTGGACCTCCCTCGGCCGGTTGCGGGCGATCTTCCCGCTGGGCAACCGCAGATCGTGCAGGAACTCGTCGGGGATGCGGCGCAACACCACGCCGAGCAGCGCGTCGTCCTCGTCGACCACCTGGCGCACCGGCCACGCGGTCGCGTTGTCCAATGTGGCCAGTGCGGCCGGGTCGGCGCGCAGCCGGGTCCGCAGGTCGATGATCCGGCCCATGCCGTTGCCCGGGGCTCTGCCCGGCCGATACTGCTTGTACACCAACGAACCCGGCACGTCCGACAGCTGGAGTGCCGGTAGCTCGAACACTCTGGCCTGGCCGCCGGCACCGAGCTCGTCCCCGAGCCCGCCGAGCTGGCCGACGGTGAGGGTGGGCGTGGTCACCGCAACTCACCGGCGGCCCACCAGCCAAGCACGATCCCCACCGCCAGGATGACCAGGACCACCGTCACCCGCGCGATCATCGGGGTGACCGGCAGGCCGGCCCGCCGCCAGAACCGGGCGATCGGCCCGAGTCCGGCCAGCGGGTCCGGCGCGACCGGCTCGTGTTCGCGCAGCCAGCGCTCGGCGAGCAGGGCCGACACCCCGGTCTCCTGGCTGACCAGGGCGACGGCCCGGACCAGGTCGGCCGACCGGGCGTCGGTGACCAGTCGCCTGGCGTCCTCCCGGGCGCCCGGCGTCACCCGGCCGGGACCGGTCGCGCAGAACGCGATGGTGGCCGCCCGCACGTACACCGCCTCCCGCTGGGCGAACGGGACGTGCCGGCGGATGGCGCGCTCGGCCCAGCCCTCGTTGGCCAGCGCGCGCCGCACGGTGTCCCGGTCGTCGATCCTGGAGACCGCGTACTCCAGCTCGACCAGCGCGCCGTTCACCTCGGTGGCGCTGGTGGCGCCGGCCAGGTCGCGCGCCAGCGCGGTCGCCCGCCACGGCGGGACCACGGCGGTCGACGCCACGGCCTGCGGCACCGGCAGCGGCTGGAGCGGCTCCGGCACGGGTGGCGGCACGGAGAGCTGGGCGGGTGCGGCGGCGGCGTTGGGCGGGTCGACGCCGTACTCGTACCGGTAGACCAGCGCGTTGGCCCGGTACTCGTTCTGCGGGCTGGCCCCCTGGCCGCGGCGGGTGTCGATGAGCAACCGGCCGGCGGCGTCAGCGGGCGCGTCGGCGAAGAACGCGATCTCGGGCGTCGTGCCGTCGGTGGCCGCGTCCGGCTGGGTGGCGAAGGTCCAGGTGCGAGCGGGCAGCAGCGGCGCGGCGAGCTGGGCGAGCGCCAGGACCAGCGCTGGCCGGTCCTGCTCGGCGCAGCCGAGGATGCCGATCGACGCGGCCGGCGCCTGCAACAGCCAGGCCAGCACCCTGGCGAGCTGGTTGCCCTGGACGATCGCGCGCTGCCGCAGGCGACCGGTGGTGCTCGGCGCCCCGACGTCGTCCACCCGCAGCCGGGTAAGCCGGGTGCTCGCCGGCATGGCCAGCCAGCCCGACCAGTCCACAGTAGACAGAGCGACGGGTGCGGTCAGCTCGTCGGCCCGGCCGAGCAACCCGTGGGCGACGGTCGCGCCGGTCGACTCGCGGACGCGATACAGCACGGCCGCGAATCCCGCCGGAAAGACCAGATAGCTCACGGCCGGGCCGGCGGCCGGCGGAAAGTCACCGGGAAAGCCGATGTGCGGGCCGACAAGATCCAGCCAGCCGCGTTCGGCGTGCTCGTCGCCGAATGAGGACGCCACCGTGGTAATAGTCCCGTCCACGCCGAGCCGGAACCACGCCTGCTCGACCGCGGTGGTAACGGAGACCGGGCGCGTCATGATTCCTCCAGGTAGCTGGTCGGACGACCACCTTTTCTCTGACGGACGAGAACCGAGTTTCGCTCCATCGCGTCGTAACAACGGCGGTACTGTCCGTCAGGTACCACCGGGGACGACCACCGCCGCGCCCCTGTCGAGGGGAGGAAAACATGACCGAACCCAACCGGACACGCCGGGAGAACAGCCGAACCGCTGGCACGACCCGGCGCGAGTCCCCTGCTGGGGGCACGCCGGCGACCAGGCGGGAGTCCGGCGAGGATTCGGTCGACACGACGTATCATTCGCTACTCGCCCCGGAACTGTTTCCCCAACACCTGCGATCCGAGGTGCGCGACGCGACGCTGTGGAAAACCAGCGGCGAGGCGCAACTGTTCCTGCCGCACGCCACCGACCAACCACGCGTACTGAAAGTTTACTTCCCCCATATCGCCCCCGACCCTACCGTGTCCGCACAGCTGCCGACATTGAGATCGAAGCACATCGTCGAGGTCTGGGAAACCGGAACGTTGACCGACGGCCGGGCATTCGAATTGATGAAACATGTCCCGGCCGGGACGCTGCGGGAAACCGGCGCCGGTAGCCGGGTCTTCGCCGCGGCGAAGGTCACCGAAATCGTGCGCCAGCTGACCGACGGTCTGTGCGCGCTGCACGGGCGCGGGATCATCCACCGCGATCTCAAGCCGGAAAACGTGCTCGTCCGCACCGCCGAGCCGAACCTCGACCTGGTGCTGTCGGACTTCGGGCTCAGCCGGAAACTCACCGGCACCGCGCATTTCACCACCGTCGGCCAGACCCCGGTCTACGCCGCCCCGGAGTCCTGGTCGGGTCATGTCTCACCCGCGCTGGACTGGTGGGCGCTGGGCATGATGGCGCTGGAACTGGCCACCGGCCAGCAACCGTTCGCCGGCCTGGACGTGCTCATGGTGCAGAAGACGGTGACCACCAGGCCGGTGCCGGTCGACGCGGTCACCGACGCGCGGCTCCACCGGTTGTGCGCCGGCCTGCTGGTCGCCGACGAAACCCTGCGGTGGACCGAGGTCCAGGTGCGCGACTGGCTTGGCGGCGCCAACCCGGCGGTGCCGGACCGGCGGGCGCCGGTCGAGGTGAGCGAGTTCGAGTTCGCCAACCGGCGGTTTCGGGACATCGCCACGCTCACCGAGGCGATGGCGCGCGACTGGCGACTCGCCGCCCGACGCTTCGGTGTCGCACATGGACCGTCGTGGCGGGCGTTCACCGCGTGGCTCGACCAGTTCAACGACCCGGACCGCAACGATCACGGCGTGGTCGAGGCGCGGCTGGACCTGCTCGACCGGCTGGAGCGCGGCAAGGAGGTCCCCGACGTCAAGTTGCTCACGCTGTTGGCCGGGCTCAACCCGACGCTGCCGCCGGTCTACCGGCAGGCGCATGTGGACCGGCCGAAGCTGCGCGCGCTGGCCAGAGACGCCCAGCGCGACGATCAGACACCGGAGACCACCCGTGCCCGCGAGATCGTCACGCAACTGCACGACGGCACGCTCGCCGTACTCGCGCGGTTCGCCGGCGCGGGCGAACTCGGTGTGGTGGCCACGGACTGGGCGGCGAGGCTGGGCGAGCTGAACACCGCGGTCGCGACGTTGCGCAAACACCGCCAACTCGCCACCGCCTTCCCCAAGAAACAGCGCCCGACCGCGCGCGCGGCGATGCTGGAGCTGGCCGCGGGCGGACAGTGCGGCCAGGACTGGCTGCGGCAGTTCACCGACCAGGCCGCCGCGCTGGCCCAACCGGTCGGCTGGTTCGACGACGTCCGCCGCTGGGTCGGCACCAACCAGGTGCGCGCCTACGCCGGTCTGTACGCGGTCGGGATCGCGCAGGCGGAGGCGGCGGCCGCCGTGCGCGCCAGGCAGGTGGCCGACCAGGCAGGCCAGGCCCGCGAACAGGCCTGGGCCGACCACGAACGCGCCCGGCTGGCCGGCAGGCCGCGCGCGTTGGGCCGCGCGGTCGCCGGTCCGGCGGTGCTGAGCGTGCTGTGGCTGCTGGTCGCGACCGCCGCGCCGCCAGACGCGCTCGGGATCCTGCTCCTGGCCGCGAGCACGCACTGGGCAGTGGAGTTGGTCCTTGCCTCGACCATGGCCGCCGACTACCACCCGACGTACTCGTTGTGGCAGAACATGCTCGTCACGGCCGGCAGGCTCGGCGGGCGGATGCGGGCCAGCCCGCGCCGGGCGACCATCGGCATCGTCGTGGTGGTGCTGCTGGTCGCGTTCCTCGGCTGGCTCGCGCCGTTGGCCGCCGTGCTGGCGGGCGCGGCGCACATCGGGTGGGGAGTGCGCCGGCACCGGAAATGGTCGGCCGGCCACCAACAGAGACGACAGCGGGAGCTGGGGCGATGAACAGGGGAATGCGATGAGCAGTATGGGCATCGGGCAGGTCGCGGTCGGCGCGGTGGTCGGCGGCGCGGTCGTGGTCGGCGGCGCCGCGTGGTTGGCGGCCAAGGGAGTGCGGGTCGGCGCGCTGGTCGCGGTCCGGTCCGTCGGGGCGCTCGGCGCCGGGTTGAGCAAGGTCGGCGACCAGGCGGAGCTCCGGGCGGCACAGTGGGCAGCGGACAACGCCGCGCAGCTGGCCTGGGAAACGGCCGCACGTCAGGTGATCGACGTCAACGCCCGGCTCGACGTGCTCGCCCGGCACGCGCCGGAACTGGCCGCCCGGCTGCCGGCCACGCTCGACCCGTGCGCCCAGTCGCCGGCCGAGCTGACCGCGTGGTGCGCGACCACGAGCGCGACGATCACCGCGCTCGAGCAGGAACTCGCCGCCCGCGCGGCGGCCGCGACGGTGTCGGTACTGCGGCACACGGTCGACCTGGACCGGCCGGTCACCGCAGCCGAGGCGTTCGACCAGTACCACCAGGCCCTCGCCGCCAAGGCGAGCGCGGTGCGCGCGCCGGGGGTCGACGAGGACATCGCGCGCGTGCTCGGCCGGCTGTCCCCCACCGTGACCGCCGCCGACCGGGCCGAGGTGCTCGCGGCCGCGTCCCAGGTCACCGTGCCCCGGCCGGATGTCGACCAGCACACGCTGCTCGACCAGCTGCGGCTGAGCGTGCAGCGGGCCAACCAGCGCGCCAGGGTCCGCCAGGAGGACGCGATCACCGCGGCTACCATGCTCGCCGCCATCCCGGCCGAGCCGGCCGACGCCGAACGCACCCGGCTACGCACCGACCTTGCCGACGTCCTCGCCGCGCGGCGGGCGTTCGACGAGCCGCTGCGGACCAGGTCAGCACGGGCCGCCGCCGTGGTCCGGGAGGAGTTGGAACAGCAGTACGTGCTGGCCGCCATGACCGACTCGCTCGACGCGCTCGGCTACCAGCTCGACACCGACTACTCCACGACCGTGCAACGGGTCCGGCTGGTCCGGCCCGACTGGCCCGAACACGCGGTCCAGTTGGTGCTCGACGGCGACCAGGTCCGGGACGCGGTCATCCGGCGGACCGCGAGCGCGGGCACCAACGCCCGCCGCGAGGACTACGAACACGAGCAACAGTGGTGCGCGGACAAGGAAACTCTCCAGTCCATAATGGACGATCACGGCCTGCGGATGGACCGCACCGAGCTGGCCGAACCCGGCGAGCGACTGCTGCCGGTCGCCACCCGCGCGCACCGGCCGGCCACCGCCGACCGGCCGGAGACCAGGGAGCTGTCGTAAATGGACAGTGCACCGGAACTGCCGGCCTTCGCCAGGGAGATCGACTCCACGCTGGCCGTGCACTCCCAGTATGTGTTGCACGGCAACATCTGGGACGTGTTCCCCCGCCGCGCGCCGCAGCGGCCCCAGCTCATGCCGCTGCGGCACCTGCTGTGGCACGTGCTCGAGCGCAGCGGCTACCAGTTCCTGTTGACCTACGACCAGGTCGACGGGCTCGCGATCTACCCGGCGACCGAGGACGAGGCCGGCAGGCGGGCCGCGGACGCCGCGAAACAGGTGCTCGGCGAGGACGTCGCCAGGGCGAAACCCCCGTCGCTGGACCGGTTGCGGCAGTACCTGACCTCGGTCACCAACACCGAGACCGGCCGTGCGGCCTGCCTGATCGACTACGCCTCCCGACTGTCGGTCGACGTGGCCCGGCTGGACGCGACCGAGCGCGACTTCTTCCTGTTCTGCGCCAAGCTGTCCAGGACCGCGCTGCCCGGCGCGGGCACCGAACGCCGGCCGAACCCGTTGTACAACCCCATTTTCTGGCTGGTCGAACGCGAGCTCGACCTGCCGGTCTGGTTCACCGCGGACAACGAGCGGTTCCGGGTGATCGGGCTGCCCCGGCCGGACCTGCGCGACCGCGAGGACACCGCCCGGCTGCTCGCCCGGTCGTTGCCCGGCGGGGAAACCGATCCCGACGCGGACAAGCACTGCCACGAGTTCGCCGAGCAGGCAGAGGGGTTGACGCTGCGGGACATGACCGGGGTGACCTGGCTTGCCCGCGACCGGGAGCTCACCCTGGCCGGCCTGCCCTACGCGGTCCGGGTCTACAAGCTCGGCGTGCTCGACGACCCGTGGCGGCAGAGCTTCCTGCGCAAGCGGATCGTCGACGGCGAGCGCGCGGTGCCGGCGAAGGTGATCGGCCAGCCGCACGCGGTCACCAAGACCCTGGACATCCTCAAACGGGCCGCGCTGGGCCTGTCCGGGGCGCAGGCCAGGGTGTCATCGAACCGGCCGCGCGGCGTGCTGTTCTTCGCCGGGCCGACCGGGGTCGGCAAGACCGAGCTGGCGAAGGCGGTGGCCGCGCTGGTGTTCGGCAACGAGAACGCCTTCCTTCGCTTCGACATGAGCGAGTTCTCCGCCGAGCACTCCGGGGACCGGCTGATCGGCGCGCCGCCGGGCTATGTCGGCTACGAGGTGGGCGGCGAGCTGACCAACGCGGTGCGCCAGCAACCGTTCCGGGTCATCCTGTTCGACGAGATCGAGAAGGCACACCCGCGCATCCTCGACAAGTTCCTGCAGATCCTGGAGGACGGCAGGCTGACCGACGGGCGCGGCGCGACCACCTACTTCTCCGGC
Source organism: Actinophytocola sediminis (assembly GCF_054779715.1). Taxonomy (NCBI): domain Bacteria; kingdom Bacillati; phylum Actinomycetota; class Actinomycetes; order Pseudonocardiales; family Pseudonocardiaceae; genus Actinophytocola; species Actinophytocola sediminis. Next base: position 17,263 of record NZ_BAAGXS010000004.1, on the reverse strand, counting down.
TGTGTACTGATCTTCACCTCGAACCTCGGGGTGACCGTCACGGATCCGGAGACCAACGCCCGGGTGCCCAACATCGGCCAGCAGGACGCCTACGAGGTGATCGAGGCGAAGGTCAAGGCGGCCATCGCCGACCACTTCACCACCACGCTGGCCCGTCCCGAGCTGCTCAACCGATTCGGCGACAACATCGTGGTCTTCGACTTCATCTCCCGGGAGGCCGCCGAGCAGATCTTCGCCGGGCAGCTGGCCAACATCCTGCGCAACGTGGTGCGCGAGCAGGACATCACCGTCGAGCTGGCGCCGGCGGCGCGCGACCAACTGTGCGGATGGTGCACCGCCGACCTGAGCAACGGCGGCCGGGGAATCGGCACCGCGCTGGAGTCGTTGCTGATCAACCCGCTGTCCAGAGAGCTGTTCGACCGCGACCTGACCAACGGCGCCACCGTGCGCATCGCGACCATCGAACGCCTCGGCCCCGACATCCGCCTGGACCTGGCATGACGGCGCTCAGGATCAACCGCAGGCATCATCCGGTCACCGTGCTCGGGCACGGGGTGCGCGCCGGGATCTGGTTACAGGGCTGCACGATCGGCTGCGCGGGCTGCGCGTCCACGGACACCTGGGACCAGGCCGGCGGCACCCCGGTCGAGCCGGCCGAGCTGGTCGGCTGGCTCGACGGGCTGGCCGAGCCACTCGACGGGGTCACCATCTCCGGCGGCGAGCCGTTCCAGCAGCCGGCCGCACTCGGCGAGCTGCTGGCCGCGCTGGCCGCCTGGCGCGGGGACCGGCCGATCGACCTGCTCGTGTTCTCCGGCTACGCCTGGTCGCGGCTGGGTGGGCGCGCCGAGTACGCCACCGCGCTCGCCCACTGCGACGCCGTGGTCGCCGGCCCGTATGTCGAGCGCCGCAACACCGGCAACGCGCTGCGCGGCTCGGACAACCAGCGGATCGTCCCCAGGACCGCGCTCGGCGAGGCCCGCTACGGCGGCGACCCGGCCCGTTCGCCCGCCCTGCAGGTGTTCCTGGAGGGCGCGGCCGTGCGGCTGATCGGCATCCCCCGCCGCGGCGACCTCGACCGGCTGCGTGCCGGGCTGGCCGCGCGCGGCGTCCACACGGAGAACGTGACATGGCTCGGGTGATCTGCTCGGTCTGCGGGCACGGCAACGACGCCGGCGCGGCGGACTGCGCGATCTGCGGCAATCCGCTGGCCGCCGCACCGAAGCCGGCGACGACCGACACCGCCGACCCCACCTGCCCGACCTGCGGCGCCGCGGTCCCCAACCCGGCGAACCTGGTGTGCGTCGACTGTCTCGCACCCCTGGCCGGCACGCCCCGCCTGCGGTTCCCCGGCCGCGAGATCGACATCCCCAGCCCGGGATCGGTGCTGCTCGGCCGGGACCCGGAGCAGTCTCCGGTAGCCGAGTACTTCGCCGCGCACGACAATGTGTCCCGCCGGCACGCCAGCGTCGGCGTGTCGACGGACGGCGGTGTGTGGGTGCGCGACGAGTACTCGGCCAACGGCACGTTCGTCAACGACCGGCAGGTGCCCGGCGGGCAGACCGTGCCGTTGACCCCCGGCGACCAGCTGCGCCTGGCGTCGGACCTGGTGGCGAGAGTCGAACCGGGCAGGCCGGCATGACACCCGAGGTGCTGCGCGCCACCGTGCTCACCCACCGGGGGGCGGTCCGGGAGAACAACGAGGACGCCCTGGTGGTCGGCGCGGCGACCATCTGCGGGCTGAGCATGGACACGCCGCTGGTCTGCGAGCTCCCGCTGTCCGCGCCGGTGCTGGTCGCGATCGCCGACGGCATGGGCGGCCACGCGGCGGGCGAGGTCGCCGCCGCGCACACCGTGCACGCGCTGGCGGCCGCGCCGCCCGCCGACAGCGCCGGCCTGACCGCGACCCTGCACCGGGTGGACGAGGAGCTGCTGGCCATGACAGCGGCCGATCCGCTGGTCGCCGGTCTTGGCACCACGGCCGCGGGGGTGCTGCTCACCGACGACGGCGGGGTGCACTTCGGGGTCGGGGACTCCCGGGTGTACGTCGAGCACGGTGGCTATCTCGCTCAGGTGTCCACAGACGATAGAGGGTTCGGTGGCGGGCTGACCCAGTGCCTCGGTGGCCGGGCAGGCCGGGCGCCGCTGCGGGTGCGGATCGAGGAGCTGCCCGCCGCGGACCGGTGGCTGCTGTGCTCGGACGGTTTGAGCGACGTGGTGCCGCTGGAAGCGCTGGAAGCGCTGATGGTCAGCGCAACCGAGCCACGTCGTGCGGTGACGTCGTTGTTGGCCGCCGCGATGAACGCCACCGGCCGGGACAACATCACCATCGCCGTCGTCGAACGAGTCCGAAGTGGAGCGTGACTCGCTAGCCGGAGTGGACGAAGTTCCAGCGGGTCGCGCCGTGCGGTTCGGCTGACGCCACGCCGAACGCGGTGTGCAGGGTCAGGCGGTACAGCTGCCACGGCGGCGGGCCGGCGCTCGGCGCGCTGAACGGGGCGGTGAGCGCGTCGCCGGCCACGACCGCCGGCCAGCCGCCAGAGCGGTAGACCGCCGCCACCCGCTCCAGCGTTGGCTGGTTGGTGACCCGGACGGCCTCTCCCTCCAGTACCAGGTCGACGCCACGCAGGCGCACCGACACACTGCACGCCGGGTTGGCCGCCAGGTTGCGTGCGCGGCGCGTGCCCGGCCCGCCGGTGAAGTACAGCGCGTCGTCCACCCACACGGCGCCGACGCCGGCCGAGTGCGGCCGGCCGTCGGGGCGCACGGTCGCCACGAAGAACGTGAGGTCGGCGGTGGGCGTGTCGCTGGCGAGGACGTCACGCGCCCGGCTCCACGGCAGTGCCGGGGAGCCGTACCGGTCGAGGTTGCTGGTCGAGGTCGGCTCGGTGCTCATGGTGTCGTTCATACCGGTGCGTCGAACAGGCCGCCGGGCAATCGACACCTGGCTGAAAATAGACACGGCGACAAGTCGCCACCCCGCGCGCGTTCCATTCCGGGAGGCTCGCGGGTAGGTGTTCTGGCATGGACTCGCGCTGGTCACCCCGCTTCGCCCTGATCACCGCCGTCGCGACCGCGGCGACGCTGACGGCGCTGACCGGGCCGGTCGCCGCCGAGCCCGCGCCGACCGCCCCGCCGGCCATCGCCGGCACGGTCACGCTGGTCACCGGCGACCGGGTCACCCTCGACACGTCCAGCGGCCGCCCGGTCACCGTCATCGAGCCCGCTGGCGGCGAGGACGTGGGCGCCACGTTCACCACGCTCACCCAGGACGGTGACGCCTACGTCATCCCCGACGACGTCGCCCACCTGGTGCCCGACGTGCTCGAGCTGGACCTGTTCAACGTGAGCGCGCTGGTCGAGATGGGGTACACCGACGAGCGGACCGACACGCTGCCGCTGATCGTGCGCGGCGCGACCCAGGCACTCAGCGCCGCCGAGGACGTCCGCGCGCTGCCCAGCATCGACGCCACCGCCGTCGCGTTACCCAAGAACGCCGCCGACGCCTTCGCCGACACCCTCACCACCGCCAGGGCGGCCGGCGTGCGCAAGGTGTGGCTCGACCGCCCGGTCAAGGCGGCCGAGCTGGACTGGAACCTGGACGCGATCGGCACGCCGACCGCCTGGGAGTCCGGCCTGACCGGCGCGGGCGTGGACGTCGCCGTCCTCGACACCGGGGTGGATGCCGGCCACCCCGACCTCGCCGGCAAGGTCGCCGAGGAGGCCAACTTCACCGACGACCCGACCGCCGAGGACGGCAACGGACACGGCACACACGTCGCGTCGATCGTCGGCGGCACGGGTGCGGTGGCCGACGGCGCGCGCAAGGGCGTCGCGTTCGACGCCCGGCTGCTGTCCGGCAAGGTGCTCAACGCCGAGGGCCGAGGCCAGCAGTCGTGGGTGATCAACGGCATGGAGTGGGCCTCGGCCAAGGGCGCGGACGTGGTCAACCTGAGCCTCGGCGCGACCGCACAGGCAGGCGACGACCCGGTAGTCGAGTCCCTCGAGCGGCTGACCAACGAGCACGGCACGCTGTTCGTGGTGGCGGCCGGCAACTTCGGCCCCGGTCCCGGCACCGTCGACTCGCCGGGGGTCGCCGAGAGCGCGCTGACCGTCGGCAACGCCAACGCCAACGGCACGCCGGTGTACAACTCGGCCAACGGCCCGACCAGAGGCGCCAGCCGCACCAAGCCCGACCTGACCGCGCCCGGCGTCGGCATCATCGCCGCCAGGGCGGGCGGCGGCAGTGCCGACCCGTACGTGGCGATGACCGGCACCTCGATGGCGGCCCCGCACGTCGCCGGTGCCGCGGCGCTGCTGCGCCAGCAACACCCGGACTGGAACTGGCGGGACATCAAGAACACCCTGATGACCACGGCCGACGCGAAGGTCGCGTTCCCCGCGCCCAACGCCGAAGGCGCCGGCCTGCTCGATCTCCCGGACGCGACGACCGAGACGCTGCGCTACGACCGGTCCAATGTGGACTTCCAGTTCCGTCGGTGGCCGGAGGGTCAGCAGCGGGCGAGCCAGCAGGTGACGATCACCAACACCGGTGCCGCGCCGGAGTCGCTGACGTTCACCGACACGGCCAAGAACCACTGGAACGAGCAGGCCCCGGAGACGATGTTCACCGTCGAGCCGGCTGAGCTGACCATCGCCCCCGGCGCGAGCGGGACCATCACCGTGACCGTCGACCCGGCCGTTGGCACGCCGGGGATCTACGGCGGTCTGGTCACCGTTACCAGGCAGGGCAAGGAGAACACGACACTGCCGCTGAACGCGACGGTCGAGGCGCCGCGCCGGGATGTGCGGTTGACGGTGCTGGACCGCAGGGGCCAGCCGTGGGCCGGTGGCACCGTGGTTCTCGGCAACGTCGACCAACTGGCCCAACGCTACGGCGGCGGCATCGTCACCGTGCAGCTGGACGAGAACGGCCAGGCCACCGCCCGGGTGGCGCCCGGCGCGGTCAGCATGATCGCGCGTGTGGAGACCCCCGCCCATGGCGACGAGCCGGCGTCGGTGTCGCTCACCGGGTATTCGGAGGTCACCGTGACCTCGGACGTCGAGGTCACCATCGACGCGCGGAAAGCGCTACCGGTGAAACCGGCGACAGTGGCCGGCGCGTCGACGGAGGTGCAGCGGTTGGCCGTGCACTACGCCCATCGCGACGCCGTCGACAACGGGACGATCGGCAGCATCATCTACGCGCCGGGCGCTGATGTGGAGAACGGTGGCGTGTTCGTCGAGCCGACCGACCCGGTGCGGGCTGGCAGAACGTTGTTCCAGACCCATTGGCGACTGGTGGCTGACGAGGGCCGGCGGCCGGGCCAGGCGGACGCGTACGAGGTGCTGCTCGACTCGCCGACGATTCCGTCGCCGCCGACGTTCCAGGTCAGTGCCAAGCAGGTGCGGCAGATGGCCACGTTGGTCCAGGACTATCGGACGGTGGGGCGGGATCGGGCGGACTTCCTCGAGCTGCGGTACGCCTCGACGCCGTTGGTCAGTTCGCCGTTGGGGTTCTGGCGGGAGCGTCCGGCGCCGGGGAAGATCGTCGAGCTGGTGACGGCGCGACCGGATGTGCAGTGGAGTCATCGGGTTGTCGGGCAGGTGGAGCTGAGTACCGCGCAGAACGTGTACCAGCCGGGGCAGCGGGTGGTGCGGTCGTGGTTCGTCGGGTTGGCGCCGGCGGTGCGCAACGCCACTCAGAGCCGGCAGTCCCTGCACGTGCCGGTCGCCCTGAGCGATGGACAACACCTGGGCAATGCGGCGCCGGGGGCGTCGTCGGTCCGGTTGTTCCGTGAGGGAGTCGAGGTGGCGCCGCGGGCGGGGAACTACTTCGATGTTCCGGTGGCGGCGGCTGGTTATCGGTTGGAGCACACGGTCGCGCCCGATCGGGAGGTGCTGCCGTTCGCCGCGCGGGTGGATACGAGTTGGACGTTCAGGTCGGCGGCGCCGGTGGATTCGGGGACGTTCAGCCAGCCGGCGAAGTTGCTCAACATCGGCTATGAGCCGAACACTGATGGGAGTGGGCATCTTCGGGCGTGGCATCCGTTGACTGTCGACGTGCGACTGTCGACGACGGTGGGGACTTCTGGGCCGCTTGTCGGGGAGCGTGGGACGTTGCGTTTCTGGACCTCGGTTGACGGGGGTAAGCGGTGGCTGCCCGCGTTGGTGCTTCCGAGAGCGGATGGCACGTTCTCGGTGATCTCGCTGGCGTTGCCGCGTCCGGGTGAGGTGGTCTCGGTTCGCGCGACCGCGACTGGGGCGGAGGGTCGGGCCACTACGCAGGCGCTCATCGACGCGTATCCGGTGCGGTGATCACGTTCCTGTCGCTGGGATCGGACGCGGGCCGACGGACCGGCGGGTGCTGTTGTGCCTGCGGCATCGTGGCATCGTGCTTGATAATGGCTCCTGCGACGTTGATGAGCAGCCTGAATGGCTATCGGTTGCAAAGGAGCGGCGCACACCGATAATTCAACATATGTAGAAAAAATGACAAAGTGAAGCTAAAACCGGAGCAGCGCGGGTATCATCGCAGCTCAGGAAGTGTCGTCCCCGCACGCGCGGGGCTGTTCCCCACGCGTGCGGACGCACGGCGACCCGAGCAACGTCGTCCCCGCACGCGCGGGGCTGTTCCGCCCAACTCCAAGCCCTGCCGGAACATGTTGGAGTCGTCCCCGAACGCGCGGGGCTGTTCCGACCGGCTTCTCCCACGCCGCCCGCCAGGTCGCCGGGCCGATCAGTCGTCCCCGCACGCGCGGGGCTGTTCCCCCATGCCTGTCAACCTTGCGCAGGCGCAGGTCGTCGTCCCCGCACGCGCGGGGCTGTTCCCTCCGAGTGGACGCAGAAGTCCACGGAGTGGCTGTCGTCCCCGCACGCGCGGGGCTGTTCCGAAAGAGAGTGCGGACAGACTGCCCGCACGAGAGTCGTCCCCGCACGCGCGGGGCTGTTCCCCGCTGCGGCCCGACCACGCGACACCGTCGGGTGTCGTCCCCGCACGCGCGGGGCTGTTCCGGTGCCGGTGTACTCGCGGAGAGCGTTCTCTTCGTCGTCCCCGCACGAGCGGGGCTGTTCCGACCATAGAGTCCGTGATGGAGATCGTCACCGCGTCGTCCCCGCGCGTGCGGGGCTGATCCGGTCTTGAGGATGTTCATCAGCCGGTTGTGACGGTCGTCCCCGCGCGTGCGGGGCAGTTGCTGTCCGGGGAGAGCGAACCTGATATAGCTGACGCAATTAATCTGGCACCACCGCGCTTCAACAACTGCGTTTGCGGTCAGGTTTTGCCATAGCGGCGACGCTGAGCGGCCTTGCTCCAACCCGACTTCTGGTTCGTGGGTGCGCTGCTCGGGTTCGGTCGCAGCATGAGGTGTAGGCCCTCGAAGTCCACCGGGACCCAGTCATGGCCGTGAACGGCGAAATCGAGGCCCTGCTCGTTGTCCGCGGCGAACACCATGATCGCCCGACCGGTCTTGGCCATCTCCGTGACACGTGTCCAGACGAGAGCTCGGACACGAGCAGTGATCTTGCCAACGAATACGCCAGGCGAGATCTCCATGAGCCACCGGGTGAGATGCCCACGCAACCCGACAGGGCAAGCGGTAACGACGATGACGGTCATTCCTCGTAGGACACCCCGCCCGAGACGTTACGACCGTTGTAGTCCCACAACATCACGACATCGTCGAAAGCCTCCGGGCCGTATTCCACCACCTCGTCATCCTGTGCGAGCAACAGCTGGATATCCCGCACGCAGGTTTCGAGAAATTTTCCGTCCTTCATCATGTCACGGACAGCGCGCCGTGTGTCGGCGCCAATATCGGAGGAACCACGGGCGGCGATGTCGAACGCAACCGGAAGGGAGATATCCGCCTTGTACAGATCAGCGATATCATAGACAAACGACCGAATATGACCGGTGTGGACAAATCCAAGACCCGGCGCGCAACCGAGAGCGACGACCACCGCGTGCACCACACCGTAGAGGCTGGTGTTGGCCGCCGACAACGCTTGATTGACCGGAGTACCGTCGTCGAAGCTGGTGGGGTCATAGTCCCGACGTTCCCAGACCACACCCGTGCGTTGTGCGTGAGCGCGATAGAGGCGCCGGACTCGCGCGCCCTCCCGGCCACGAAGTTGTTGCATGGTCAGTCCACTGACGTCTTCGCCAGGAAAACGCATGGCATACATCTGGCGAGCAACGCGCAGGCGGGAGTTCTGCTTGGAGACGAACTCGGCTTGTCGTTCCAGCAGCCGTGATGACTGGGTCAGGGTGCGACCATGGGCGTAGTAACGAACCCCGTGCTCACCTACCCACACCGCGGTGGAGCCGCTCTCGGCAAGCAGCACCATCGCCTGCTGGCTGACATTGGTGCCCGGGCCGAGCAGCAGCGCGCCAAGGGTCGCGGCGGGAATGTGCACGGTGCCGCGAGCGTCTCGGGCAGTGATCGCGTTCGCGTCGCGATGTACGACGCAGTGTTCCAGATAGACGAAGCTCAGCCGGTCAGCTGCTCTGGTCAATTGTCCGAGTGGAACAGGCTTGGCGCCAGGGATCTCGGGCATCAGCGCGCCAGGGTGATTAGCCCGCAGCCGTACCCCTTGGCGGGGCCGACTCCACAGGCAAGCGCCGCACGCAGAGCATCGACATCGGTCACCGTAAGGCGCCCGTCGAACGTCGCGGTCGCCAACGTGACCTGCCGGCCCGCACGCGTGAACCGCTGGATGCGGCGATCACGCACAACGAGGTCACGTTCCTTGTGTTCACCGACGTTCACGACGAAACCATGGCGCTCAGTGCGAGACAGCAACCAGGTCTCCTGCTGCGCCGCGGTGACATGACCGAGCCGTTGGGACCGGACACCGTCACCTTTGCGTCCATTATGGACAGGGTTGGCGGTGAGCCGGAACGCCCACTCGTCCCCCACGGCAAGCCCGTCGAGTAGGCGCCGGTAGTCGCCGATGCGCCAGGTCTGCTTGGTGGGCCAGCCCGCCTGCTCGGCGAGGTTGGTCAGGTCCGGACGGTGCGGACTTGCCAGGTAGAGCAGCGTCTGGCTACCAGCCTGGTCGGCCCGCCACAGGATCCGCCCAGTCGCGGTGGGCTCACGTTCCGCCGAGGTGAACGCCGAGAGAACGGCGGCATGCATGCGTTGTGGCGAGGCCAGCAAGTGGCGGGCGCCTCGCCGAGCGGCATTGATCTCGAACTGGGTCAGATACATCAGGCAGGCTCTCCGAGCAGTTCCATCGGATCATGCGGGTCGACGATCCGCCGTGCCGACGGGTTCGGGACAGTCACCGGATAGCGCGTCACCGACCGCCAGCCCCACTGGCGGTGGGCCGGATCGAACGACACGGGGTCATCACGAACGACCTCGCAGCCTGGGGTATTCGGCGCGCAGTCACGATGAATGGTCAGCACGACGGTGCTCCCGGCGGCCTGCTGCACCGCGGGCGAAGCCAGCCACGGCAACGACTCCAGGACGGTGGCGACGTCGCCGTTGTGCAGACCATGGTCGAGCACGCCTGCGGGCGGGCAGGACCGACGACCGAGATAGACGGGGAACACCGGTCTGCGCAACGCTTCCCGCAGTCCGTCCAGCAGTTCCGCTGGCCCCTCGACGGCGACGGCGAACACGGCGTCGGCGAGGTAGTACCGGTAGGACAGTGGCATGGCCGCCGATCCGTCGCGGGTCCGCGCGGTCTGGAAGTCCCGCTCGACCCGGCCCGGCTGCTCGGTGCGCACGCCGATCCGCAGTTGCAGAAGGTCTTCCAGCGGATCGGTTCGGCGCAACCCCTTGGCAGCCGCGAACAGGCCGATGACGCCGCTACGGCTGGGAGCACGATCCGTACTCCGACGCACGAATCGGCTGTCGGTGCCCCACGACTGCAGCGGCGCCGCCAACCGCAGCACCAACGCGGTCACCGCACCGACCGCTCTGCGACAAGATTCCCCACACCGCTCACCAGTCCGTCGAGCGACACCTGGGTGGCGACCTCGGTCAACAGTTCGGCCCGCTCCCCGACCCCGACCGCCCAGGCCGCGACCGGGGTCTCGTCGTAGGCAGCGTGTAGTTCCGCGGCATGACGCGCCAGTCGCGCCACCGCGCCGGCGACCCGACCGCCCTTCTCGCCCTCCCGGATGGCCTCCTCGTAGGCGCCGACGAGGTTGATCGGCTGCGTCTCCCGAACCACGACCAGCACCGCGTCGGGCAGGGTGCGGTTGGCGAAGGTGTTCTGCTTGCCCGTCGGCATACTCGTGACGAACGCGCGCACGAACGCCTCCACCGCGCGGCGAGTCGCCGCCGGGTCGCCGAGCGTGGCGCGAAGCCGGTCGACATCCACGTTGGCGTAGCGGTAAAGGGTGGCGGAGTTGAACTCCACGGTGCCGATCATGCCCGCGCCGGCGTCCTCGTTCTCGTCGGCTGCCTTGTGGTCGTCCACTGCGGTGAAGTAGTCGTACTCGTTCGCCACGGAGTGCACGCTGATCGCGTGTGCCACCTGGGAGGCGGCCTCGACGTTGAGGTCGGGCAGGTTGGCGACCATCCGCCCGAACAGTGCCACGTCGACCGAGTGCGCCTGGTCCGCGCGGGCTTTCGCCGCCGACTTGTCGATCTGCGGCTTGTCGCCCGCGGCGGCGGCTTCGACAGCCAGTTCGGCGAGTCCGTCGATCTGATGGTTACTCAGGAACAGCAGGAACTCCGACTCCTCCAACGCCTCCTTGTTGCGTGGCGTCTTCAGCGTCACTCCGGCAGCCTTCAGCACGGCGGTGGCCAGCTCGACACCGCGCTCAACCAGATCCGGGGAGCGTTCGCCGATGCGCTCGGCGAGCAGTTCCACCACCTGCTTGGTGCGCACCCCCAACTCGCCACGCTCGAGCAGATCGTCGAACGCGTCGCGGGTGGCGCGTTTCCACGACTGGCTGGACACCCGTGCCCGCCGCACCCCACCATATACGGCGCTTTTGGGGCTACCGGTGTCATCGCGGTTGATGTTGCTCGGCGGCACGGTCTGGATGACGTGGATGTCGACGATCGTTCGGTTCACTGCTCGGTGTCCTCTGCATCCTTGTTCGGGAAGTGGAAGTCACGGCCCCAACGGAGCCGGACCTGCGGTGCACGACCGGGCAACTGCCACAGCCACAGATCACGGGCCAGCTGCCCGTAGTCGAGCCGGACCGTGCCAGAGCGCATCAACTGCACCAGCCCGCGAAGGTGATGGCTCAGCTCGGTGAAGCTGTCGGCGGTGCCGAGCGCGGCGAACCGGCGCATCACCGGTCCGTCCGGCCGCTGCTCGGGCGAGAGACGACGGACCGCGGTGCCAAACCGACGCCCGGGCACGTGCACCGCCTTGCGTTGTGACTGTTGGTGCAGCGCGAAAAGCGTCATCGCGACATGGGCGGCGTTCTCGGCGTAGCTCGGCGCGTCGTCGTCCCAGCCGCGGACGAACTCCTCGGCGTGGGTGTGTTCGATGATGTCCAGCACGCTGCCGGCCGGCTTGCCGGCACCGCGCCGCAACCGCGCCAGCGCGGCGACGGCCTCGGACCGGTCGGCCAGGTAGCCGCCCTGCAGTTTGCCGATCCGCGCGCCGACGATGGTGGCGATCTCGTTGGTCACGACGTACTCCCAGCGGTTTGGTAGGCATGGTTGAAGGCGGCGCGCAGCGCGTCGTCACACCACTTCCTGGCATGGTTTGAGGTGACCAGCCTGCCGAGCCGGTTCGGTCGACCGACCCAGGCCGCCGGTGACGCGTCGGCTACCAACTCGTCGGCCAGTGCGCGCAATGCGCGATCGGCGCTGCGGTGCCACTCGGTCAGGGAATCCTGCGGGACGGCATCCGGGTCGAGAGCCGCGAGCCAGGACCGGAACACCGGATCCAGCGCGCTGTAGGCGTACTCACGGGCGCGAGCGCGGGGTCCCGCCGGATCCCGCGAACCGGAAGCGACGGCGAGGTTCTCCGCGAGCCTGCCGATCGCGGTGGCGCCGGCCTCACTGTCCTCAACCGCCTGTTTGGCCGCCCCCACCAGGTCCGCCGCGTCCTGGGCGAACAGGATCGCCCGCAGGTTCAACGCGTCATCCACGATCTCGGTGACCACCGAACTGTTGCTGCCGTAGGTCATGCCGATCGTGCGGATCGCCAGCGGGTAGCGGCGGTCGACGATGTGCATCGTCGTGAGCCTGCCGATCCACTCCAGCACGGTCGCCGTCAGCCGCTCCGCCCCGGCGGGCTTGTCGGCTTCCGGCAGCATCGACTGCAGGCCCCGCCAGATGGTCCGCTCCGGATCGTGTTCCAGTGGCATGTAGACCGGCACGCTGGACCGCAGTTTCTTCTCCTGCGCCTGGCTTCGCCGCCACCCGGTGTGCGGTTCGAACGGGTGCATGTTCTGTGGCTTCCGCCGATCACCGTTGGCGATCAGCACGCCGGTGACCACACCGTCCTCCCACGCGAGCCGGACCCGACGGGACTGCCAGGTGAACAGGTCGATCGGCCCGGTGGGCGTGCGGTCTTCCTCCTCCTCCGTGATCCCGAGCTGTGGCCGTTCCCACGGTGGAAGGTCGTTGTCGGGCGAGCCGTCGGTGGCGTCCTGGGGGATGAGGTTGAGCAGCAACGTCTCCCGCAGTGTGCGGCCCTCGACGAGCACACCGCCCAGATGGCCCGACCACCCGACGCCGATCGGATACCCCTTGCCATTCTTGGTGCGCGGGTCACGGGGATCACCGGACTTGATCCCGGACGGGTCGAACGCCTGGCAGTGCACCAACCACCGTGCGGCCTCGGCTGGCTCAAGTGGCTTCGGGGAGCCGATCCGATTGGTGAAGAACGGATGTCCATTCGGGACGTCAGCGATCAGCTTGTTCAGCTCGGAGATCGAACCGTCTTTTGTGGACAATGTGGCGACCTGAAAGAACGGCTCACCAGGGTTTGTTATATCGAACCGTTCCGTGTGTGCCCGCAGGTAAACGTCGATAGCGCCTGCCGGCAGTGTGTCGGCATGCCACAACGTCTGCCAGTCGGTGATGTCCCGAGGTCCGTCCGTGGCACGGTGCAGGATCGCCAGCAGCAGCCGGGTGTGTGCGAATACCTGGGTCGGCACGTCACCGACCAACCCCAGCAGTCGGTGGGCGGAGCGGAACACTTCAACCAATGACATCTGCACAACCGCACCCTCAACAGTGCGGACCATCAACCACGGCCGGTCGATCAGTGAGAATCGGTCAGATGCGCTCATGCAGGAGGCCTCGGGTGATGTCGTAGGTGAGCCGGTAGCCGTGAAGTTCAGCCTGGCGTCCGCCATCGAGAGCGAGCACCAGCTGACCCTCAAGCACACGGGTCTGTTGAAAACTAGCGACCTTGGTCTTTTCCAGCTCGTTGATGACGGCGTCGATCACGCCCGCGTGACACAGCGCGAACGGCAGACGCAGCGAGCACACCGAGATGATCCGTGCCAGCTGCCACGGCAGCTCCCCCATCAACGGGATCTGCTGACCACCGCCGTCGACCCAGTCCGGTGTCCGCAGCCCGCCATCGGTATCACATTGCACGACAATGACTTCCAGTGACTCAGCACCGTCGCGAACCTGAGCCATCCCTTGTGGACTGTCGTCATGCGCCTCGCCAGCATGCGCGTGCAACCAACCCACGAGGTCGCCGCCACCGGGCGGCGGCACCAAGTAGGTGCGTGCGGCGTCCTTCCGTCTCCGGGAACGCTGTTCAGCATCGCGACGCGCGTCTGCCATCGCAGGCTGCCATTCCGGCGGCCCCAACGGGTCGTCACCGTAGCCGGCCTGAACAAGAGTGGCGATGTCATGCGGCAGGGCCACGGTGTCGCGCGTCAGGAGCGCGGCGGCCCGCAACAGGTGGTGCGTGCCGTACACCCTGGTGGACCCGCGCACCGGCGAGACCGGCGCCGTTTCCCAGTCCGCGCCCGTTACCGCGCACCTCGGCCGCACGACCCGATCCGGACGATGATGCCGGTGCAGCCGACCCATCCGCTGCAGCACCAGGTCGATCGGCGCCAGATCGGTCACCATCAGGTCGAAGTCAATGTCGAGTGACTGCTCGACAACCTGCGAAGCAACGACCACGTGCCGAGCCGGACGATCGTCAGCTTTGTCCGGCGGGCCGAACCGCCGCAGCAGATCCCGGTCATTGGCCGCGCGATCGCAGGCAAGGAACCGCGCATGGTTGATCGTGACGTCGAACTCATCGGCGAGATGAGCGGCGGTCTCCTGAACCCGGCCGACCGTGTTGCGCACCACCACCGCACAACCCCCGTCCCGCAGGTGCTCACGCAGATAGGCCGACAAAGTGTCCAGGTCGTCGTCAAGGCGATCGATGACGACCGGCACCGACTTGTCCGGCAACGGGAACGTCCGCGCGGCCAGACCCGTCGCGGTGATCACCGGATAGCCGGGATGCGCGTCAGGCACGACAGCGACACTATCGTAGGCGCGCAACAACTCCGCCCGACGAGCGTCCGGCAACGTTGCCGACAACAGGATCACCGGAACCCGATAGGCCCCCAGCCATTCCAACACCCGGTGCAGGTAGCGCGACATGTAGACGTCGTAGGCATGTACCTCATCGATGATCACCACCTTGCCCGCCAACGCGAGGTGACGCAGCATCACGTGCCGCGACTTCAAGCCGGCGAACAACACCTGGTCGATTGTCCCGACAACGAAACTCGCCAGGCCAGCCTTCTTCCGGCCTCTTAGCCAATCGTGTGCCACGGCGCCGCACTCGGTCGCGAACCGGCCACGCCGCGCAAGGCCCCGGTATTCGTCGTTCAGGTGCGCCTTCCCGTGCGCCAACGTCAGGGTCGCCCCGCCAGGGACATGGTCCAACCAGGACCGCACCCGGCCGAACATCGCATCCGTCGTCGCCTGCGTCGGCAACGCCACAAAACAGCCGTTCGCACCGGAGTCATGCGCCAACACCTCGGCGGCCAACAATGCCGCTTCCGTCTTCCCCCAACCCATCGGCGCCTCAAGAACCAACAGTCCAGCACCACGCATCGCCCGGGCCGCGTCCACCACCCCCGCCTGCACGTCCCGGATCTTTTCCGGCGCCATTCCGAACCGCGCGGCGAACGTGGCGCCCGCCTCTCCTGGTTCCGGCGCGACCCACCGCTGTGGCAGATCCAGTTCCGACCAGCCGGCCTTCAACCGGCGCTCGGTCCGAGCCTCGTCGGGCTCCCCCACCTCACCGAATCCCCACAACGGGAAGTAATCCGGGTTCGACGCGATCCAGTCGGCAACGATCACCAATGCCGTCAACAACACCAAACTCGGAGTCGTCAGCCGGTCGACGGAAAAGCTCGGCGCGCACCGCTCACCAGCCCGCGCGAGCACGACATCACGAACCCGCGCCCACACGCCATCGCCGGCGTAGCTGGTCTGCTCGGCGACCTCCGTCAGCCGCGACCACTCTGGAGTCACCCCGTGATGTGACCCCACGACAGACGCCAGCCGAGAGGCATCAACCGCTGGCACACCCCGGCCGACCAGCCAGTCCAGAACAGCTGTGTGGCCGACCAACGCGTGATTGACCCGTGACCGGACCTCGTCGTCTGACAACCGGGAATCAACCGGAAAGCCGGCGTCGATCATCCGATCACGCAACCGCTTCACCTGCACGGCAAAAGCCGGGCTGACCTTACCGACGTCATGCACCGCGGCGAGCCAGGAAAACAATGCCCTAGCAGGCTTTTCTCCCCCAACGTCGTCGACGATTCTCCGGATCACAGGCGCAGGAGCCCAATGATCGAACAGTAATTCCGCAACACCCTGGGTGTCATCAAGGTGCTGGTGCAGCGGTAGCCACTGCTCCAACTCCTGCGGTGGATACGGCCAGGATTTCGCCCAAACCGCCGACCACGAACACACGCCCCTCATCACCAGTTTCATCAATCCGCCGAACGTAATGCCCATGACATCGAAGATCTCGAACTTGTGTTTCGGTCACGAGCAGAAGTCACCCGAACGGCCCAACATGCACTACTCGCCATGGACTATCAATGTTGTCCCACCGGCACGTAAACCCAGACATGGTGGCGGCTGGCGCAGAGTTCCGTTGAGGCCGGTAACCTGCGCCAGCATCGAAACGGGCGTTGGGTAAGCAAGAAGGAGGCAGACGTTGACCAACTGGATGGAGGCAGTGGGCTGACAATTGGCCCTGCCCGGTCCTGGGTGACACCAAGATCGATCGCCGGCTGTGTCGCCACGGTCGCCAAGCGCTGCCATTAGCGGACCACCTGAGGCGCTGGCGACCCGCGACCATCACGCCAGCCGTCGCAACCATGCTCAATACGGCCGTCCCGCCCTGCGCTATTCCCAGCCCTCCGCCACCGGTTCTCCAACTATATTTCAACAGTCGTAGATAAAATGCCAAAGTGATGCTAGAACTGAGGTACAGCCGACATCATCGCAGGTCAGGAAGTGTCGTCCCCGCGCGAGCGGGGCTGTTCCCGGCTCACCAGCCGGCTGCCCGAACAGGTGCTTGTCGTCCCCGCGCGAGCGGGGCTGTTCCCACAACGACCAGCTGGAGTGGTCGGTCGTGGCCGAGTCGTCCCCGCGCGAGCGGGGCTGTTCCGCGGTGCTCATCGACGACGAGGACATCACCAAGGTCGTCCCCGCGCGAGCGGGGCTGTTCCCGCAGCATCACGAGCAGGGTGGTGAGCGCCTTGGTCGTCCCCGCGCGAGCGGGGCTGTTCCGACCTGCCCCGTGAAACCGAGCTTTTTCTGGCGGTCGTCCCCGCGCGAGCGGGGCTGTTCCGCCGGCCTGGCCCGCGAGGACACGTTCGGCGAGGTCGTCCCCGCGCGAGCGGGGCTGTTCCCCAGACCTCCACCTGGTGGTCCCGCCGTATCGAGTCGTCCCCGCGCGAGCGGGGCTGTTCCCGACGGACCCAGCGGTTCGCCCGTAGTGGTGTGGTCGTCCCCGCGCGAGCGGGGCTGTTCCCGCGCGGCCCTGGCAGCGTGCATCTCCCGGGCCGTCGTCCCCGCGCGAGCGGGGCTGTTCCGTACCTGGGGTTCCAGGGGCTCACCGAACAGGAGGTCGTCCCCGCGCGAGCGGGGCTGTTCCCCACCGTGCTGACGGGCTCGCACTGCTGAGCACGTCGTCCCCGCGCGAGCGGGGCTGTTCCCTCGGTGGGGTCGTCGTCGGTGATCAGCCGCTGGTCGTCCCCGCGCGAGCGGGGCTGTTCCGCAGCATCGAACAGCGGTGGACGTGGTGAAGGTGTCGTCCCCGCGCGAGCGGGGCTGTTCCGGCGACGCAC
>NZ_BAAGXS010000003.1:0-149745 GCF_054779715.1 Actinophytocola sediminis | reverse complement strand
GGCGCCGCCGGCGCCGACCTGCGGCGGTGGCACCGACTCGGCGCCGATGGGGGAGGCGGTCCTGGTGACCGCCGACGCGGTCGCGCTCAGCGGCGCCGGCTGCGCGTAGCTGAGCGGGACCTGACCGCGGGCCGCGGTGGTGTCCGCGACGTACGCCTCGTACAGCGCGATGTTCTTGGCCGCCTTGGCGTTGTACTCGTTGATGGCCGCGTCGGCGTCGGTCTGGAACGGGTTCACGTCGTTGGCCAGGCTGCTCTGCGGCGGGGTCGCCGGCACGGGCTCGACCTGGGACCGGATGTGGTCGAACGCCACGACCTCGGCGTCCAGTGCGGTGGCGTTCGCGGTGAGTTGTTGTTGGGCCACCGCGAAACTGTCGGCCAGCGGTGCGGTCGCCTCGGCGGCCGACGAGGACGCGGTCCCCTCCCAGGCCCCGGCGGCCGCGGCGCGCGCCGCGGCGATCTGGTTGGCGCGGTCCCCGAAGGTGCCCGACATCGTCTGCGCGGCGGCATGGGCGGTCAGCAGGGACTGCGTGCCGAACCCGGTGGTGATCCGCTCATAGATCTGGTGCGCGTCCAGGGTGACGTTCTCCGGCGCGAGGTCGTTCTGCAGTGACGTCGCGAAATTGCCGACCTGCGGCTTCTTCGAATAGGCGTCGCCAAGGAGCCCGCCGATCGGAATGCCGACCAGTGCGCCGGGCAGCCCGGCCACCGCGGCGCCGGCCGCGCCGCCGATCGCCATGCCGCCGATGATCTCGTCGCTCATGTCAGTGCCTCCCGCTCTCGAAGGTCCGGCTGCCGGTGTCCTCCTGCGCCAGGTATTCCTTTTCGGACTCGTTGAGGCCGGCAAGATAGCTGTCCACGAAAGCCTGCATCTGGGTGATCGAGGTGAGCAGGGCCTGGCCGGAGTCATTCTGGTCCTTGGCCACGAAACCACTCGCCGGCTCGTGTCCCGGCGCCTGGACGCCGACCAGTTTCTCCGCCTCCGTGCGGTCCTGCTCCAGACCGGCGCGCAGGTCCTCCCAGGTTTGCCGCACTTCGTGGAATGCACCCGAGCTGAAGGTGTATCCGTCCATCTCGTCCCCTGACTGTGCGATTCTGTGCCCGTCGGGCGTTGTCGTTCCGCGCCATGATGAACCAGGGTGTCGGGGACGGGTCCCCGACTAGAGTCCTCCCCGTGGCGAACGGCTGGGTACGAGCGATCCCTTTACTGGTACTGCTCGGCGTGGCCTGTTCACCGTCGACTTCACCGTCGACTCCACCGGCGCGATGGCCGGCGCTGCCGGCTCATCCGGTGTTCGACTACCAGCTCGGCGGGGCCTATCCACCGGCCGACGAGGTCACGGTGGTGGTGCGCGACGGCGGGGCCGAGCCCGCGCCCGACCGCTACAACATCTGCTATGTCAACGTTTTCCAGACCCAGCCGGCCGCGCGGGCGCGCTGGCTGGCCGACCACCCGGACCTCGTCCTGCGCGACGACGCGGATGTCCCGCTGGTGGACGAGAACTGGCCGGACGAGATGATCCTCGACACTCGCCACACCGACGCCCTGGTCGAGGTGCTCGCCCCGAACCTCCACCGGTGCGCGGACTCCGGGTTCGACGCGGTCGAGTTCGACAACCTCGACTCCTACCTCCGGTCGGCCGGCGCGCTCACGCTCGCGGACAACCTGGCGGTCGCCGAGGCGCTCGTGGCGGTGGCCCACGAGGACGGGCTGGCGGCCGGGCAGAAGAACACCGTGGAACTCGGCGCTCGCGGCCGGGCGGCCGGGTTCGACTTCGCCGTGGTCGAGGAGTGCGTGCGCCACGACGAGTGCGCCGCGTACGCCGAGGTCTACGGCGAGCGCGTCCTCCCGGTCGAGTACACCGACGACTGGGCCGATCCCGCCGAGGCCTGCGTCGACGCGCCACCCGCCACGATCGTCCGCGACCGCGACCTGGTGGCGCCGGGCGAGCCGGGCCACGTCTACCGCCGCTGCTGAGCGTTCGCCCGCCGGCGAACCATGGTGTTCGGCGGAAGCGTCGGTTACATTCCTCGGTGAAACGTTCCAATTCGGAGGAGGGCCCGTGTTGGCAGCGTTGCCGATCCACGCCGGTACCCGCCGCGGCATCCGTGCGGCGCTGGTCGCCGTCCTGTCGTTGGTCCTGCTCGCGACCGGATCACCGGCACCGGCCGAACAACCGGGCGCGCGAGACGTACGCCTGACGAACCTGCTCGTGGAGAAGAAGGTCGAGCCCATCGGCCTGGACGTCGACCGGCCGCGGTTCTCGTGGACCATCGAGTCCGCACAGCGCGGGGTCGAGCAGGTCTCCTACCGGCTCCGGCTGACCGGCGACGGTGCTCAGGTGTGGGACAGCGGCGTCGTCGCGTCGCCGGAGTCGGCCAACGTCGAGTATCCGGGGCCGGCGTTGCGCGCGGCCACCGACTACGCCTGGCGGGTGGACGTGGTGACCACACACGGCGCGAGCACCGCCGGCTCCAGGTTCCGCACCGGCCTGTACGACGAGCGCGACTGGTCGGGCAGCAAGTGGATCGGCAACGAGCGTGTGCCGGCCGACGTGACCGACCTGACCCTCACCGGCGCCGCGTGGATCTGGGTGGCCGCCGACAGCGCGCCCGGCGCCGACCGCGCCTTCCGCACCAGCCTGGTCAGCCAGGACGGGAAGACGGCGACCGGCGCCGAGGTCCTGGTCACCGCGGACGACTCCTACCAGTTCCTGGTCAACGGCACCGAGATCGGGCGCAGCACCAGTGCCGAGAACGGCTGGCAGCAGTCGCACTACTACGAGACCGACCTCGCGGCCGACCGCAACGTGTTCGCCGCACGGGTGACCAACGACGCCGACAGCGCGGGCGGCCTGATCGCGGTGGTCCGAGTGTCCTATTCGGACGGTACGAGTTCGACGTTCACCACCGGCGCCGGCTGGAAGGCCACCCAGAGCGTGCCGGCCGACTTCGCGCGTCCGGAGTTCGACGACTCCGCCTGGGCCAACGCCACCGAGATCGCCGACTACGGCAGCGGTCCGTGGGGCGACCAGGTGCGGCCGCCGACCAGGGAGCCGCTGCCGGCGCCGTTGCTGCGCCGGGAGTTCGAGGTGGACGCCCAGGTCAGGGACGCGACGCTGTACCTGGCCGCCGGCGGCTACGCCAACGTCTCGCTCAACGGCAGGCCGGCCAGCGACCAGGTGCTCTCGCCCGGGTTCACCGACTACGACGACACCGTCCAGTACACCGCCATCGACCTCGGTCCGGCGCTCCGGCCGGGCACCAACGCGCTGGGCATGGAGCTCGGCCGGGGCTTCTACGGCATGACCGGGGGCAACGTGTGGCGGTGGGAATCGCCCCCGTGGCACGACGATCCGGTCGTGCGCGCGGTACTGCACCTCGAGTACACCGACGGCCGGGTGCAACGGCTGGTCACCGACGACTCCTGGCGCGTCCACGACGGCCCGACGGTGTTCGACGACCTGTACGCGGGCGAGACCTACGACGCCGGCCAGGTCCAGCCGGGCTACGACACCGCGGGTTTCGACGACAGCGCGTGGGCGCCGGCCAGCGAGGTGCGCGGGCCGGCGGGTGTGCTGGTCAACCAGCGCCAGCAACCGATCCGGGTGACCGAGTCGTTGCCCGCCACGGAGATCACCGAGCCCGTGCCGGGCACGTACGTGGTGAAGTTCCCCAGGGTTATCGCCGGCTGGGTACGGTTCACCGCCACCGGACCACGCGGCACGACGATCCGGGCCGCGCACGGCGAGAAGCTCACCGCCGACGGGCGGGTGAACATGAGCAACAACGGCGGCTTCCAGGCGGGCTTCCAGACCGACCGCTTCGTGCTGGCCGGCACCGGCGAGGCCGAGTCGTGGGAACCCCGGTTCTCCTACAAGGGATTCCAGTACATCGAGGTCACCGGCTGGCCGGGGGAGCACCCGCCGCCACTGTCCGCGTTCGCCGCCAGGGTGGTGCACACCGACGCCGAGGAGATCGGCACGTTCGACAGCTCGAGCGAGCTGATGAACCGCACCCACCGCGCGGTGGTCGACACGCTGAAGAACAACATCCACGGCATCCCGACCGACACGCCGATGTTCGAGAAGAACGGCTGGACCGGGGACGCCGCGCTGGGTGCCGAGATGTTCCTGACCAACCTCGACGTGAGCGAGCTGTTCGCGAAGTGGCTGCGCGACGTGCACGAGACCCGCGACGGCGACGGCCGGCCGATGGTGATCGCGCCGAGCTCCGGCGACTGGGGAGTGTGGGGCGTTGCCCCGCCGTGGCACTCCGCGTACGTGATGATCCCGTGGTGGCTGTACCAGTACGGCGGGGACAGCCGGGTGCTGCGGGAGAACTACGACGGTATGAAGTCCTATGTGGACCTGGAGTTCGCCGGTGCGGTCAACGGGATCGTGACCAACCCCCGCCTCGGCGACTGGGTGAGCCCGGAGGCCAGCCCCAACGGCGGCAACGCGCCAGAGGACCTGCGGGTGTCGGGCACCGCCTACCTGTACGCGATGCTCACCTCGATGCGCCGTAGTGCCGAGTTCCTCGACCGGGACGCGGACGCTGCCCGGTTCGCCGACCAGGCGCGGGTGGTCAGGGCGGCGTTCAACGAGACCTTTTTGGACAGTGCGGCCGGGTACTACCGCGGCACCGGCGACCGGGGCTACCGGCAAACGCACAACGTGCTGGCGATCGCCTTCGGGCTGACGCCGGACCAGGAGACCGCCGACCGGGTGGCCGCGAGCATCGTGGCCGACGTGCGGGCCAAGGGCACCAAGCTCAACACCGGCGTCCTGGGCACGAAGTACCTGCTGCCGGTGCTGACCGAGCACGGCTACGCCGACGTGGCCTACGAACTGGCCCTGCAGACCGGCTACCCGAGCTGGGGCTACATGATCGAGAACGGCGCCACCTCGATGTGGGAGCACTGGGCGCTGGCGGCGCGCTCGCGCGGCCACTACTTCCTCGGCACCGTCGACGACTGGTTCTACCAGCACGTCGCCGGTATCCGGGCCGGCGAGTCGACCGGATACCGCGACCTCACCATCGCGCCCGCGGTCACCGACAGGCTGAGCTGGGCCAGGGCCACGACCAGGACCCAGTACGGCGTGCTCGGCAGCGAGTGGCGGCGCACCGGCGAGGCACTGACCATCACCGTCACCGTGCCCGTCGGCGCGACGGCGACCGTGCACGTCCCCGCCGAGGACCGCGACGCGGTCACCGAGCGCGGCCGGCCGCTGCGGCCAGGCGACGGCGTCCGCGAGGTGTCCGAAGTGGACGGCGAGGTGCGGGTGGCGGTCGGCTCCGGGAGGTACACGTTCCGCGTGCGCGGCTAGCCGCGCTCACCACCTGATGGGCAGGTGAGTGACGCCGTGCTGGAAGTTCGACCGGAGGCCGACCAGCTCGCCGGCCGGCTCGACGTCGCCGAGCTGGTCGAACACGGCGGTGAACATCGCCCGCATCTGGACCTTCACCAGGTGCGCGCCGACGCAGTAGTGCGGCCCGTGGCCGAAGCTCAGGTGGTCGTTGGGCTGGCGGGTGATGTCGAACCGGTCGGGCTCGGTGAACACCCGCTCGTCCCGGTTGCCGGAGGAGAACCAGACGACCACCTTGTCGCCCGCGCGGATCAGCCGGCCGCCCAGCTCGGTGTCCACTGTGGCCGTGCGGCGGAAGTGCATGATCGGTGACCACCAGCGCAGCATCTCCTCGATCGCGCCGCGCAGCAGCGACCGGTCCTGGCGCACCGCCCGGTAGGCGTCCCGGTCGGACATGAGCACGTGCATGCCGCCCGGCAGCCCGTTGCGCAGCGTCTCGATCCCGGCGACGGGGAACAGCCAGAACATGTTCTCGAACTCGGCCGTCGGCAGCCCCGCCCGCACGAGGTTGCTCAGCACGTCCTCGCCGGGGTTGCCGCGCTTCCACTCGGCCAGGTCGCGGGCGTAGGCGTACAGGTCCGGCATACCGAGACGGGTGCGCTGGTTGGGCAGCCTGCCCTGCTCGTCCGGCTGCGGGCGCAGCGCCAGCGCCCGCAGCGCCATGGCGGTCGAGCTGTCCGCGTTCGCCTTGACCTTGGTGGCGAAGTCCGGGTCGACGTAGCCGATGATCCGGTTGCTCCAGTCGCTCATCAGCCAGCGGTCCTCTTCCGGCACCCCGAAGATCTCCGCGATCGTGCGCAGCGGCAGGTCCGCGACCAGCCCGGCGAAGTCGCACGCCCCCTGCGCCGCCACCTCGGCCACCAGTTCGTCGGCCCAGCCGGTGATCCGGTCCTCCAGCCGGGCGATGGCCTTCGGGGTGAACGCCTTGGAGATCAGCTTGCGCAGGTCGGCGTGCCGGGGCGGGTCCTGGTTGATCAGCGACTGCCGGATGAACTGGAGTGCCCGCTCGTTTGGCGGGTCCAGGATCTGCGTCGCCTTGGCGTGGGAGGAGTAGGTGGCCGGGTCCCGCAGCACCTGCTTGATCTCCTCGTGCCGCAGCACGCCCCAGAAACCGGGCCCAGGGGGCTGCGGCGGCTCGTCCATCCAGACCACCGCGGACTCGGCGCGCAGCCGGGCGAACGCCGCGTGCGGCACGCCGGTGAGATACGTGTCTTGGTTGACGATCAGCTCGGTGTCGCTGGACATGGTGGCCATCGTGCCGGTTCACGCTTTCCGGCCCCACTTTTTTCACCCGAACGGGGTGAATGTGGGGGTTTGGGATTCCCGATGCCCGATGTTCGTGTGACGGTCAGGAACTGGATTCTTCGGGCGACGATTGGGGCGATATGGAGGATCGGCAGGTCATTGCGGATTTTCGGGCAAACAATGGCCGGGTTGGCGGTGATCTCGCGGATGTCCGGCTGCTCCTGTTGACCACCAAAGCACGGTCGGATACCGCCACCACCGTGCCGATCAGGTATCTGCCAGACGGCGCTGGCCAGGTTCTCGTGATCGCCGACGCCGGGGGTGCGGCGCGGCACCCGGCGTGGTTCCACGACCTGGTCGCCGAGCCGAGGGTCGTGGTCGAGGACGGCGTGTTCGTCTATGACGCGCACGCCACCGTGCTCGACGACGCCGCGCGGGACGCGGCGTTCGCCAGGGCGGTCGAGGCCGATCCGGTGTGGGGCGAGTACCAGCGCGGGACCTCGCGGGTCATCCCGGTCGTCACGTTGCGCCGGCTCACGCCCGGCCCGCCGAACGCGTCGACGGTGGGCGCCGGGATCCTGCTGGCCCACGACGCGTTCCGGCGTGAGCTGCGGCTGGTGCGCGCCGAGGTGGCGGGCTCGGGGTCGACGCTCGGGGCCCAGCTGAGGGTGAACTGCCTGACGTTGTGCGCCGTTCTCGATCTCCACCACCACCACGAGGACACCCGGACGTTCGCCGCCCTCGACACCCGCCACCCGGAGCTGACCGACACGCTCGTGCGCCTGCGAGCCGAGCACGAGCTCATGGCGGCCCGGCTCGGCCGGCTGCGCGACGCGGTGAACTCGGGCAAACCGGATCTGCTCACCGATGTGGACCAGTTGGTCGCCGAGCTGGAAGCACACCTGGATTTCGAGGAGCGGCACATCATCCCGCTACTCGATACCCCGACAGGACCACCTACTCGTGTTCAGGACGGGTTTTCTGCGCCCCTGAATGAAGGACAGGTCAGTGTCGGAGAGTAAATAACAGTCGCTGGCGCATCGCACGGACAGGTGGGCTCCGTTAAAACCTGATGAACCGTGCGGTCTGACCCGGAATGCGGCGGCATGATGGGTCTCATGGATCGGACGAGAATTGTCGCGCGAAGGGAAAGGTTGTCGTGAATACCCAGATTCATGATCAGGATGTCAAATCCGGTCCAACCACGGAAAACGTGCCGCGCGCCGAACCAGCGGAATCGGCGCCGACCTGTCCCTTTCGCCACGACGACGCGCTCGAGCCCGACCCCTTCATGACCCGCATGCGGACCGAGTCGCCGGTGGTCAAGGTCGGGATGCCCTACGGGGACGGCGACGCCTGGCTGGTGACCAGCTACGACCACGTCCAGACAGTCACCTCCGACCGGCGGTTCAGCCGGGCGGCGCTGATCGGGCGCGACTTCCCGCGGATCACCCCGGCACCCATCGCCCAGTCCGAGGCGATCAACCTGATGGACCCGCCCGCGCTCAACCGGGTGCGCAGGCTGGTCATCAAGGCGTTCACCACCCCCCAGGTCGAGGCGCTGCGGCCGTGGACCGAGCGCACGGTGGACAGGCTGCTGGACGAGATGGTCGAGCACGGGGCGCCGGCCGACGTGGCCGAGCACCTCGCCGGCAAGCTGCCGCTGATGACGATCAGCGAGCTGCTGGAGGTGCCCGAGCCCGACCGGCCACAGCTGCGGCGGTGGGCGATGAGCATGATGTCCATGAGCGTGGGCGACCGGGAGGCGGCCGCCGAGGCGAAAGCCGGCCTGCGCGCCTACTTCGACGAGCTCACCGCGGCGCGCCGCCGCAACCCGGGCACGGATCTGCTGAGCGGGCTGGCCACCGCGCGGATCGGCGACGAGCAGCTGACCGACGCGGAACTGTCCGTGCTGGCCATGCTGCTGGTGATCACCGGCCACGACACCACCACCTACGACATCAGCAACATCGTCTACACGCTGCTGACCTACCCCGAGCATCTGGCCAGGGTGCGGCGCGAGCCGGAGCTGGTGCCCAAGGCGATCGAGGAACTGCTGCGGTTCATCCCGTTCCGCCAGGGCGTCGGCATTCCCCGGGTGGCCACCGAGGACGTCGAGCTTGGCGGGGTGACCATCAGGGCGGGCGACGCGGTGCACGTGTCGTACCTGACCGCCAACCGCGACGAGCTCGCCTACGCGCGGCCCGACGAGCTCGACTTCGACCGCGAGGCGCCGGCACCACACATGGCCTTCGGCTACGGCAGCCACCACTGTCTCGGTTCGCACCTGGCCCGCATGGTGCTCCAGACCGCCATCGGCAGGCTGCTGGCCAGGTTCCCCGACCTGCGGTTGGCCGTCGCGCCGGAAGAGGTGCGGTGGAACGAGGTCTCCATCTGGCGGTACCCGCTCACACTCCCGGTCGCCTGGTAAGGGGCTTGTCATGGCAACACTGTGTCGGCCGGCGATCGCTGTTCCCGAACACACCATCTCCAGGGAACACACCCTCGAGCTCGCCAGGACCATCCACCGCGACCACCCGCAGCTGCCCCTCGCGCTCCGACTGATCGGCAACACCGGCGTCCAGACCCGCCACCTCGTGCAGCCGATCGAGGACACCCTCAAGCATCCCGGCCTCACCGCGCGCAACGCCCGCTACGAGGCGGAGGCCAAGGCCAGGATGCCGGAGGTGATCGAGCGGGCGCTGGACCACGCCGACCTGACGGCCAGGGACATCGACATGATCGTCTATGTCTCGTGCACCGGCTTCATGATGCCGTCGATGACCGCCTGGCTGATCAACACCATGGGATTCCGTTCGGAGACAAGACAGTTGCCGATCGCGCAGCTCGGCTGTGCCGGCGGCGGCGCGGCCATCAACCGGGCGCACGACTTCTGCACCGCCTACCCGAGGGCCAACGTGCTGATCGCGGCGTGTGAGTTCTGCTCGCTGCTCTACCAGCCGACCGACCTCGGGGTCGGCAACCTGTTGTCCAACGGGCTGTTCGGGGACGCGGTGGCCGCGGCGGTGGTGCGCGGTGAGGGCGGTGTGGGGGTGTCGATCGAGCAGAACCGTTCGCACCTGGTCCCCGACACCGAGGACTGGATCGCCTACGAGGTGAAGGACACCGGCTTTCACTTCCTGTTGGACAAACGGGTGCCCGGCACGATGGCCGTGCTCGCGCCCGCCATGCGGGACGCGGCCGAACCCCACGGCTGGGACATCGCCGGCCTCGATTTCTACATCGTGCACGCCGGCGGCCCGCGAATCCTGGACGACCTGGGGAAGTACCTGAACCTGCCGGCGGACACCTTCCGCTACAGCAGGGCGACGCTCACCGAGCGCGGCAACATCGCCAGCGCCGTCGTGTTCGACGCGCTGGACAGGCTGTTCCAGGAGGGCGGCGCCGCCAACGGGGCACGTGGGGTGATCGCCGGCTTCGGCCCCGGCATCACCGCGGAGATCGCGCTCGGCACCTGGAGCACGTCGGTCCGGCTCCCCGGCCAGCTCGCCGCACACAGCGCCGTGGGGGTGTGAGGCCGGTCAGGCGTGCGCGCGGCGGAGCCGTTCGGCCGCCTGTGCGCGCAGGGCGTCGCCGCACACCGGGCGGTCGCCGTGCAGGGCCTCCCAGCGGGCGTTGTGCGCGGCCGGCCAGAGACTGGCCGCCCACGCGATCTCCTGCTCCGCCACGGTGAACCGGTGTCCTCGGCGGTCCTGGTAGGCCGCCAGGAACGCGGCGGAGCTGTCGATCGGGGCCAGGGTCGGTGGGGAGGCGTTGGCGAAGGTGCCACAGGCGGCACCCGCCAGCGCCGCCGCCGGCTGCCAGGCCAGGCTGTCCCAGTCGTGCACGGCCAACACCCGCCGGCCGTGCCAGCGGAGGTTCTGCGCCTCGAAGTCGGCGTGGCCGAGCACGCACGGCAGGTCGGTGGCCAGCAGTCGTTGGCGGGCCCGGTCGGCGGTGTCGACGACGAAGGCGGGTACCGCGCGCTGGTCGCGGTCGTCGAGGAAGTCGATCGCCGGCCACAGCCCGGAACCGGTGTGGTCCCACCGGGCCCAGCGCGGGTTGGGCAGCGGCGGCGCGACGGTCACGTCGGCCAGCTCGGTCATCAGCCTGGCGAACACCTCGGCGTAGCGCACCGCGATGTCCGGCGAGTCGCCGCGCAACACCTCACCGCCGGCCAGCGACTCCTCGGCGTGCACGGCCAGCGCGCCGACGCCGGTCACCGGCGTGATCGGCCGGGCGCACGGAAACCCCCGCCGCGCCAACCGATCCTGCGCGGCGACACAGGAGGCGGCCCGGCCGTCGTCCGCCCGCGCCTTGACCACGACGTCCCGGCCGTCGGCCAACCGCAGCCCGTACACCGCCGAGATCGACCGGCGCTCGAACAGCACGCTGACCGGCTCGGCCGCCAACTGGTCAACACACCAGCCCGGCAGCCAGCCCGGCAGTTCGTCCACCGTCATGGCGGGTATTTTGTCAGACCGGTCGATGACGGCGGTTCTACTGACCGGATTCTCAGACCGGGATGCGGTTGTCCGGAATGACGGGCTCCTCCTCCGGTACCAGTGCACTGGTGTCGATCGGTTGGTCTCCGGAAGAGTTGACGCTTTCGAAGTCGTCCGGGGTGAACGAGTCATCGGTGACCACCATTGGCGGCGGCGGATTGACCTCGTAGGACGACTCGGGCTTTCGGATGACTCTCTTGTGCAGGTAGTCGAGCATCTTGTCCAGCCGCTTGATCTCCTCCTCCACGGCGGTGCGGATCTTGCGCACGTTGGCGGTGGCGCTCTGCATGACCTCCCACGGCCAGAACCCGGTCATGGCGATGGTGACCTCGGTCGCCTGACCGAGGCTCTCCGCGGCCAGAGTGAGACCCGCGATCATCTCCGCGGTCGTCGCGGCCGCGGTGGCCGTGAACGAGACGAAGCCGCCGACCAGTCCGACAACGCTGGTGGTGAGCGTGAGCAAAAAGCCCTGGCCACGCATTCTGCGCGTCCTGTTGTTTTGCCCTGACCTCCTCCAGGAATTTGGTGACGTCGCTGTGCGTCGACGCGACCAGTCGCGCGTACGCGGTCTGGACGGCGCGGATGCCCTCCGCGATGGCGATGTAGTTTTCCACGGCGTTACACATGTCGTCGTTGAACATCTTGTAGTTCTGTGCGGCCGCGCCTGTCCAGTTGTCGAGCAGGCCGTTCTTGACATCAAGGATGCCGCCGCTCGACTTGGCGTCCATGGCATCGCTGACATAGCCGAGTTCGTGGACCAGGTCCTCGGCATCCGCCGGACTACCGGAGTAGAGCTTGTAGATCTCGGTTTCGAAGGCGTCCACCTCGGCCTCCGCGACGAAACCTGTTGGTCCCTCTCTGGTCAGGAACCAGTGTGTGACCTCACTGAGCAGTAGGTCGTCTGCCGCGCTGATCATGGTTCTACCTCGCTCACGGTCAGGGATGTTGGCGGGCCAGGTTGTCTCTCGCCTCCTGGTCGGCTTCCTCGTAGCGGCGTGCGATCTCGGTCAGCGCCGTCGACGAGCGGTGCAGGGTTTCGGCGGTTGAGCTCAGCACCACGCTGTACGCCACTCGCAGGTCGTCGTACTTCTGTTCGACTCCGCCGTGGAGGTAGGTCAGGTGGTAGGCGTCGTGCTGAAACGCCACGGTGTGCGTGAGCGCCTCCTTGGCGCTCTGTACCCGGTCGCTCTCGTTCTGCACGTAGACGGCTGCCGTCTCCAGGTTCTCCAGGTCCAGCTGGAATCCCGAGTCCATGCGTGTCCTCGCTTCGGTGTGCTGGTGTCGCTCGCTATCGCACCTCGGCGCGCGGAGTGGTGGTAGTCGGCCATTTACACCACAGCTGCCGATGGCGGGCGAGCAGCAGGGTAGCCTCACCTAAGTTTTCCGGGAGGCGGTGGTGAGGTGGTGTCCACTGAGTCCTCCCCTGCCCGGCGGCGGGTGCGGGGCGGGGGGTGGCTCGGCGGGGCCGCCGTGGCGCTCGTCGGGCTGGTGGCGCTGAGCCTGCTCGTCGGGTCCAAGGCCATCCCGGTGGGCACCGTGATCGACGCGCTGACCGACTTCGACCCGACCGACAACGATCACCTGTTCGTCCGGGAGGAGCGGCTGCCCAGGACGCTCATCGGCCTGCTCGTCGGGATCGGGCTCGGGTTGGCCGGGGTGGTGATGCAGGCGGTCGCCCGTAACCCGCTCGCCGACCCCGGCGTGCTGGGGATCAACGCCGGCGCCTCCTTCCTGGTGGTCGTCGGGATCACCGTGTTCGGCGTCACCTCGCTGACCGGGTACGTCTGGTTCGCGTTCGCCGGGGCGATGCTCGCGACCGTGCTCGTGTACGGCGTGGGGGCGCTGGGCCGGGAGGGCGCCACGGCGGTGAAGATCGCGCTGTCGGGCGCGGCCGCCAACGCGGCCTTCGTGTCGCTGACGACTACCGTCCTGCTGTCGGACACCGACACCTTCGAGCAGTTCCGGCTCTGGCAGGTCGGGTCGCTCGCCGGGCGCGACGGGCAGGTGCTCGCGCAGGTCGCGCCGTTCCTGCTCGCCGGGATCGTGCTGGCGCTGGTCTCGGGACGCCTGCTGAACACGCTGACCCTCGGTGACGACGTGGCCCGCGGGCTTGGCCAGAACATCGCGCTCGCCCGGGGCATCGCCGGGGTGACCGTGGTGCTGCTGTGCGGCGCGGCCACCGCGGCCGCCGGCCCGATCGCGTTCGTCGGGCTCGCGGTGCCGCCGGTGGCCAGGATGGTCGCGGGCACCGACCACCGGGTGGTGCTGCCGGCCGCGCTGCTGTTCGCGCCGATCCTGGTGCTGGCCGCGGACATCCTCGGGCGGGTGGTGGCCAAGCCGGGGGAGGTGCAGGTCGGCATCGTCACCGCGGTACTCGGCGCGCCGGTCTTCATCGCGCTGGTGCGGCGGCGGTGACCCCGCTGACGGTGACCCCGCTGACGGTGATCGGCGCCCGCCGCCGACGGGCCCGGCTGGTCGCGCTGCTGCTCGCGCTGGTCGTGGCGGGGGCGTTCCTGCTGGCGCTCAGCGTGGGCACCGCGTTCGTGTCCCTGCCCGACGTGCTGTCCACACTGGCCGGTCAGGGCAGCGCCGACACCGACTACATCGTGCTGGACCGGCGGTTGCCCCGGGCGCTGACCGCGGTCCTGGTCGGCGCCGCGTTCGGGCTCTCCGGCGCCATCCTGCAGAGCCTGCTCGGCAACCCGCTCGCGAGCCCGGACGTCATCGGCATCAGCGCGGGTGCCGGCGCGGCCGCGGTCACCGGGATCGTCGCGTTCGGACTCAGCGGGGCGGGGATCGCCGCGGCCGCGCTGGCCGGGGCGCTGGGCACCGCGCTGCTGATGTACCTGCTCGCCTGGCGCGACGGGGTCACCGGGTACCGGCTGGTGCTGGTCGGCATCGGGCTGGCCGCGATCCTGTTGAGCGTCACCAGCTACTTCATGACCCGCTCCCAGGTCACCAGTGCGCAGGACGCCCTGATCTGGCTCACCGGCAGCCTCAACAACAGCGCCTGGGAGAAGCTCGTCCCGCTCGCGGTCGCGCTGGCCCTGCTGGTGCCGGCCACCGCAGCCGGCGCCCGCGCGCTGGACCTCATCGGCTTCGGCGACGACACCGCGAGCGGGTTGGGCGTGCCGGTGCGCCGCGTTCGGTTCCGGCTGCTGCTGTGCGCGGTGGCGCTGGCCGGCACGGCGACCGCCGCGGCCGGGCCGATCTCGTTCGTCGCCCTGCTCGCGGCGCCGATCGGCCGGCGGCTGGCCGGCGACGGTGGCCCGGCGCTGCTGCCATCGGCGCTGGTCGGCGCGTCGATCGTGGTGATCGCCGACTTCGCCGCCCAGCACACCCCCGGCCTGCCGCAGGTGCCGGTGGGCGTGCTGACCGGCGCGATCGGCGCGCCCTACCTGCTGGTCCTGCTCGCCAGGATGAACCGAGGAGGCCACGGCGGATGACCGCGACGCACACCCTGACCACCACCGACCTGCGGTTGGCCTACGACCGGCGCGAGGTCGTGCACGGGCTCACGCTGACCGTGCCACCAGGACAGGTCACCATGATCGTCGGCCCGAACGCGTGCGGGAAGTCGACGCTGCTGCGCGGGCTGGCCAGGCTGCTGGCGCCGACCGGGGGCGTGGTCGAGCTCGACGGCCGCGACATCAACGCGATCCCCGGCCGCGAGGTCGCCACCGTGCTCGGCATCCTGCCGCAGACGCCGACCGCGCCGGAGGGCATCACGGTCGCCGACCTGGTCGGTCGCGGCCGGTACCCGCACCAGGGCTGGTTCCGGCGCTGGACCTCGGCCGACGAGGTCGCGGTCACCGAGGCGATGCGCGCGACCGACACGCTGGAGCTGGCCGCCCGCCCGGTGGCCGAGCTGTCCGGCGGGCAGCGCCAGCGGGTGTGGATCGCGATGGCGCTGGCCCAGCGCACCGACGTGCTGCTGCTCGACGAGCCGACCACCTACCTCGACGTCGCCCACCAGGTCGAGGTGCTCGACCTGCTCCTGGACCTCAACCACACCGCCGGCACCACCGTCGTGGTGGTGCTGCACGACCTGAACCTGGCCTGCCGCTACGCCGACCACCTGATCGCCATGCGCGAGGGCGCGATCGTCGCGCGGGGCGCGCCGACCGACGTGGTGACCGCCGAGGTCATCGAGCAGGTGTTCGGCATGGCCTGCCAGATCATCCCCGATCCGCTGTCCCGTACCCCGATGGTCGTGCCGAGGGGCCGACACCGAATGGAGCACCCGTCGTGAGGAAGTTGTTGGTGGCACTGACCGCCGTCGGCCTGCTTGGCACCGCCTGCGGTCAGGTCGAGGAGACCGACGCGAAGCCGGACGGCGCGACCGTGCAGACCAGGTTCGGCGCGGTGACCGTGCCGGCCGACCCGAAGCGGGTGGTCGCGGTCGGCTGGTCGGACGCGGAAACCGCGTTGGCCCTTGGCGTGCAGCCGGTCGCCGCGAGCGACTGGCTGGCCTTCGGCGGCGAGGGCGTCGGCCCGTGGGCGGGCGGCCGGTACGACACGGCGCCGACCATCCTGGGCACCCAGGAGCTGGACTACGAGCAGATCCACGAGCTGGACCCGGACGTCATCCTCAACACCCGGTCGGACAACAGCGAGGAGAAGCACCGGGAGCTGGCCAAGATCGCGCCGACGGTCGCCGCGCCAGCGGACGTGATCGCCTACGGCACGACCTGGCGCCAGCAGGTGGAGCTGGTGGCCGCCGCGCTGGGCAAGGAGGAGGAGGGCGCGGCGCTGATCACGAAGGTCGAGGACAGCCTGACCGGGGCCGAGGCCGACCACCCGGAGTTCGCCGGCAAGTCCGTCGCGGTCGGCGCCTACTTCTCCGACCAGTACGGCGCCTACGTGCGCGGCGACGCGCGGGTCGACCTGATGGAGAGCCTCGGGTTCGGCCTCAAGCCCGAGATCCAGGCGTTGGCCGGGGACTCGTTCTACGTGGAGCTGGCCCGCGAGCAGGTGGAGTTGCTCGACGCGGACCTGACCGTGGTGTTCCCGATCGGCGCGGACGCCTCCGCGTTGCGCGCCGACCGGGTGCTCAACCAGCTGCCGTCGGCCACCGCCGGCCGGCTGGTGATCCTGGACGACCCGGCGCTGGCCAACGCGTTCTCCAGCGGTTCGGCGCTGGGCACGCTGTACGCCGTGGAAAAGGCGGTCCCACTGTTCGCCGACCCACTCACCTGACCCCGTCACCCCCCGGCTGCGATGCCCTGAATGAGGCATTGGCGACGCTCAACGTCCTGAATGGGGCATTCAGGGCGGTTGACCGGTGCTGGGTCAGGCGCGGAGGCCGTGGATCGCGAGGGCGGCGAAGCGGCGGGAGGCCGCGACCCTGGCCGCCGGCGTTGGGGCGTGGATGCCGCTGTTGGCCTGGAGGATGAGGATCAGGTCGTCCGGGACGACGTCGGCGCGTAGCCGGCCGGTCTCCTTGGCGCGGTGGGTGAGCTCGGCGAGGGAGCGCCTCGCCTGCCGGCGGTTGGTGGTGTGGTCCACCGCGTTGGGGAAGGTCGACATGAACGCGGTGGTGAAGCCGAGGTCGAGGGCGTGCAGCTCGCAGAGTTTCTCGATCACGAAGCAGAGGCCGCGCCAGGGATCCGGGTCGGCGAGCCCGTCGTCGACGATCGTGTAGCAGGCGTGCATCTGGTCGGTGAACGCCTCGGTGACGAGCACTTCCTTGGTGGGGAAGTGGCGGTACAGGGTGGCGGGCCCGACGCCGGCGCGGCGGGCGATCTCGCGCATCGGCACGGTGAGGCCGTCGGCGGCGAACACCGTGCGGGCGGCGTCGAGGATGCGTTCCCGGTTGTCCTGGGCGTCGGAGCGCAGGATCTGGGGTGAACGGTGGGGCACTGTCTCACTTTAGCTAACCGGACGGGGGCGTCCGTTAGCGTCGGTGACATGAAGGCAGTAGCGATCAGGGCATTCGGAAGTCCCGACGGTCTCGCGGTCATCGACCTTCCCGACCCGAGCCCCGGCGACGGGCAGGTACTGGTCACGACCGAGGCCATCGGGGTCGGTGGCGGTGACGCCATGATCCGTAGCGGGGTGCTGTCCGCGTACGGGTTCGAGGAGGGTTACGTGCTCGGGGGCGAGGTCGCGGGCACCGTGACCGCGGTCGGCGGGGGCGTCGACCCGTCCTGGGCCGGTCAGCGCGTGTGGGCGTTCACTGGTGTCGGCGGCGGCTACGTCGAGCAGGCGATCGTCCCGGTCGAGACGCTCGTCGCGCTCCCGGCGGACATCTCGGCGGTGGACGCGGTGACCCTCGGCGGTTCCGGCGCGGTGGCCCACTTCGGTCTGCGGCACGCGCACTTCACCGCCGGTGAGTCGGTGCTGGTGCGCGGCGCGGCCGGCGGTATCGGGGTGCTGGCCGTGCAACTCGCGGCTCGTGGCGGGGCGAGCGCGGTCGCGGTCACGACCTCGTCGGCCGAGCGCGGTGCCCGGCTGCGCGCGCTCGGCGCGACGCGGGTGCTCGACCGCGCGGGCGATGGCGGCGGGAGCTATGACGTCATCATCGACATCGTCGCCGGTGCGGACCTGCCGTCGTTCTTCGCCAGGCTCAACCCGAACGGCCGGCTGGTGGCGCTCGGCGCGGTCGCGGGCCATCCGCCGGCGGACTTCGGCATGGAGCTGTTCACCGCGTTCCGCAAGTCGATGTCGTTCGCGACCTTCAGCGCGGACACCGTGTCCTCGGCCGACCGGAGCGCGGCGACCGCCGAGTTGTTCGCGGCCGCGAATCGCGGCGAGCTGACCGCGGTGACGCACGAGGTGCTGCCGTTGGCGCTGGCCGCGTTGGCGCACCAGAAACTGGAAGCCGGCGAGGTGTTCGGCCGGATCGTGCTGACACCCTCCTCCTGACCCTGGTAGCCGGCTGGTCCGCGTTTGGTCCGCGGTTGGTCCATCGGCTGTCGACCGGGTGCTGACCGCTGGCAGCGTCGGCGACCAGATACCTGAGGTCAGGGGGGAGCCGATGTCCGACCCGATCGCGGCCGAGCTGGTGATCGTGCACGGGGTCGGCCAGCAGGTGAAGGGTCCGCGCACGTTGTCGGCGGAGTGGGGCAACTCGGCGCGCGACGGGTTGGCACTCGCGGGCTGTCATGATCCGGACGGGGTTGGCCTGTCGGTCCCGTTCTACGGGGACGTCTTTCGCCAGGATGGCAAGGCGACCGGCGAGTTCGCCGACAAGTCCGAACTGGACGATCTGACGGCCATCGAGCGCGCGCTGTTCGAGGTGTACTGGCAGCGGGCCATGGAGGTGGAGCCCGACCGCCTCCGGCAGTTCCCGGGCAAGGGCAAGGGCAAGGGCCATGGCCAGTCGGCGGGGCGGGTCCTTCGGTTGGCGAGGACCAGGTACTTCCAGACCATCCGGCCACTGGTCGACAGCGCGCGCCAGACCCGGCGCTACCTGGAGGACAACGCCGTCCGGCACGAGGTGTGGCGCCGGGTGGCGGTGGCCATCAACGGCGGGACGCGTGTGGTGGTCGGGCATTCGCTCGGCTCGGTCGTGGCCTACGAGGTGCTGTACGCCCACCCCGAATGGCGGATCGACACCTTCCTGACTCTCGGATCCCCGTTGGGGAACCGGCTGTTCCGCGATCGGCTGCGCGGCGCGCCGGGGCTGGCGCGGTTGCCGCGCCCGGGGTGTGTGCGCCGGTGGGTCAACGTGGCGGACACCGCGGATCTCGTGGCGGTGCCGTTGCGGCTGTCCGAGTGCGCGGACGGGCCGGTGGTGGACCGCATCGTGCACAACGGGGCCCGCGCGCACGCCATCGCGTCCTATCTGACCGATCGACTGGTCGGCAAGGTGATCTGTGATGCTCTCCACTGAACGGCCGGATCTCCGCATTCACGCGCTGATCGTCGGCGCGACCCATTATCACGAGGACCTGCGTCTGCAGACCCTGCCGTCGGTCGACGACGATGTGCGGCGTATGACCACGCTCTACCAGCGGCTGGGCGCGGATGTCGTGCACGACTCGGACATCGGCAAGGCGAAGTTCGCGCAGGCACTGGCGCGGTGGGCGGGCAAGGACCGTACCGAACACGACGTCCTCGTCTGCTACTTCTCCGGGCACGGAGGGCGGGCGGAGAACGCGCACCAACTGTTTCTCACCGATGACGGCGTCAAGCTCAGCGAGATCGTGGACGCCGTGCGGGACACGGCGGTTCGGTACGCGTTGTTCATCCTGGACTGTTGTTTCGCCGAGCAGGCCGCCGCTGAGGCGAACTCGTTGCTGCAGAGCTATTGCTGGGACGGAGAAAGCAAGGGGCGCACCTACCGGGTGCTGTCCGCCGCCCAGGCGTTCGAGCGCGCGGCCGAGGGGGCGTTCAGCGAGGCGTTCGTGGCCGCTGTCGGCAATGAGGCCCACGGCGGCCCCAAGTCGCCCTACCTCAATATCGACGGCATCGTCGAGGAGGTACGGGATCGGCTGGCTCCCGGGCAGGGAGTCTCGCTCAGCCCGTCCACCTGGGCCGAGGCCTGCAAGGCGCTGCCCAACCCGCGGTATCGACCGATGCGCCGACCGGCGCCGTCGGATGGTGTGTTCCGGGCACGTGACGCCGAGCACTGGAGCGTCCTGGCCCGTTCGGTGGATCGCGCCGAGGACGTCGGCGACTACTTCACCGGCCGGGAGGACGTGCTGCGCCGGCTCACCGAATGGCTCGCCGCCGCCAGCACCGATCACCGGGTGCGGATCGTCACCGGCGCCCCCGGCTCGGGGAAGTCCGCGATCCTCGGGCACTTGGTGCGGTTCGCCACCGAACGGGAGGCTGACTCGTCGCTCGCCGGGGTGGCGGTGACGGCCAGACAGAAGGGAGTCACCGAGCTGGTGGCCGAACTGTGCGACTGGCTCGCCGTCAGGTATCCAGGCACCGAGGCGTTCCTGAATGCGTTGGACGAGCTCACGAGCCCGGTGACGATCATTGTCGACGCCTTGGACGAGGCCGCCGAGCTCGGCCGAATCCGGGACAACCTGTTGATCCCGTTGGCCTTGCACGAGCATGCGCGGTTGGTGGTCGGCGGTCAGCCGCACGCGGTCGCCGGCCTGGACGTCGTCGACCACGTCCTGGTCCGGGTCGACGAGGCCGACGGGCGCACCGATCTGGTGTCCTACGTCAGGCGCAGGCTGGCGGACACACCGGGCTGGGTCGGGCACGGTGCACCGGGCACCGCCCACGGGCTGGCCATGGCGGTCGGCACCCGGGTGGGGGCCGACTTCGTCGCCGCGCGCCTGCACGTCGACCGGCTGGTGCCCCGGCTACCCGAGCTGGCGTTCGACGACGTCATGCGTCCCGACGAACTGCTCGACACGGTGATTCCCAACCCGTTCCGGCTCTTCGCGGACACCGTCGAGACCATGGACCCCGATCGCCCCCGCCGGGCACGTGACCTGCTCCTGCCGCTGGCCATGGCCGAGGGCAACGGTCTTCCATGGGGGGACATCTGGCCGAAAGTCGCCTCCGAACTCTCCGGCGAGCACTACACCAGCGACGACGTGCGGTGGATCCAGCGGAAGGCACCGACCTACATCGTCGAGGACCTGTTCGAGCAACAGTCGGTGTACCGGCTGCGGCACGACAACTTCGCGGGTGCGCTGCTGGAGGCCCCGGGGCACGACGTGGCCAAGTCACACCAGCGGATCGCCTCCGCGCTGATCAAGCTGACGCCCGAGGTCACGGGTGGCCAGGCCATGGCCGGCGGCCGGGACTGGCTGCGCGCCGACCCGTACATCCGCGCCCATCTGCCGACCCACCTCAGGAAGTCCGGGATGAGCGCGGACGGGCGCCTGCTGACGGACCCGAGGTTCCTGGTGGCGGCCGCGCCGCACAGCCTGGCCCCGTTGGCCTCGGCGTCGGGCAGGCGAGCGTCCGACGAGGATGTCAACCGCGTACCCGCCGCGATCTACCGGTGGGCGGCCGATGACCTGGCCGAGAGTCCGGGACACCGGGCGGCACTCCTCGAACTCGGGTCGCGTTACTTCGACCGGCCGAAGCTCGCCGAACGGCTCGGTGAGCTCCCGGTGGCCCAGCCGTGGCGGGTGCCGTGGGCGGACTGGCGGACGCCGAGTTCCCACCTGCCGTTGGGATATCACCGAAGCGCGGTCGCCAAGCTGATGACGATCTCCTGGCAGGGATTACCGGTGGTGCTGGCCGTGTTCGCGGACGGGATGACGCGCACCTGGCTGGCCGAGGACGGCACGACGCTGTGGCCGGCCGCCGAGCTGTTCCCCAGCAGGTCGGTCAACCACCTGGCCTTCGCGGTCGTGGACGACAAGCCGCACGTGGTCGCGGCGACGGCGGCCGGGCTCGGCGTGTGGGACCTGGTGGACAACGAGCCGATCGCGGATCGACTCTGCGCGGACAGCAAGATCACGGCGATGACCGTCGCCGACCGGGACGGCACGCCGGTGGCGATCGTCGGGGACAACCACGGCGTGGTCCAGATCGTCTCGTTGACCGACGGAACCGAGGTGTGTGACTCGTTCCAGCTCACCGAGGCTGGCCTCGTCACCCTGCGCGTCCTCGCCCCGGGGGACGGCGGGATCAGTGAACCGGTGCTGCTCGGCGTTGACTACCGTGGCCGGCTCAGCGCCTGGCTGCTCGGCTCGATCCGACCATTGTGGTCGATCTCCTCGCCGGTCGTCGCGAAGAACAGCCGAATGGCCACAGTGGACGGTACGAGCCGGTTCGTCCTCGGAACGCCGGAGGGCACCATCGACGTGTGGGATGTGGAGTCCCGGCGCCGCAGTCGGGTCATCGACGTTGGCTCCCGGGGCATCTCGGCCATCGCGACGGCCGGCGCCCTGGCCGCGGTCAGCGGGCGCGACCAGTTGGTCCGCGTGTACGACCTGAACACCGGTCAACCGGCCGCCGAACCGCTGCGTGGCCACACCAACAAGGTGTCCGCGCTCGCCTTCACCTCGGTGGCCGGACGTCCGGTGCTCGCCTCCGGTGGACACGACCGGGCGGTGTTGCTGTGGCGGCTTCCTGACCACGATGGCGGGCACCTGACCGAGGCGCGGAACCCTCGACAGGATGGGGAGAACGCGGTCGTCGTCGCGCAGGCGGACGGTCACAAGTGGACGGTCACCGGGCGGCGTCGAGGCGAACTGGCGAAATGGCACGCCACGTCCGGCTTCCGGAGCCCGGACCGGTTGCCGCCGGCGTACGGGAAGGTGACCGCACTGGCCTCCGTGCGCGACGAGTCGGGGGAGCCGATCGTCGTGGCCGGCGACGAGACGGGCAACCTGCTGGCCTGGCGACTGTCCGGCGAAGCCGTCGGTGGACCGATGAGCGGGCACACGCGCACGATCAACGCGCTCGCGGCGGGCATCCTCGAGGACGGTTCGGCCAGGCGGCCGGTCGTGATCTCCGCGAGTGACGACGGCGGTGTCCGGTTGTGGGACCTGCTCGGTGGGTGCGAGCTTGCCAGGGAGCCCGCCGCACACGCCGGTCCCGTGCTGAGCCTGGCGGCGGGCAGCCAGCCGACGACGTTCGTCACCGGCGGCCGGGACGGCGTGCTGAAAACTTGGCAGGTGCGCAGGGTGAAGGGCGAGCACGTCCTCTGTCAGGCTGCCAAAAACCCTCCACGGATCGGTGAACCGATCACCGCACTGGCGGTGGCCCAGACCGACACCGCCTCGCTGGTGCTGTTCGGCACCGCCCGCGGTGACATCGACGTCATCGGCCTCGGCAGCCCAGAACCGCGCCGCGACGCCAAAGGCAACCGGGTCCGGGGGACGATGCGACCGCCGACGCTCGCCGGCCGCGGCCCGGTCCGGGCCATCGCGATCACGACCGCACCGGGCGACCCGACCCGGCCCATCGCGGTCATCGGCAGCGCGGACGGCACGATCCACCTCTACGACGTGACCCGGCCCGACTGGCGGGCGGTACCCACCAGAGGGGCCGTCACGGACCTGGCCGCGGTGCCGGACGAGCACGCGGTCATGGTGGCGGCTCGCCAGGGCATCCTCCGGTTCGAGCTGCTGGTCTGGCCATGGTCCACAGCGGACTCCGCGCCGGTGGTGCCGGTAGCCAGGACGAAACGCAAGGCCAGCAGGCGAAGCAAGCTGAAGTATCGGCGCAGGAGCCTGACCCGACTGGCAGTCATGCTCAAAACCCATATCGCACAACGAACCGCGCGGGAAGAAGAGCCTTCCGCCGGGGCCACCGATGGCGATTCGCCGCGGTAGCCTGGTTCGGGTCCTGGACCAGCGCTACGACATCCTTCGTGGACCGATGGCCCACGAGCGTGGCGGTGCGCTGTGGTTGGCCCGCGACCATTCCGGCACCGAACGTCTGCTCCAGACCTGGGACGACGACCAGACCGGGCGTGCCAAGTGGACCCATCGGGTCGATCTGTTGCGCCGGATCTCCGCCGCCCCGGGTTCGGAGTCGGGCCTGCTCACCCTGCACGCCTGCGGTGTCAGCGGCGGGCACGGGGTCCTCGTGTACGCCGCGCCCGGAGGGCACCGCCTCGTCGACCTGCTGGCCGAACGGGCCACCTGCCCGTGGCTGGTGGCAACGGACCCCGCTTCCCGGGCCGCGCTGTGGGGCGGGCTCGCGGGCATCGCCGCCGGCCTGGACCTGCTGCACGACCAGGCCGTGCTGCATCGCCTGGTGAGCGCGGAGAGCGTGTTCGTCTCCCCGGCGGTCGGTCCGGTCTCGTTGCGGCTGGGCGGTTTCGCGCACGCTGCCCGTCCTGGCGAGCCGGTGGAGCCGTTACCGGAGAACTGGGCGAGTGACCCGGACGCCTCGACGCTGTGCGACACCGGCCAGGACTGGTTCGGTTTCGGCATGCTCGCCGCACGGTGCCTGCTCGACCTCGAGGCGCTCGCGGACACCGGCGCCGCCGAGCGGGCCGGGTGGATCGACGCGATGCTGGCGCGGGCCGCACATCTCGTCCCGGCCGAGCGCGACCTGATCCGGCATCTCGTGCGCACCGGACCGGGACGCGCCATCGTGCCGCGCGGCAGCATCGTCTCGCGGATCAGCGAGATCCGCGCGACGCTGGCGGAGCACGTCGGATCGTGGACGCCGCCTCCGCCCGATGGGCAACCGCTGTCGCTGCTCGTGGACCCGGCGGAGCCGACGTTGCGGAGCGCGGTTCGACGCGCCGGCCTGACCTCACCCAACCCGACACCGGCGGATGTCCTCGGCGCCGTCCAGGACGATCTCGACACGCACGGTGTGCTGTTGCGCACCTTGTCCGGCGGTTACGCGAACGGCCATGAACTCGCCCTGTCGGGCACCGACCTCACGTTGCGGCTCTCGCCTGCCGGGGAGGACTCCGGCGGCTGGCAGGCGGCGCGGTGTGCCGGCGCGATCTCACCGGCCGAGGTGCCGGCGTCCTCGGCCGGGGTTGTCGTGCCGACCAGGGTCGTCGTGCGATCCGAACCAGAGACCACCGGTCACCAGCCGTGGACTCCGTTCCTGCCTCCGCTGACGCCGCCGGAACCGGTGCCCGAACGGACGTTGATCATCGAGGCGCTCCGGTTCGCCGCACAGATCGAGTTGCTGCTCCAGGACGCGGAGTCCTATGGATACACGCTGGTGTCCTCTCAGGACCGGCGCGTCGTGGTGCGTGGCACCCCACGCGGTCGGGAACCACTCGATCTGTTGCGCACCCAGCCGACGGTGGCGCGGTTCTTCGAACAGCTCATGCGGCGTCGTGCCGGCGGTAATCCCGCCATCCCGGTGTTGGTCGAGCACGAAGAGGACACCGTCGATCCGAAGTCGGACAGGAAGAGCAAGGGCTGGCGGGTCGAGGAGGTCGACGTCGCCGCCGACACGGTGCGCCTGGTCTGGGACCGCGACGGCAAGCCGCGCGCACTGCCGGAAACCGGCACCATTCGCGTCGTGGACGCGCCCGGCCAGCTCAACCTGGTCGGCCGCCACCAGCGGACGGTGCGGGCGGTCGGCGACAACCGTTACCTGCTGCGTGGGCTCACCAGTCCCGAAACCCTGCGGGGCGTCGGCACCCTCCGGACACCGGTGGCGCTGCCGGCGGACGCCGGTCTGGATGACAGCAAACGCGCCGCCCTCGCCGACATCGCCGCCGCCGAACCGCTGTATGCCCTGCAGGGCCCGCCGGGCACCGGCAAGACCACCTTCGTGGCCTGGCTGATCCGCTGGCTGCTCGACAAGGCCCCGGATACCCGCATCCTCGTCGCCGCCCAGTCCCACGCCGCGATCGAGGTCCTGATGGCACGCACGCAGGCGGTCTGTGAGCAGGCGGGCCCGCTGATGTTGCGGCGGGGCAACCGTTCCGAGGACGGTGAGTCACAGGACATCGGGACCGGAGGCGAACTCGCCAACGAACTGCTCGACCGCGTCGTCGCCGGCTGGGAACTGCCGGTACCCCGTCCGGAACTGGCCGCGGTACGGCAGGCGTGGCTGGACGCGTGCCAGGACACCCTCGATGAGGTCGAACGGCAGAAGCTCGCCGACCACGAGACCGAGAACTGGCGCACCAGACGTTTTCCCGCCTTCGTCCGCCGGGTCGAGACCTCGGCCGCCGTCGTGTTCTGCACCTCCAGCGCTCCCGACCTGGACATCGCCGACACCCGCAACCGCTACGACTGGTGCGTGCTGGAGGAGGCGGGCAAGATCCCCGGCTTCGAGCTGTGCACGCCGCTCGCGACCGCGCGCCGGTGGCTGCTCATCGGCGACACCGCACAGTTGCTGCCCTACCGGGTCGAGGACTACGAGGCCGCCCTCGACCGGCCGGAGGAGATCATCGACGCGTTACGCGACCTGCGCGCCAACGACGAGGACCTCATCGACCGGGGCCTCATCCGGAGTTGGGACCAGCGCGATGACCGGAGTCGAGCCGAGCTCGTCGCCGAGTGTCGGCGATGGCTGCAACCGTTTCGGCAGGTGCGCGACCGCTGCCTCGGCGAGGCGCGGCGGCGCACCGTCACCCGCCCGGTGGCCGCCCAGGCAGGCGTGCTCACCGTGCAGCACCGCATGCATCCGAGGATCGGTGACCTCGTGTCCACTGTGTACTACAACGGCCGGCTGCGGCACAGCACCGTCGACGAGACCGGGGTGCCGCTCGACTCGGTTCACCATCACCTCACCGCGCCGGTCGAACTCGCCGGCCGGGCGGTCGCCTGGCTGGACACCTCCCACCTCGGTGACAGCGCGGTGGAGTGGGGGCCAGAGCAGAACGTCGCGGAGTACGTGAATGTCGGGGAAGGGCTGGCGATCATGGACTTCCTCGCGTCGGTGCGGTTGTCGGCGGCGCATCCGCTCGATCTCGCGTTGCTCTCGCCGTACGCGCCACAGGTGCAGCTGCTGTCGTGGTTGCTTGCCAACCGGTGCCGGCTTCCCGCCGGGCTGGAGCCGGTGATGGCGGCCGGAGCGGTGTCCCGTAGCGCACGCGGCCGCCTCGGTGTGTTCACAGTGGACTCCTTCCAGGGAAACCAGGCCGATGTCGTGGTGGTCAGCCTCACCCGCGCCAACCACCGGTTCCCCGGCACCGGGCTGGGTTTCCTGCGACGGGCGCAGCGGATCAACGTACTGGTCTCCAGAGCCGAGCGACTGCTCGTGCTCGCGGGAAACTGGGAGTTCTTCCACGCCCAGGTCAGCAACGTGCCGCTCCGCGGGCTCACGCATCCGCTGTGGCACTGGCGGAAGTTGCTCGCGTTGCTGGCCGACGGCTTCGACCAGGGCTGGGCGACCCGCGTCCCGGTGCACGCCGGCTACGCCGACCGGGAGCAGCGAGAGTTGTTCGAACAGGCCAGGGGAGCGGGGTTTCGTTGATGAGCGTGCGCGTGCGCGTGCCCACCCAGCGGCTCGCGGTGACCTATGTCCTGGCCGCGGGCGAACCTTTCACCCTGGTGGAGGAGTTCATGCTGCGCGCGCTGGACGCGTGTGGCCAGAACGGCGCCACCGTGGACGAGCTGGCGTCGGTGCTCACCATGCCACGGACGGTGCTGCTCGGCAGTGCCGAGGCGCTGATCCGCGCGGCCCTGGTCGGTCTCGGCGGCGGAACCGACCGCCTGGTACTCACCCGGCACGGTCGCCGTGAAGTGAGCCTGGCGCCGCCATCCGGTCCCCCGCCGTGGCAGCCCATGTCGGTGCCGGCCGGGTTCGTCAGCGAGACCGAGACGCTGTCCGCCACCGTCCTCATGGACCTGGTGCACGGCCTGGTGGCCCCCGATTCGCCGGATCGCCTGTTGCGACAGGGCACCCCTGCGCTCGAACCCCGAAAGACGGTAGGTGACCTCGTCGTCAGCAGGTTGACCGCCGTGCTGTGGCGACGATACCGCCACCAGTGGGTCGCCAGGATCGTCAGGGTCAACCCCGCCGGCGCACCGCGGTACCTCGCGGTGCGCGCCAGTCCGGAGACCGGCGTCATCTCCGGTCTGCCCCGAGAATGGGA
This sequence comes from Actinophytocola sediminis, assembly GCF_054779715.1. Classification (NCBI taxonomy): domain Bacteria; kingdom Bacillati; phylum Actinomycetota; class Actinomycetes; order Pseudonocardiales; family Pseudonocardiaceae; genus Actinophytocola; species Actinophytocola sediminis. Next base: position 122,228 of record NZ_BAAGXS010000003.1, on the reverse strand, counting down.
CAACCAGCGGCAGTGGGCCGACACATTGCGTGCGGCCGGCATCTGGTAGCCGGAGAACAGGGCGCCCCGAGACGTGTCGGGGCGCCCTGTCATGGTGGCGAACTACCCCCTCAGTCGCCAAGTGGGTTGAGCAGGTCGGTCTTTCCGTCGAAAGCGAACAACATCAGGTCGGTCATCCGGAAAGTGTTCCGGTCCGGCCCGAAACTCGGCCGCCAGGACGGATCCCGAACGATGGAGACCCGACTGCCCTCAATGGACCGGTGGAACACCTCGGCGACGATCCGGCCGCCGACGGCACCGAGTCGTCCGCCGTTGAACTCGGCCTCCCGCAGAATGTAGAACCACAACGGAGTCGTGGTGGTCACGACGGACTTCTGCTTGTCGGTGAGCGTATCCAGGAGCACACCCTCGTTGCCCCGCAGAATCTGCTCGGCGGACAGCGGTTCGACGCGGAACATCTTCGCCATCTGCTGGCCGCTGGCGAGGTTGACCATGTTCGCGCGGGTGAGGTTGCGGAACGCGAGGTTGCGCTGGATCTCGGGGAACTCGGTTCCCCGGCCGCCGAACGTGCCGGCCGGCAGGCGCCGGAGCGGATCGACCAGCAGGGTGTCGATGCGCTTGGTGACGTTGCCACCGGTGGCGGCCGGTGGCGCCAGGTCCGGTCGGCCCGCCGTGCTGAAGTCGTAGAGCCGACGGAAGTCCGCGATCCAGTTGGTCGGCAGCCGGTCGACGATCCCCGAGTTGGGGTCGTCCAGGTCGCCGCCCGCGAAGTTGCCGGCGACCCCGGTGAAGGTGAACAGCAACTCGAGCGTGCCGAGCGCGGGACCGCCGGTCTGGAACACCCGATTCCACTGGTAGGCGCCGCGGATCATGCTGTGGCCAAGACGATAGGCCGCGACCGCGAACTCGAGCGGCATGGTCGGCCGGATTCCCTGGCGGCCCCGCGCCTCGAAGTGCCGGCGCCCGTTGGTGAACACATCGGACACGATCGCCGGGTCGACGATGCGCGGCAGGAAGTCGGTGCGCAGCATCCACTGGTAGTGCCGGACGACCTGCTCGTGTGCCTGGTCGAACAGCCGCCTGCCGTTCAGGCCCTTGAGGGCCAGTTCCTCGACGACCCGGTTGTGGAACCTGATGAACGCCAGGTGGGTCTGCGCGACCACGAGGTTCTCGTCGTTGCGGGCGTCGGGAATGAGCGGCAGCCTGCGGTCGGCCAGCGTGCCCTCGGTGCCGCCGACCCGGGGGAGGTCGAAACCGTCGAGTTCGACGCTCACTCCCTGGTCGTTGGGCGGAATGGCGGCCGCCGTGGTTCGGCCGAGCTTGAGGGTCACGCCGTCCTCGTTGTAGAACTTGCGGTCCTCCCGGTCGGCTGGTCCGCGACCGTAGACCGAGTCCAGGTCCAACGCGGGCGACCGGCCCTGGACCAGTTCGTCGAGGTTGACGTCCTCGCCGAGCTGTACCTCGGTTCGGTCCAGGGTCAGGTCGTGGTCGACGAACTGGCCGAGGTAGGTGAAGCCGGCCGGGATCGCCGGCTCCGCCGAGTCCGGCTGGGCCACCTGCGGGTCGGTCATCGCGGTGGCCAGTGCGATCCTGGTCTCCTCGTCGATCTGCGCGCCCCGTGGGCCGAGCCGGGAGAACCGGAACCGGCGCAGTTCCTCGGCGGTCAGCGGTTCTCTGGCTGTCGGGGTGCCGGTCCGGTCGAACTCGAGCACTCCTTCGCCGACGACGAAGAAGCTGTCGCGAGCATGGCGTTTCATGGATTTCCCCCAAGAATGCTCTGTCTGGATCATTCGATAATCCAGACCGGCTCGCCCCCTGCGCGCCTGATTCCACTAGTACCAGAGGTTCGACCCGGTAGCCAACTGAAGATATTTCCGTATCTGTCCGAACACTCCACGTGAGCATTTCGTGCGGGTTGGTCGACGATCATGATTTTGTTGATCAATGCGCGAACAAAGTCCCGGACAAATCGGAGTGTCCACATTGGAGCTAATCGCAGTACTGCCACTCGGTGGTGGTGATGCCGTGGATCCCGCCGCCGTAGATCGCGCCGATGGAGCCCGTCCACCTGATGCACGTGCCGGCCGCCTTGCCGCTGGCCGCCGCGTAGTGGGCGTAGTTTCCCTCATCTGTGATGGTCGGCCTGCCCTGGCGCTCCAGGACGGCCTCGGTGTAGCTGGCGACGCCGTGTGCCCGGCCGACCCGCAGGGTGACCACGCAGTTCTCCTGGTAGCTGCCGCTCCACAACACGTACACCTCGCCGAGCGGCATGTTGTTGCCGTCATCCCAGATATCGGTTCTGGTGAGTTCGGTGTAGGCGCCGTTCGACCAGCCGCAACCCTGCGCCGAGACGACGGCTTCGCCGAGGGTGTGGGCCGAGGCGGGTGCGGCCCCGAGCGTGACCGAGGCGAGCGCGAGACCCATGGTCAGACCGATACGCGCGAACACGCGCCGGTAGGTACGAGACATGAACAGGTCCTCTCCGGTGTGGATGCCTCCACCATGACCCGGCCCGCGCGGACTGTCCTTGACCGGGCGTGCACAGTTCCTTGACGCAGCCGTAGTGGTCGCCGGTAAACGGCGTTGACGTCCGCTGTGGTCTGCGCGATGATGTGTGCACACAATCAACCGAGGAGCAGTCATGACGAACATGCGAAAGCCAGGGTCGCATCTGCTGCCCCGGCTGTCGTGGTGCTATCTGAGCTGCGAAGGCTTCCCGTCATGATGTAGTCCACGTCATGTCGAGGGAGCCGCCCATCGGGTAACCGATCCGGGCGGTTTTCTCTGTTTTGGGTACCCGAAAACAATTCTTTCTGTTTGTGCTTACCCCTGCCCAATTGACGTTGGTCGGGTGCTGATCATTGACATCTACACAGTGGAGCACATCGCGGTGGAGACGGGGCTGTGGAGCCTCACCCGGCTGTAACCCGGGCGTCCTTGTGACACAGGGGGTTCGACTCCCTCCTCCACCACGTTCCTGGCTTCCCGCCAGGTACACCCCTGTAGCTCAAGTGGACAGAGCGCCGCGCTACGAACGCGGAGGCTCCAGGTTCGAGTCCTGGTAGGGGTACGTCGTCACGCGGTTCTAGCCCAACTGGCAGAGGCACCTGGTCGAGAACCAGCCCAGTCGGGGTTCGACTCCCCGGAGCCGCACTGTGTTATCGCCAAGCCCTTGTAGCCCAACGGAAGAGGCACCGGACTCAGAATCCGGCCAGTCCAGGTTCGAATCCTGGTAAGGGCACCACGCCCCTGTGGTCCAACGGACACGACACCGGCGTCCGAAGCCGGGGACGCAGGTTCGACTCCTGCTGGGGGCACCATCATGTTCTTTCCTCTGAGGCGCGACTGGCCGCGCACCCGACTGTTACTCGGGAGGTACCAGGTTCGAGTCCTGGCAGGGGAGCTGTGGCCGAAGCCGAAGGAGACGAGGCCCCGGGCTGTGACCCCGGGTGAAGCCGGTGCGAGTCCGGTCGGCCACCCCAGCTCGCCGTGGATGTCCTCGGCGATCGACCGCGCGCGGTTCAGCAGCCAGCGAGGCCTCATAAGCCCCGCCGACGTGGATCGACACCACGGCGCGCGACTGACGAAGATCGACCTGGGTCGTTAGCTCAACTGGTAGAGCAGTCGAATGGATAGCGCATCCGCTCTCCGCGTACGCGGGCATGGAGGTGCTTCCTTCTCCTCTGTTGATCGACAGGTTCGGGGTTCGAGTCCCCGGCGGCCCACGCTGACTGCTCCACTGTGGATAGACAGCGCCACCGAGAGGAGGACCCGTGCTCGAAACACTCATCATCAGCAGGACCCTGCGCGTGCCGGCGAGCACCGGGGCGGCCGGCGACGGCACGCCGGTGGCCCGTCAGCTCGACGCGGCGCTGCTCGACGCCGGGTTCTCGGCGTCGCGCGCGCTGCTGGAGCACGTCGGCGGGCTGGCCATCGGGCCGGCGTTGGACCTCGGTTCCACCGTCGTGGCCGCGGTTCGCGAACTGGTCGGCGACCACGTCCAGCACAACGCCTACTTCATCGGTTTCCCGGACGACGTGCCGGACACCGTCGAGTTCTGGGTCGAGCGGCTGCGCGCCGCCGTCCTGACCGGACACCACGAGGGGAGTGACGCACAGCTTGCCGGCGGGATCGATCTGCTCTCGCTGCCCGGCTACGGCACCTACCAGCACACCTACGCCGACCTGCTGGCCGCGCGCGACGAGCTGATCGCGACCGTGGGCGACCGGCTGACCGGGCTGCGGCTCGGGGACACCGTGGACGTGGAGGCGACGCGCCTCTACCTGGCCATGGCCGGGACCGTGACCCCGCACGGGGAGGCGGATCTCGCGATCCTGTCCCAGCTGGCTGCCGTCTGTGTGGACGGTGAGCAGCCGGCCGCGGTCCCGGTGCGGGAGAACCGCGCCGTGCTCAACGGCATCCGGCTCACCCTCGGCCGGCCGCTGGTCGCGATGGACACCACGACCGACGTGCTTCGCTTGGCGTGTCAGGTTTCCGGTGGTGATGTCGCACTCGCGACGCCGACGCGGTTTCGGTCGTTCCGGCGCAGGGAGCGCCGGGTCCTGCTGGCCGCGCTGAACGAGATCGTCGGTGCGCACCAGGGCAAGCTCGGTGACGTCGCGCGGTACGCCGAGCCGTGGAAGCGGCTCGGGGAGCGGCTGCATCCGCACGAGTACGGCCAGTGGCCGCACGCGCGGGCCGTGTTCGCGGTCGCGCGCGGCGAGCGCACGGTACGCGGTGTCGCCGGTCGGGCGGAGGCGGCGATCCGGGCCGGGGCGATCGGGTCCGCGGCGTCGGTGCTGTCGACCGCGCCGGGACTGCTCCTGCGGTCCGCGGACCGGTTGCTGCGGCTGGCTTCGGCGGCGGAGCGGGCCACGGTGGTCGAGGCGGTCACCGGCGCGCTCGGCTCGGCGTCTGGTCGGGTGCTGTGTTCGCTGCGCGAGCACGTCGGCAACCGGCTGGCACCCGCGGCGGCCAGGATGTACGCGAGTCGGTCGCGGCGCGCGTGGGTCGGGCCGGACGAGCGGCCCGCGCTGCCCGCCGGGCTGGTGGCCGAGCTTTCGGCGCGGCTCGACGCGGAGATCGCCGGGCGGCTGCGGGAGTTCGACCGGCCGGTGCTGGTGGACCCGGACGTGCTCGACGTGGCGTTGCCGTTGTCCGGCAAGGCCTCCGAGAGCGGGTTCGCGGTGCTGCCGAGGGGTTCGCGGGCGTCGGTGGCCGGTGCGCTGCTGCGGTTCTTCACCTACTGGCGCCAGACCGCGCGCCGCACCGACTACGACCTGTCCGTGCTGCTGCTCGACGAACGGTTCCACGCGCTCGGTCAGGTGTCGTGGACGAACTACCACCACGGCGGTGTCGTGCACTCCGGCGACCTCACCGAGGCGGCGAACGGGGCGACCGAGTTCATCGACGTGCCACTGGACCTCGAGGCGAACTACGTGGTGCCGCAGGTCCACATCTACGCCGGCGAGTCGTTCGACGAGGTCGCGGAGTCGATGTTCGGGTACCAGACCCGCGCGCCCGACCAGCGGGGCGCGCCGTTCGACGCGCGGACCGTGCGGGCGCGGTCGAGCATGCGTGGTTCGGGACGGGTGGCGCTGCCGGTGGTGTTCGCCAGGGGGGAGCGCGGCTGGGAGGCGGTGTGGGTGCACCTGTACCTGCGCGGCCTGCCGGCGTTCAACCGGGTGGAGGAGAACGGTTTCACCGTCGCCGAGCAGGTGCGGGCGCTGGTGGAACGGCGCTACCTGACCGTGTCCTACCTGCTCGACCGGTGGCGCACGCGGACCGAGGTGCTGACCTGGGACGGGCAGGTGCCCGATGAGCCGGTGACGTTCATCGGCATCGAGGCCCCGAGGGACCTGCCGGACGGATCGGAGGTGTACACAGTGGACCGGCTCGGTGAGCTGATCCCGGCCTGAGCACGACCGCCGAGGCCATGCGGACGCTTCCTCCCAGAACCCGTTCGAATCGGGGCCTCCGCCAGTGCGGAGGATGTGGCCAACCAGCGTCCGCGCTTTCCTCGGACGCGGCGCCCAGCGAGGGTCCCTCGCTGGGCGCCGCGGTGCTGAACCCTATGGGCAGGGGATCCAGCTGAAGTGGTATTCCGTCTTCATGTCGAGGTCGGTCGAGTCCATCATGGCGAGACTCGTTGTGGTGGAGGTGTTCGACGTGCCGGCGTTCACCCGGAGTTCGGTGTTGATGTTGAAGTTGCGGTCCTCACCGCACGGCTTGTAGACCAGCTGGTCGACCGAGACCCGGTCGGTGGCCTGCCAGTTGTCGTCCATCTCGCCGCTGAAGGTGTGGGACTTCGGGGTCGTCTGGGACATGCCCTGGAAGTAGTAGTTCGCCTTCTCGGTGAAGCTCGCGCCCGCCGCCAGGTTCGCGTAGCCGCGGTAGTCCGCCTGCGCGATGGCGTAGGTGAAGCCCGACGGAACATGCACAACCATGTTGAGCTGGCAGTTCTTGCGGAAGTCGAGTGGGCCCGCACCCACCCCGACCAGCGCGATGTATTCGCTGTAGGTCACGGTGAATCTTGTGTTGTCGGTTGATACTGCGACCGCGGCGGTGCCCGCCGGGCAACCGGATCCGTTCACCGTCACGATGTCGATGACGATCTGGTCGGTCGGCGGGTCGGTGAAGTGCGAGCCGGAGCCGGCCGCGGTGGGTGCGGAGATCAGGGCGGCCGAGATGGCAGCGGCGGTGAGCGTGGCGAACATGGAAGATTACCTCCGAGTTACGTGCCCAGTGGGCGATTGTTTTCGGGCAGGCTGAAGCCCTCCGATATTTGGGGAGATAAGACGATATGTGTTACCGGTAATACACCGAGATTTTTTAAGCGCGGCGGCCGATCGTCGTTATGGCGCCGATCGGTCGCCGCGCTGTGCGCTCACGTCGTCAGTTGCACTGCAGCCAGTGGAAGTGGTACTTCGTGCTCGCCGCGCCGTCCGTGGAGTCCATCGTCACGAAACTGCTGGCGGTACCCGATGAGCCCGAGCTGACCCGCAACTCGGTGTTGATGTTGAGGTTGCGCTCCTCGCCGCAGGGCGCGTAGACCAGTTCAGCCGTCTCGGTCCGGTCGGTGAACTGCCAGTTGTCGCTGACGGGGCTGTTGATCGGGTGGCTCGATCTTGTCGTCGGCGAGGTGCCCTGGATGTAGTAGCTGGCTTGTTGGAGCGCGCTGGCTCCTCTTGCCAGATGGGCGAAGCCACGGTAGTCCGCCTGCGCGATGGCGTAGGTGAAGCCCTGGGGGATGTGCACCTGAAGGACCAGTTGGCAGTTCTTGCGCAGGTCGGTCGGATCGGCGCCCTGGCCGACCTGGGCGACGTAGTCGCTGTAGGTCACGGTGAACGCGGTGTTGTCGGTCGAGGTGGCGACCGCGGCCGTGCCGGCGGGGCAACCCGAACCGTTGACCGTGACTATGTCGACGGTTATCCGGTCGTCAGGTGGATTGTCCTGCGCGCCCGCTGGGGCGACGGCCAGGGACATCGCGATGCCCGCGGCAGCAATCATGGATAGCATTGAATGACCTTTCGGTAATTGTCCGATAATAAAATAGAAAGTTGCGACACTCGGACCGCATGATATGTGGGAGACTCCGCCCCGTTTGGGCCTGGTGGCGAAGTGCTGCCGACGCCCTATCTTACGTTCGGGCCATCATTCGAACAAGCGTTGGACTGCATCGTCCGCGCGGCTGACGTGGGCTTGGACGGAATAATCCCCACCGCTTCGATGGCAACTGTGATAACGATTATCGAGGTATTTGTTGAATCGGAAACAAATGTCTTTCTGTGGTTTTGTTGGAGATTATATGTGCGCGACGATGCTGATCGTCGGCGGCCGGTCATGCCGGTGTGTTTCGGTTCCGGCGTCGACTTGTGCGCCGAGGGTGATTGGTGGCCCGGTCGGGCTGGTTGGACGCGCTGGCCGAGTGACACCTGAATAGTTTTCACTTATCTTCCGTTCGGGGGCAAAGATGCTGGTTGGGCCATGGGTGGCCGCTGGGGCCCGGGACGGGAAGATCGCGGAACGCTGCCAGGGTCGGGGTCGCCTCGGCCTGGCGGGTGACTGGATGAATGGTGCTGTCGGTATGGTTGTCGATCGCTTCTGATATTCGTCGAATGATTCGTAGGTGTGCCACCGTGTCGGCGTCGGGTGGTCGAATTCATGGCCTCGGCCCAGGGGTCAACCGACTGGTCGGCACCCTACTTTGGTTGTGAACCGGTGGACGTAGGATGTTGGGCCGTTTGGCCTGAAAGTTGTTTCGGTATTGCCAGGGCATGGTCGCATGGGTGACTATGTGGAGATTGCCCTGGGAGCGCTCCCACAGCCTCGGTCAGCGAACCCCCGCGGGGAGGGCACCTGCGGTGTCCTCCCCGCGGGCTCAGTGGCGGTGGGTCACGGGGTTCGCTCCACGGTGAACCGTTCCCACGGGCCGGGTGTCGCGGCGCGGGCGCGCAGAATGCCGTGGCTATCGCCGGTCCAGCTGAACTCGGCCGACACGTACATCTTGGTGTGCGCGGACGACAACAGGTTGCCGTTCAGGTGGAACCGCTCCCATTTGCCGACCGTGTCGGCGCGGGCGCGGAGGATGCCGTGGTTGTCGCCGGTCCAGCTGTACTCGGCGGACACGTACAGTCCGTTGTGGAGTGATCGAATGGTGTGGATGCCGTCGGACAGGCAGAGTTCGAATCGTTCCCACGGGCCGACCGAGTTGGCGCGGGCGCGGAGGATGCCGTTGTTGCTGCCGGTCCAGCTGAACTCGGCCGACACGTAGGTGCCGCTGTGCTGGTTCCTGATGGATACCACTCGGCATCCTGGGTCCTCGGCGACCGCGGTCGAGGCGCCGACGACCGCGCCGGTCGCCAGCGCGGCGGCCAGTGCGATCAGGCTGGTTACCCGCCGCAGGGCGGTGGTTATGGACATGGTTGTCCTCCGGTACATGCTGGTGGTGGTAGCGATGACCGGTCGACTGTGCGCGCTGTGCGCGGTGGTTTGCCGCTGCTGGACCGATCGCGGACCAGGCTCGGACCACGCGTGCCCGACGATGGAGAGCGGCTACCAGCTGACCGCGTCCACGGCGAACGTGCGGGACGTGCCGTCGCTCTGGTAGGGCTGCAGGACGAGCGCGGTTACTTTCTTGACGTCCGGAACGGTCCAGGTGACCGTGGCCCAGCCGTCCGGACCGGGCTTGATCGGCATCTCGGCGCCATCCGTTGGCGTTTCCAGCGATTTGACGTCATCGCCGTTCTCATTGCGCACGATGAACTGGAACCCGTCGTGGGGATGCAGGACCCAGAGTTTCATGGTCACTCGCATGCCCGCGTGCAGAGTCGCCAACGTCTCCCGGTCGTCGGTCCCGAATCCCACGTAGCCGGTGTTCTCCTCCGGTCCTTCGGCCGACCGACCGACTGAGATGACCTGGAAGCTGTGCGACCCTTCATAGTGCCGCTCCGTGGTGATCCCCGCGGTCGCCTTGTGGCCGCCCCACAGGATTTCCCATTCCGCCTCCGGGCCCTCGAACCCGAACCGGAGCGTGTCGACCCTGGGAGGAGGGGGCTGCTCGTCGCTGTCCTGGCCGGCCAGCCAGACCCCACCGGCCGCGGCCGCGAGCACCACCACCAACGCCGGCACCAGATAGCGCCACCGCGGTCGCGGACCGGGCGCCGGCGCGGGATCCGGTGGCGGCGCCTCGGCCGGGGTGCTGAGCAGGGCCGCGGACCGGGTCCCGGCGCGTTCGGCCAGCGCTTCCAGTCGTAGCCGCCGCAGCGTTCCGTCGTCCAGGTCAAGGACCTTCTCGCAGGAGACCAACAGGTCCTCCGGCGGAATCCGCCTGCCGTGCTCGTAGTCGACCAACGTGCCGTGACCGCTGAGCCCGATTTCCTTGGCCAACGCCCGTAACGACATTCCCTTGGCCATTCGGTGCTGCCGGAGCGCGGCACCGAGCGTCCGCGCGACAGAGACCGGTTCGACCTCGTCCACACCACACCCCAGATGCGTCACATTTTGTCAGGAAAACCTAACAGTCCGCGACTTTCCGGTTCAAGAGTGGTCCGAGTTTGGTCCACCGGGATCGATCGTGCCCGTCTGGCCTGGTGGCTGGCTTCCTCGTCCTGGTCGGCGATGCCCAACTCGGCGAACAGGTGCCGCTGGCTCAACCCGATGAACCGGCTCTGTTCGAGCATGGTCTGGATGGCCGACCGGGGACCGCCGGCCAGCAGGGCATGCGCGACGCGGCCGGTGGCGGCCTGCCGGTGCAGCGCGATCCGGTCCGCCATCAGCAGTGGGGGACCATTCGGGTCAGTCGCCGTCCCGATGGCCACCAGCTCCCGCGCGATCAGCTCCCGCAACGCCACTCCGGTCGCCGATTCGTCGGTGGGCGCCGGCGCAGTCGGCACCTCGGCCAGCTCAGCCATCCCCGCCTCGGCCAACAGGTCCCGGGTGTGCCGGGTGGCCACCGCCGCCAGCTCGGTGTCCGGCACGGACCGCAGGGCCGCGGCCCACGGCGCACCCGGGGCGTGCGTGAGCCGGGGAAGCACCGGGAGCGCCACGCCGAGCAGTCCCGGCGCGCCCACGATCTCGTCGTCGATCGCGAACCCGCACACCGCCGCGACGAACCGCAGCGAACTGGCCGGCAGATCCGCGACGGCCCAGTCCGCCAGCGACACCCCGGCCTGGTCGGCCAGCGCGCGCAACGTGTCCCATTCCCGATCGCCATCGGCGCCCGCGCTCGCGGTCTCGACCCGGCCGGCGGTGCCGTTCTCCCCGTATCCCAGCCAGCGCATCCCGTCGCCGCTCGTGCCGACCGACACCGCCCGCCCAGTCGCGGACAGCCGGCACAACACCTCCGGGCGGACCCCCTCGAGACTGCGCTCCTCGACGACGACCACCCAGTGGCCGACGGCGACGGCGCGGATGACCGGCCGATAGCCGTACCGCGCCGTCGTCAGCGCTGCGGCCTCGCGCGGGCCACCACGGACCGCGTCCTCGGCCACCGCGCCGAACCCCGCCAGCACCTCGGCAGCGCTCTTGTCCTCGACAACAGTCACGCAGTACTGCGGATATCGGGTCCGCCACCGAAAGCCACTGTTCGCCGGCACCTCGGTCACGCCGGCAGACTACCGTCGGGATGTGCCGGCTACGACGATGGCTCGGCGGCGTCGACCACGCCGGTGTAGACGGCGAACGCGATGACGTTGTCCCGGTAGCTGGCCGCGGCCTCGTCGAACGTGCCGCCGCAGGTGATCAGCCGCAGCTGCGGCTCGGTCGTGTTGCCGTACACCTCGTCGGCGGGAAAGCCGCTCTTCGGCACCTGTTCCGTGCGCTCGACCACGAACCGGGCGACCTGCCCGTCCTCGCGGCCGATCTTGATCTCGGCGCCCGGTTCGAGCTCGTGCAGCCGCGCGAAGATGCCGTCCTTGCCGCCACCGTTGACGTGACCGAGTACCACCGATGGCCCGAGCTGGCCCGGCGTCGGGCTGTGTTCGTACCAGCCGGCCTGCATCGGCTGGTCCACCGGCGGCACCTCGACCGTCTGGTCGTCGTTGAGCCCGAGCGGGACCAGCGACGAGTGCGCGCCGATCCCGGGCACGTCGATCCACAGTGGACGTGACGCGTCGAGCGTGCCCGACGCCGGCGCGGATTGCGCGGACCCGGACTGGGACTCGGACTGGGTCTGGGTCTTCGGCTCCGCGTCGGTCTCGGCGGTCGAGCAGCCGGCCAACGCCAGTACCACCAGGCACAGGGAGGCCGCGACCATGCCGCGGCCTCCCGTGGTGCGCAATCGCACAGTGATCGCCCGGACTCTCAGCGCGCGCCAGCGCGGCGGCGCAGCGCCACCAGGACGCCACCGGCCGCGACGGCCACGACCGAGGCCGCGCCACCGGCCACGGCCAGGTCGATGCCCGACTCCGGCCCGCCCCCGGTCTCCGGCGCACCATCCGGCCGCACGGACACCTGCGGATCGCCAGGAGCCGGGACGGCCCTCGGCGGTTCGCGCCTGTCAGTCGGGTCCGCCCGGTCCGGCGCAGGGGGCGCGGCCTCGGGCTCCTTCGGGTCGTTGGCCGACGGCGGGGCGGGCGCTTCCGTCGCCGGTGGCGTGGTCGCCACGGGCGCGGACGGTTCGTCGTCGGCCAGTGCGGTCCCAGCGGTCAGCGGCAGTGCGACCGCCCACAGCACGGCGCCCGCGGCGCATGCTCGGCCCAGCTTCATGGATGTCCTTCCTCGATGGTGGTACCCGGCCGTTGCCGGATGATGATCAGTCTGGGGAGCCGTTTTCAGGATCCTGTGTGCCAACTGTGAAGAACCTGTTCGGTTTTGCGCCCACTCGCGGCCCATCGCGAGACCCCGGGCGGGACGGCACCGATACTGTGCTGGTGTATGCACAGGTACTGGTCGCCGAGGACGATCCGAAGCAGGCCGAGCTGATCCGGCGCTACCTGGTGCACGACAACCACACGGTGATCGTCGTGCACGACGGGCGGGCGGCCATCGACGAGGCGCGGCGCCGCAAACCCGATCTCGTGGTCCTCGACGTGATGATGCCCAGGGTCGACGGGCTGGACGTGTGCCGGGTGCTGCGCGCCGAGTCGGACGTGCCGATCGTGCTACTCACCGCGCGCACGACCGAGGACGACGTGCTGCTCGGCCTCGACCTCGGCGCGGACGACTACATCACCAAGCCCTACAGCCCAAGACAGCTCGCCGCCCGGGTCCGCGCGGTGCTGCGCCGGTCCCACCGGGGCACTGGCCGGGGGCAGTCGGTGCTCTGCGCCGGGGACCTGGTGGTGGACCAGCAGCGGCACGAGGTCCGGTTCGGCGGGGCCATGCTGGACTGCACCCCGGCGGAGTTCCGGCTGCTGGCGGTGCTGGTCGCCGAGCCTGGCCGGACCTTCAGCCGTGGTCAGCTGCTCAGCCAGGCGTTCGGCATGGACAAGTTCGTCACCGAGCGCACCATCGACGTGCACGTGATGAACCTGCGCCGCAAACTCGAACCCGACCCACGCAACCCGGTACACCTGCTGACGGTGTACGGCGTCGGCTACAAGCTGAGGGAAATCCCCGCCGATGACCCGACGGCATAACCTGCTCACCCGGCTGCTGGCGATGTCGGTGGTCGTGGCCGGCTGCGCGGTCGGCGCCTCGGCGTGGCTGGCCGCGCAGACCACCAGCGGCGCGATCAACCAGGAGATCTCCGCGTCGCTGGCCACCGACGCGGAGATCTACGACCGGCTGCTCGGCCACGCCGCCACGCACCCGAACTGGTCGGGCGTGCGGGGGCTGGTGGCCCGCGTCTCGGCGGAGACCGGACGGCGCATCACGGTGACCACCCCGTCACGGACGCCGATCGCCGACTCCGGCGGCGCCCAGGACTCGCCGCTGCCGAAGACGCCGTCGGCGGTGGTCGATCCGCTGGCGGTCGACCCGGTGCTCAAGCCGGCGGCCGGGAAGGCCGGCATCGACACGCGGGCCGTCGGCCCGTACCGCCTGACCAGCGCCGAGCGCGCCGAGCTGCGCGCGGCCGCGCAGGCACAGCTGAACTGTATGCGCCGATTCGGTCTCGCCGGGGTGATCGTCGAGCAGCCAAACGGCCGCTCGGTCGTCGACGAGGTGACCGACTCGGCCGCCGAACCGGTGGCCCCGACGCCGGCGGCGGACCCGGAGCCGGACCGGGAGCTGGATACGGGGGTGAACCAGGAGGCGCCGGTCAACGTGGAGCCGCCGGGCGCCGCGCGGCCGCCGCCGGCCGTCGAGCCGTCCACCGATCAGCCCCGGGACTCCGCGGAGTCGTCCGGCCGGATGGACTGCACCGACCCGGCGCGCGCGACCAACACCGAGCGCGCGGCGAGCACCGAACTGCTGACCCTGGTCAACGCGTGCCTCGACCGGCAGGGCACGGCCCCGCTGGCCATCACGCCCGACGAGCTGACCTCGCCGGACCAGCTGCGCCCCGCGCCCGACGACCAGCGCTGCGTGGACTCCGCGCGCCGCGAGCAGCTCGCGGCGCACGTGTCCGCGCCCGCGTACCTGTACATCGGCAGAGCGGGCGCGAACGCCGCCGCCCCGGTCGACCTGTCCACCGTGGGGTACTCCAGGCTCGCGTGGACGGCGCTGGCGGTGCTCGTGTTGACCGTCGGCGTGACCGCGTTCGCCGCCACTCGGCTCGTCCGGCCCATCCACGCGATCACCTCCGCGGCCCGCAAGATGGGCGACGGCGACCGGTCCGCGCGCGTCGAGACCACCACCAAGGGCGAGATCGGCGAGCTCGCGACCGCGTTCAACCGGATGTCCGAGCAGATCGAGCTCGCCGAACGGCAGCGCCGGACCATGGTCAGCGATGTCGCGCACGAGCTGCGGACCCCGCTGGTGAACATCCGGGGTTGGCTGGAGGCCTCGCAGGACGGGATGGCGCACCTGGAGCCCGCGCTGGTGGCCTCGCTGGTCGAGGAGACCGTGTTGCTCCAGCACATCATCGACGACCTGCAGGACCTCGCCCTGGCCGACGCCGGGAAGCTGCGGATGCACCCGGAACAGGTGGCGGTCCGGTCGATCCTGGGGCAGGTCGCCTCGGCCCACCACAGCCAGGCGCACGCGGCCGGCGTCCAGCTGCGGGTCGCGATCGACGGCGAGCCCGACCTGTCCGCCGACCCGACCCGGCTGCGCCAGGCGCTCGGGAACCTGGTGTCCAACGCCTTGCGACACACCCCGGCCGGCGGCCGGGTGGTCCTGTGGGCACGCCAGGAGACCGGCGCCGAGGTGCTCATCGACGTCGCCGACACCGGCTCCGGGATCGACGCGGAGTCGCTGCCCTACATCTTCGACCGCTTCTGGCGCGCCGACCGGTCAAGAAGCCGCAGCTCCGGCGGCAGTGGCCTCGGCCTCGCGATCACCCATCACCTGGTCGCCGCCCACGGTGGCCGGATCGAGGTGCGCAGCAGGCCGGGCGCGGGCACCACGTTCACCATCCGGCTACCGGTCACCTGAGCCGTTCGGCGATCCTGGGAGTTTCCTGGGAACGTCGGCCGATTCGCCGAGGACGGCGCCTCGTTCCCAGGAAGTCGTCACCTGGCGGCGACAGCCTGGCGCCATGACCGACACGATCGAGGCCGTCGGCCTCACCAAACGCTATGGCGGCACGCTGGCCGTCGACGAGCTCACCTTCACCGTCGAACCCGGCCGGGTCACCGGTTTCCTCGGCCCCAACGGGGCCGGCAAGTCCACCACCATGCGGCTGATGCTCGGGCTCGACGCGCCGAGCGCGGGCACCGTCGCCGTGGCCGGCAGGCGCTACGCCGACCTGCCCCGGCCGCTGCACACGGTCGGCGCGTTGCTGGACGCCGGCGCGGTCCATCCCGGCCGCCGCGCCGCCGACCACCTGCTCGCGCTCGCGCAGACCGCCGGCATCGGCCGGGCGCGGGTGGCCGAGGTGCTCGGGCTCGTCGGGCTGGACGGCGTCGCCGGGCGGCGGGCCGGGACGTTCTCGCTCGGCATGCGCCAGCGGCTGGGCATCGCGGCGGCGTTGCTCGGCGACCCGCCGGTGCTGCTGTTCGACGAACCGGTCAACGGCCTCGACCCGGAGGGCATCCGCTGGATCAGGACGCTCATGCGCGACCTGGCCGCGCAGGGCCGCACCGTGCTCGTCTCCAGCCACCTGATGAGCGAGATGGCGCTGACCGCCCAGCACCTGCTGGTCATCGGCCGGGGCAGACTCCTGGCCGACACCGGCATCGACGAGTTCCTCCACCGCCACGGCGCGGAGACCGTGCTGGTCCGCTCCGGCGAGCAGGACCGGCTCGCGCGGGTGCTGCGCCGTGCGGGCGCGCACCTCGACCTGGACGCCGACGGGCTGCTCGTCGACCGGCTCACGGCCACCGAGGTCGGCAAACTCGCCGCCGAGGAGGGCATCGCGCTGTTCGAGCTGACCCCGCGGCGCGGCTCGCTCGAGGACGTGTTCATGGCGCTGACCGGCGACTCGGTCGAGTACGGGGTGCGCGCGTGAGCGTCCTCCGTGCGGAATGGACCAAACTCCGCAGCCTGCGCTCCACCTGGCTCACCGCGGCGGTGACCGTGGTACTCGGCGTCGGGGTCAGCGCGCTGGCCACCTCGGGCCTGGCGCGCGGCTACGGCGAACTCTCCCCGGCCGACCTGGCCGCCTGGGACCCGGCCGCGCACAGTCTCACCAGCGTCATCCTGGCGCAGCTCGCGATCGGTGTGCTCGGCGTGCTGGTGATCACCGCCGAGTACGCGTCGGGGTCGATCCAGCCCAGCCTGCTGGCCGTTCCCCGGCGAGGCCGGCTGCTCGCGGCCAAGGCCGGCGTGTTCGCGACCGCGGCGGTACTGCTCGGCCAGGTGATCGGGTTCGCCTCGTTCCTCGTCGGCCAGGCGGTGTTCGCCGGCGCCGGCGTGCCATACGCGACGCTGGGCCAGCCGGAGGTGGTGCGCGGGGTCGTCGGCGGCGGCCTCTACCTCGCCGCGATCGGCCTGCTCGGGCTCGGCCTCGGCACCCTGTTCCGCTCGACCGCGGGCGCGATCGGCACGCTCGTGTCGCTCACGCTGCTGGTGCGGCTGCTCGCGCAGATGCTGCCCCAACAGTGGGCCGAGTGGCTCGACCGGTACTGGCCGACGGCCGCCGGCGAGAAGATCTTCACCGCGGTGTGGGTGGCCGGCGACCTCCCGCCGTGGTCGGGGTTCGCGCTGCTGTGCGGGTTCGTCGCGCTGATCGGTGCCGGCGGCTACGCGGTGCTGCGCGCCAGGGACGCGTGATGCGGCCGGCCCGTGAGGTGCTCGTCGGGGTGGCGGCCGGCGTCCTGGCGTGGGCGGGCATGGCCGGCTGGGCGCTGCTGGGCGTGACGCTCGCCGGGCTCGGCGCGGCGACCGCGCCCGCGGCGGTGGCGCTGGCCGTCGGTGGCTCCGCCGGCCTCACCCGGGACGTGGCACTCACCGGGTCGATCTCCGTGCTGCCCCTGGGGGTCTCGCTGGTCGGCGCCGTGCTGCTGACCGCATGGCTCACGTCCTGGCGGCGGGTCGGCGGCGCGGTGCTGGGGTTCCTGGTCGTGCTGGTCGCCGGGCTCGTCGCGGTCGCGTCCCTGCCCGCCGGTGAGCTGACCGTCCAGGCCTGGCCGACGGTGCTGGGCAGCCAGGCGTGGCTGTTCGTGGTCCTGGGGGTGCGGGTGGCGATGTGGTGGCGGCCCTGGGTCGGGGCGGTGGTCCTCGTGCTGCTCGGCGCCGCGGCGCTCGCGACCGTGGTCGGCGCCGTCGCCTCGGTGGCCGGCGGCGCCCGGATGCTCGGCACCATGCTGCTGGCCGCGCCCAACCTGCTCTGCGTCGCGCTGACCAGGGGGCTCGGGGTGCCGTGGACCGTGCGCGGGCCGGACCTGCCGATGCCGACGATCGACACCGGTGGGCTCGGGCCGCTGGCCGTGCCCGGGTGGCCGCTGGCCGTGGCCGCCGCCGTGCTCGTGGTCCTGGTCGCGGTGTTCGCCGGCTGGCACACGCCCTGGGTCGGCGCGCTGTGCCTCGGCGGCATGACGGCGCTTGGCGGTGCAGAGGTGGCGCTGCGGGCCGGGCCGTTCGGCATCGCGCTCGGCGTGCGGGGCGACGTGCTCGTCGCCATCGGCGTCGGGCTGCTCGCGGGGACGGCGGCATGTCTGCTCGTGCGGGCCTTCCGGTCCTGGCATGGTCAGCGCACATGACCGCCAACCTGCTCGTGGTGGAGGACGACCCGACGCTGCGGGAGCTGCTCGCGGCGAGCCTGCGCTTCGCCGGGTTCGCGGTGTCCACCACCGCGAGCGGCGCGGAGGCGCTGCGGATCGCCGCGAGCAGGCCACCCGACCTGGTCGTGCTGGACGTGATGCTGCCCGACGTCGACGGGTTCGAGGTGCTGCGCAGGCTGCGCGGCGCCGCGGTCGCCGGCCGGGAGGTGCCGGTGCTGTTCCTCACCGCGCGCGACGCCGGGGAGGACAAGGTGACCGGGCTGACCGCCGGCGGCGACGACTACGTCACCAAGCCGTTCCGGCTCGAGGAGCTGATCGCGCGCATCCGGGCGATCCTGCGGCGAACCGCGGGCGCGGCCAGGGCGGCGCTGGCCGTCGGTGACCTCGAGCTGGACCCGGTCGCCCGGCTGGTCACCCGCGGCGGCGAGCCGATCTCGTTGTCGCCAACGGAGTTCACCCTGCTGCGGTTCCTGATGGACAACGCCGACCGGGTGCTCGAGCGCGGGCGGATCCTGCATCACGTGTGGCGCTACGACTTCGGCGGCGACGCCAGCATCGTCGAGTCCTACATCAGCTACCTGCGGCGCAAGGTCGACAACCGCGAGCCCCGGCTGATCCACACCGTGCGCGGTGTCGGGTACGTGCTGCGCAGGCCACGATGAGCCGGCTGTCGCTGCGCGCCCGCATCCTGGTCATCGCGATGACGCTGTTGGTGACCGGCATGGTGATCAGCGACACGGTCGTGCTGGTCGCGTTGCGCAAACCGTTGGTGGACCGGGTGGACTTCCAGTTGACCGCCGCCACCGGCCTGCTGACGATCGTGCCGGAGCAGTTCGTGCGCAACCTGGCGGCGACCACCTCCGCCGCCACGGGAGAGAACCTGCCAGACGAGATCTACCTCGGCTACCTCACGCCGGATGGGCGTACTTCCCTGTCACTGCACGGCGAATCGGTACCCGAACTGCCCACTTTGGACAGTGCGGAGGTCGCCGCGCTGGCCGGGAAGCACTTCGAGGTGCCCGGCTGGCGAGTGCTCGCGCTGCCCGCCCGCTCCGGCGACGGCAGCGTGGTCGTCGCCGGCTCACTGTCGCAAGTGGACGCGACGATGGCCCGGGTGCGCCTGTTGTGCCTGCTGGTCGGCGCCGGGTTGCTCGTGCTGCTCGCCGGCGTCGGCTGGTTCTGGGTGCGTGCCGGGCTGCGTCCGCTGCACCGCATCGAGCAGACCGCGGCCGCGATCGCCGGCGGTGACCTGTCCCGGCGCGTGCGGCTCACCACGGCACCGGCCACCGAGGTGGGCAGGTTGACCGCCGCGCTCAACGGGATGCTGGCCCAGATCGAGGCGGCGGTGGCCGCGCGGACCCGGTCCGAGCAGCGGCTGCGCCGGTTCGTCGCGGACGCGAGCCACGAGCTGCGCACCCCGCTGGCCGGCATCAGCGGGTTCGCGCAGCTCTACCGGATGGGCGGCGCCGAGATCGAGTCCACAATGGACCGCATTGAGCGCGAGTCGTTGCGGCTGACCGGCCTGGTGGACGACCTGCTCCTGCTGGCCCAGGCCGACGAGCACGGTCTGGTGTTGCGCCGGGCGCCGATGGACCTGCGCACGCTGGCCGCCGACGCGCTGCACGACGTGCGGGCACTGGACCCGGCTCGCCCGGTGCGGCTGACCGGCCTCGGCACCGAGACCGACCCCGGCCCCGCCCCGGTGCTGGGGGACGAGTCCCGGCTGCGGCAGGTGGTGAGCAACCTGGTCGGCAACGCCGTCGCGCACACCCCGGCCGGCAGCGCGGTCCGCGTCGGGGTCGGCACCGACGGCGGCGACGCGGTGCTCGAGATCGCCGACACCGGCCCGGGTCTGCCGGCCGAGCAGGCGGCGCTGGTGTTCGAACGGTTCTACCGCGCGGACACGTCCAGAGCCCGCGACGGGGTCGGCGGCGCGGGTCTCGGCCTCGCGATCGCGTGGTCGCTGGTCGCGGCGCACGACGGCACGGTCGAGGTGGACACCGCGCCGGGGCACGGCGCGACCTTCCGGATCCGGCTGCCCCTCGACCGGTGACCGGCCGTTGGAGTTTCCCGCGGTCGAAAATCCGGTACGGGGACGGGAATTGTGGTGCTGAGCCGACCATGATGCCTGGAATGCCTGGATAGTGGAGGCGACGGGACGGAGGAAAGCATGCACACCGAATCCGAACCACGCCGTAGTCGCCTGGCCGTCATCGTGACGGTGGTGGTCGTCGTCGCGTTCCTCGCGGCGGCCACTACGCTGATCGTGGTGCTGTCCCAGAAAGAGGAGTCGGCCGCCGGCCCGAGCGCGCCGACGTCGACGTCCGCCGTGCCCCCGTCGACCGCCTCGACCACGCCGACGCCGGCCAGTTCGCCGCAGGCCGTACCGACCTTCGACCACGAGCCGCTGTGGCCGTTCACCAGCCTGGCCGAGGTCGAGGAATGGCAGGCCGCCCACCAGTCGACCGGACAGGACGCCTGGCACCTCGACCCGCGTGCCACCGCGGTCGAGTTCACCACCGGATACCTGGGCTTCACCGGGATCGACCAGGTGCTGTCGGCCACGGTCGAGGACGACGAGGCGTGGGTGACGGTGGGCTTCCCGATCGAGAACGCCAAGCCGGGCACCGCGGCCGTGGTGCACCTGGCCAGGTTCGGCGCGGGCGCGGACGCGCCGTGGGAGGTGGTCGGCACCCGGGACACCACGCTGACGCTGACCGAGCCCGGCTATGGCGAGGTGGTCTCCTCGCCGTTCACCGTGGGCGGCCGGATCACCGGCGTCGACGAGGACATCAAGGTGCGGGTGCGCCAGCCGGACACCGCGGCGCCGCTGGGCGAGGCGGCGGGGGTGCCCGCCGGTGGCGAGTCGACCCCGTGGTCGACCCAGGTCTCGATCACCGGGGCCACCGCGCCGGCGCTGACCGTCGTCGCCTGGTCCGGGGGACACGTGGTCGAGGTCGAGCGGTTCGCCATCACCGCGGTCCGGGTTCGCTGAGCACCACCTGCCGTCGCTCAGAGCCAGTCGCGTCGTCTGAACAGCACGTACAGCAGGCCGGAGAGCACCAGAATGACCACTGTGGACATCCAGAATCCCCAGTACTGCTGGAAGCCGGGGTAGGGCAGGTTCTGTCCGAAGTAGCCGGTGATCGCGGTGGGCACGGCGATCACCGCGGCCCAGCCGGTGACCTTCTTCATGATCGTGTTGAGCCGGTTGCTCTGGATGTTGAGCTGGGCCTCGCGGATGGTGGCCAGCAGGTCCCGCAGCGACTCGGTCCACTCGGTGGCCCGCAGCGCGTGGTCCTTGACGTCGTGGAAGTAGGGCAGCAGGTCATCGTCGACGAGGTGGTCGTGGCGCATGAGCGTGCCGACCACCTCCGGCATCGGCAGCACCACCCGCCGCAGCGTGGTCAGGCTCCGGCGCAGGTCGAGGGACCTTCGTTGCAGCTCGGTCTGGTCGGTGTGGTCGGCGAACACCAGGTCCTCCAACGCGTCGACCTGTTCGTCCAGCGCCCGGGTCGCGTCCAGATGGGTGTCCACCAGGTAGTCCAGCAGGCCGTGCAGCAGGAACCCCGAGCCGTCCCTGGCCAGCTCGGCCACGCTGTCCCAGCGCGCGGTCACGGCGTCGATGTCGAACCAGTCGTCCTTGCGCACGGTCACGATGGCGCGGTCGGTGATGAACACGGCCAACTCGGTGCCGGCGAGCACCCCGGTCGTGGCGTCCAGCCGCACGGCGTAGGCGGTCAGGAAGGAGTGACCGGCGTAGCGGTCCAGTTTGGGCCGCTGCCGCTCGTCGAGGACCGCGTCCTCGACCGCCAGCTCGTGCAGGTCCAGCTCCTCGCCGAGGACGGCGAGATCCTCGGCGGTCGGGGAGCACAGGTCCAGCCACACGGTCGCGGCCGGATCCCGCAGATGGTCCGGCGCCGCCGACAGCGGGAAGTCCTCCGCTTCCAGGACACCATGCCGGTAGAGGCGTGCGCGAGCCATGACACCGCAGGTTAGCCGCTGGGGCGCCCGCGGCGGTGGCATCGGGAGAGTGGTGTCGGGGTGCTCAGTCCCAGGCGATCGGGAAGTGCTCCGGCGCCCTGGTGGCCAGGCCGGACTTCCACCTGATGTCGGCGTCTGTGCCGGCCACCCGCAGGCCGGGCAGGCGGGTCACCAGGGTGCGGAGGGCGACCTGCAGCTCCATCCGCGCCAGCGGCGCGCCAAGGCAGTGGTGGGGACCGTGACCGAACCCGATGTGCGGGACGTCGTCGCGGGCGAAGTCGATGGTGTCCGGGTCGGCGAAGACGGTCTCGTCACGGTTGGCCGAGTGCATCGCCACCACCACCGGCTCGCCCGCCCGGACGGTCACCCCGCCCAGCTCGACGTCCTCGGTCGCGTAGCGGGCCGTGCTGCCGCCGATGCCCAGCGGCACCCAGCGCATCAGCTCCTCGACGGCCTTCGGCACGAGGTCGGGGTCGGCCCGCAACGCGGCGAGGTGATCGGGGTTGTTCAGCAGCACGTAGACGAAGTTGGGGATCTGGGACGCGGTGGTCTCGTGCCCGGCCACGAGGATGGCCTCCGCCATGGACAGCAGCTCGTCCTCGGAGAGGCGGTCGTCCTGGTCCCTGGCGACCACGAGCGCGCTGATCAGGTCGTCGCGGGTGGCCCGCCTGCGGTCGGCGATGAGCCCGGTCATGTACGCGCGCAGCCGGCCGACGTTGTCCATCACCTCCTGCGGGGTGAACCTGGTCGTGGACAGGAACGCGTCGGACCACACGCGGAAGTCGTGCCGGTCCTCGACCGGGACGCCGAGCAGCTCACAGATGACGGTGATCGGCAGCGGCAGCGCGAACCCCTCGACCAGCTCGCCCAGCGCGCCGTCCTCGAGCATGCGGTCGACCAGGCCGTCGGCGATCTCCTGGGCCCGGGGCCGCAGCGCCTCGACCCGGCGCATGGTGAACGCGCTCATCACCAGCCGGCGCAGCCGGGAGTGCTCTGGCGGGTCGAAGCTCATGATGTTGCCGGGCGGCCCGGCGTGCGCGCGGACGCGGGGTTGGTCGCGGCCGGTCGCGGCGGCGCGGCTGAACCGGGCGTCGCCGAGGACGGTCTTCACGTCTGCGTAACGGGTGGCGAACCACGCCGGCTCGCCGTAGGGCAGCTGCACGCGACAGAGCGGTTCTTCCTTGCGCAGCACCGCGAACAGCGGGTCGGTGTCGAGCCGGTCGGACTGGGTGAACGGGTAGTTCCTGACTTCGGCGGTGGTCATCCCCGGTTTTCCTCCGTTGTTGGTTCACTCGAGCGCGGGGCCGAGCAGGTGGCACACCGCGTCCGCGAGCAGGTCGAGCGGCTGCCCGACGTCGGGCCACGCGCCGACCGCCGACACGGTCAGCACGGACTCGACCTGCAACACCGCCATCAGCACGCGCTGGCGTGCCTGCGCCGCGGGCACGCCAGCCCACCGAGGACCGGTGGACAGTTGTGCCACATAACGTTCGTGCGCCTCGACGTACTGGCCGCGCTCGCCCGGCTCCCGCGCGATCACCCTGGGACCGGCCGTGGTCACGACCCGGATGGTGGGTGCCAGTTCCTGCCAGGCGTCCGCCATGGCCGCCACCCAGTGCCGGATCGCGTCCCGTGTCCAGCGCATGGCGGCGAGGTCGGCGTAGAGCTGGTCCGCGGTCGCGTAGACCCGCGCGATCAGGCCGCGCACGATGTCGGCCTTCCCGTCGGGGAAGTGCGCGTACAGGGTCATCCGCGTGACCGCGGCGGCCGCCGCGACATCGGCGACGCTCGCGGTCACGAACGGCGTCTCGGTGAACACCCGCACCGCCGCGTCCAGCACGCGATGCCGGGTGGCTGCCTTCTGCTCCTCTCCGCGCGCCGCCCGTGATGTCACATCGTCACCGTACGGCAACTACTCGTGACTATACAAGGTGTCAAATGCTGGTCCTGGTCAGGCGTGGCATCGACGAGGAGAAGACGGTCGCGAAAGAAGGAAAACAATTATTTGCGGAGAAGATCGGCGCGCCTAACCCCTGCGGGTTACGTCTTCCGGGTGACGAGGTTGACAGCTGAATGGAGCATTGGTGAATATGACTGTCGTCATACTGGATCGATTCTGGGGGCGCAGATGACCAACAGTTTTCGACGACGCGTCGAGCGCGTCGGCATGTTCACCATGGCGGGCGTGGCGATAGCCGCGGTCGTGACCGATCAGTTCGGCTGGCTCGACCGGATACTGCCACCCGACTCACTACCCAAGATCACCCTGCTCGTGTTGTGCGGCATCACTCTCTTCCTGCTGCTGGAACTGGACCGGTTCCACCAGATCGACTCGATCAGTGGCAATCTCGCCGAAATCGCCGCGGCCAGGAACAACACGTACGCCGGACTGCAAGAAGTACACACCCGACTCGACCACACCGATTTCGAACGGCGGGTGCGGGCCGCTGATCGGGTCATTCTCCTCAACACCTGGATTCCCTACCTCGTGCGCCTGGAAGACGCCCTGGAAGGTGTGGTTCGGCGCGGTGGGGAGGTGCGGGTACTGCTCGTCGCACCCGAATCGCACGTGGCCAAGTTGCGTGACCAGGCCTTGCGTGATGGCGGGGTCGACCGGGTCGGCTTCGACGTGCACGCCGAGGTCGATCGTTGCGTGCAGATCCTCAGCCTCATCTATCGACGGCTACCTGTTGGGTGCCGGTCGGGGCTGCGGCTGCGGATGTTCGACTCGATTCCCTCGATGGCCGTCTACCAGACCGATGACCGGTACCTCGCGTCGATGTTCATGCACGGCCAGTTGGCGATCGACTCGCCGCAGTTCGATATCAGGGGCAATGACAGCGAGTTGGGGCGGCAGCTCAGCCGGGAGATCGACACGCTCTGGCAGATCGGTCGGGAGATCGAACTGGGTTGAGCGGCGTCCCAGATGCTGGGCGGTGGACGAAACCCACAGCCGCACGGGTTGAGCCCGGCATGAGCATTGGTCTGGTGTTGCCGGCGGTCGCGCCGACGGGGAACGTGGTGGACGAGGTCGTGATCGCCGCGAGGGAGGCGGCCGAGGCCGGGATCGGCTCGGTGTGGTTCGCGCAGCGGTTCGACTTCGACGCGGTGACGTTGGCCGGGATCGTGGGTCGCGAGGTTCCGGGGATCACGGTGGGGACCTCGGTGGTGCCGATCTTCGGCCGGCACCCGATCCTGGTGGCCAGCCAGGCGCGGACCGCGCAGGCGGCCACCGGCGGCCGGTTCACCCTCGGCGTCGGGCTCGGCGCGGAGTCGTTGACCGAACCGGTGTACGGCCTGCCCTTCGAGCGGCCAATCGCGCGGCTGCGGGAGTTCCTCACCGCGATCCGCAGCGTGCTGGACACCGGTTCGGTCGAGTTCCGGGGTGAGACGCTGACCGCGGTCACCCCGTGGCCCGCCGTCGTGCCCGGTGCCCAACCACCGGTGCCGGTGGTGGTCGCGGCGATGGGACCGCAGGCGTTGCGGGTCACCGGTGAGCTGGCGGACGGCACCGTGCCGTTCCTGGCCGGGCCGAAGGTGCTGGCCGACCACATCGTGCCCGCGGTGACCGGCGCGGCCGAACGCGCCGGTCGCCCGGCACCGCGGGTCATCGCCGCCGTGGCCGCCGTGGTGACCTCGGACGTAAACGCCGCGCGGGCCGTCGCCGCGGCGCAGACCGCGTTCTACGACCGGATTCCCTCCTACCAGCGAGTGGTCGAGCTGGCCGGCGCCAGCACGGCGGCCGAGCTGGTGGTGATCGGCGACGAGGAGCACGTGGCCGCCGAGACGGCCCGCTACTTCGACGCGGGCGCCACCGAGGTGGTGTTCACCCAGACCGGCCTCACCACCGACGCCGACCGGGCGCGCACCTGGCGCCTCGCCGGCGAGCTGGCCAGGTCACGATCACCGGCGACCCGGCCCTAGTCCGGCCGCCCGACACGCAGCACCAGCTTGCCGCGCACCCGGCGCGACTCGCTGATCGTGTGTGCCTCGGCCGCCCGGTCCAGCGGCAGGGCCGCGTGCACCGGCACCCGCAGCAGCCCCCGCTCGGCGAGCGCGGCCGCGTCGGCCAGGGCCGTGGGGTGCTGCGGGTCGGCGCCGGGGCCGACGGTGGAGCTCAGGTGCACGCCGTGCGCGGCGGCGTCGATGTCGGCCACGCTCACCACCCGGTCCGGGGACCCGGCGAGCGCGACCAGGTCGGGCAGCGACCCGGACCCGGCGGCGTCGAGGACCCCGTCGACCGTCCGTCCCTGCACGCGGTCGGCGAGGCCAGGCCCGTACGTCACCGGGGCGGCCCCGAGGCCGGTGAGGAACTCGTGGTTGGCCGTCCTGGCGGTGCCGACCACCACCAGCCCGGCGGCCAGCGCCAGCTGCACGGCCATCGTGCCCACTCCGCCGGCCGCGCCCTCCACCAGCAGCGTCTGCCCGGGGCGCAGGTCGAGGCGGCGCAGCGCGCGGGCCGCGGTCTCGGTGTTGGCGGCGGCCCCGCCCGCCTGGTCCCAGTCCCACGCCTGCGGCGTCGGCGCCCACAGGTCCAGCACGGCGAACTGCGCCGCCGCCCCGCCGAGCAGGTCCAGCGGCACGATCCCGAACACCGCGTCGCCCACCGCGGTCCCGGTCACGCCGTCACCGAGCTCGTCGACGATCCCCGCGGCCTCGACCCCGGGAATGTGGGGCAGCGCCCGGGGGAGCGGGAACCGGCCCCGCCGCAGGTTGGCGTCGCCGGGGGTGACCCCGGCCGCGCGCACGGCGACGCGCACCTGTCCCGGTCCGGGGTGCGGTTCTGGCACATCGTGGTCCACGGCCAGGACCTCGGGATCGCCGTAGGTGTGGAAGCGCAGTGCGAACATCGGTTCTCCAGTCGTCGAGCGGGTGGGTTCGCCCAGTCCAGCCGGCGCGGGAGAACCGATGTTCCGCTTCGGCCTAAAGTGAGAAAGGTGAGCGCTCAGCCTTCTCGCCCCACCCGCTCCGACGTCGTGACCAACCGGGCGAGGATCATCGCCGCCGCCCAGGCCGTGCTCACCGAGAACGGGGTCGAGGTCCCGGTGGCCGCGATCGCTCGCCGCGCCGGGGTCGGCGTCGCCACCGTCTACCGCCATTTCCCCTCCAAGGCCGCGCTGGTCACCGCCGCGTTCACCGACCGCGTCGCCGACTGCGTCACCCTCATCGACGAGGGCCTTGCCGACCGCGACCCGTGGCGCGGGTTCGCCACCACCCTGTACCGCCTCTGCGCGGCCAACGCGGCCCAACCCCGCCTGGTCGCCGCCGCCACCCGGCACGGCGACGCCGAGACCCTCACCGTCCACCGCGCCGTCGGAATGCGCGGCATTGCCCGACTCATCGCCCGCGCCAAGACCGCGGGACTGAGCGAGGACTTCACCGTCGACGACATCGCGGTACTCCTGATGGCCAACGCGGGCCTCACCGTGCCGACCACAGCGGCGCGGGTCGCCGCCGCCCACCGGTTGGTCACCCGGTTCCTCCACGGCGCCAGGGCCGAAACCCGCATGCCCTGAGCCCGGATACCGGAAAACCGTGCTGCGCGGTCACTTCTGTCCGCGATATGAGACGGGTGCGTCGGGCATGGACATCCCGCCGGTGCCCGTCGCATGCTCGTGAGCAAGGCAGTCCACCTCGGCCGGTCCACTGGAAACCGCTTGCCTGAGGAGTGAAGTTGACGCGCATTCCCCTGTCCGTACTGGATCTCGTCCCGATCAGCTCCGGCGGCGACGCGGCCGCGGCGGTGCGCAACACCGTGGACCTCGCCCAGCGGGCCGAACGGTTCGGCTACCGGCGTTACTGGTTCGCCGAGCACCACCTCAATCCCGGAGTCGCCGGCACCTCGCCGCCCGTGGTCATCGCGCTCGTGGCGGCCGCGACCGAACGGATCCGGCTCGGCTCGGCCGGTGTCCAGCTCGCCCACCGCACACCGCTCGCGGTCGTCGAGGAGTTCGGCCTGATCGACGCGCTGCATCCCGGCCGGCTCGACCTCGGACTCGGGCGCAGCGGCAAGCAACTGTTCACGGAACGTCGTGCCGGCACAACGAAACCGCCGGGGCGCCAGCCGGACAACGGGTTGCTGATCCCGAAGCCGTTCGACTTCTCGACGCTGGCCGCGTCGCCGAGGATCGCGCTGAACTTCGCGCTGCTGCAGCAACCTGGCGCACAGTCGCCGGACTACGGCGAGCAGGTCGACGACATCCTGGCGCTGCTGGCCGGCAGCTACCGTTCGCCGGAGGGCATCGCGGCGCGCGCGGTTCCCGGTGAGGGCGCCGACGTCGAGGTGTGGATCCTGGGCAGCAGCGGTGGCCAGAGTGCCACCGTCGCGGGCAAGCACGCGCTGCGGTTCGCGGCGAACTACCACGTGAGCCCGTCGGCGGTGCTGGCGGCGGTGGACGCCTACCGCGCCGCCTTCCAGCCCTCGGCGCGGCTGCCGGCGCCCTATGTCGCCGTGTCGGCCGACGTGGTGGTGGCCGACGACGAGCACACGGCCCGCGAGGCCGCCGCCGGGTACGCGCCGTGGGTACGCAGCATCCGCCGGGGCGAGGGCGCCATCCCGTTCCCCAACCCGGACGAGGCCGCCGAGCTCGACTGGACCGACGAGGACCGCGCGCTGGTGGCCGACCGGGTCGACACCCAGTTCGTCGGCACACCGTCCACAGTGGCCGCGAAACTGCGCCAGCTACAGGAGGCCACCGGCGCCGACGAACTGGTCATCACGACGATCACCCACGAACACGCCGACCGGGTGCGGTCCTACGAGCTGCTCGCGGCGGAGTGGGGGCTCGGGTGAAGTTCCTGCTGATCACGCTCGTGTTCCACGTGCCAGACCCGGTGACCGGCGAGAAAGTGCCCACCACACAACGGTTACGCGCGGTCGTGGACAACGCGGTGCTCGCCGAGGAGCTGGGCTTCGACGGCTACGGCGTCGGCGAGCGGCACGAGCGGCCGTTCATCTCCTCCTCGCCGCCGGTGATCCTGAGCCACATCGCGGCCCGCACGTCGACGATCCGGCTGTTCACCGCGGTCGCCACGCTCAGCCTGCTGGACCCGGTGCGCGCCTTCGAGGACTACGCCACGCTCGACCACCTCTCCGGCGGCCGGCTGGAGCTGATCATCGGCAAGGGCAACGGTGCCGCGCAACGCCAGCTGTTCCACGTCACCGAGGACGACCAGTGGGCGCGCAACATCGAGAGCTACGAGCTGTTCCGCAGGCTGTGGCGGGAGGACAAGGTCACCTGGAGCGGCCGGTTCCGGCCATCGCTCACCGAGGCCGAGACCTGGCCGCGCCCGTTGCAGCGACCCGTTCGGGTCTGGCACGGCAGCGCGACGAGCAGGGAGTCGGTCGACCTCGCCGCGAAATGGGGCGACCCGCTGTTCTCCGCGAACGTGTCCAACCCGATCGAGCCCTACGCCGAACTCATCCGCCACTACCGGGAACGCTGGGCGCACTACGGCCACGACCCCGCCGACGCGGTCGTCGGCGCCGGCACCGCCGGCTACTACTCGGCTCGCAACTCCCAGGACGCGCTCGCGGTCTACCGGCCCATCGTCGAGTCCCGGTTCGAGCTGCAGCGCCAACTTGGCCTCGAACCGGTCTTCACCACCTTCGAGGACTTCGTCGAGCGCAGTTCGGCGCTCATCGGCAGCCCGGAGCAGATCATCGACAAGGTGCACCGCTACCACGAACAGTTCGGCCACCAGGTGATCCACCTGCACGCCGAGCCAGATGGCCTGTCCGACAAGCAACACCGCGAGTCGCTGGAGCTGTTCGGCGCCGACATCGCACCGGTGCTCAGCCGCGAGATCCCCGACCCGCCATGGCCGGCGCCGTCATCGACCTGAGCGCGAGCGAGTCGGTAACGGGCGACGCCAATCGGGGTGTTGAGTTTCGGGAGTCGAAGTCCACTGTGGATAGTCACGCCGACGTCGGCGGGCAGTCGGGTGGGCCCCTGCCCGCCGGCCGCTACGCGAGGTCGTCGAAGCGCGTGCGGGCGCGTTCGACGGCGGGCAGGGTGAGGGTGGTCCAGTGCAGGAGTGCGTCGATGAGTTCCTGGAGTGACTTGCCAAGCGGCGTCATGCGGTACTCGACGGCGAGGGGGCGAGTGCTGGTGACGACGCGGTCGACCATTCCGTTGCGTTCCAGGCGTCGGGTCGCCGCGGTGAGCGACTTCTGGGTGACGAGGGGGATCGTTCGGCGGAGTTCGTTGAAACGTAACGGTTGTTCGCACAGGGCGTCGAGGATCTGTAGTGACCACTTGTCGAGTACCTGGTCGAGTAGTTCGCGGTGTCGCTCGGTGAGCTGGGTCTGCGGAGACGGAGTGGTTTCCTGCACGACACCTAGTCTCGTTGAAGTTTCCTTCGGATACCAGGTAGATGTGGGATACCTACTCGCGCGGTGAAGGGAACAGTTCATGGCAGTGCGGTTGCTGACCCCGGAGGGCATGTTCGCGCCCGTTCCGTATCACCACGTCTCGATCGGCACGGGTGCCCGTCAGGTGCACGTGGCCGGCCAGATCGCGCGCGACGAGCGGGGGAACCCGGTCGCCACCGGTGACCTCGCCGGGCAGGTCGCGCACGTGCTGCGGAGCACCGCCCGTGGCCTGGCCGGCGCTGGGGCGAGCTTCGCGGACGTGGTGCGGCTGCGGTTCTTCGTCACGCGGTGGCACCCGGACAAGTACCCCGACTTCGTCGCGGGTATCGAGCGGGTGGCCGACGAGCTCGGACTCCCGGACCCGTTGCCGCCGTTGTCGGCGATCGGGGTCGACTACCTGTTCGAGCCCGACGTGCTCGTCGAGGTCGAAGCGTTCGCCGTGCTTGACTGAACTACCCGGTGAAGCGGGTCACACCTATTTGGACAGTGCGCCCCGATCTGGCCTAGAGTGCGGGTCGTACGCGAAGGGGAGTAGCCCCCAACGTCCCGGTCGACATACTGATCCGCTCGCGGGTCCGGCCGGACGGCCTCGTCGGCGGTTCGCTGTCGAACGGGGCGGGCGAGACCTTCGATCCAGGCACAGTCATGTGCCGGATCGAGGTCGCCCACGGCGCAACCCGGTCCGGCGCCGAACAGAAGGACCGGACCATTGGATGCGGTAGTCGCCGGCACACTCGTGTCGTTCTGGGTGATCTTCGTCGCCGAGTTGGGGGACAAGTCCCAACTCATGGCGTTGACCTTCGCCACCCGGTACAAGGTCTGGCCGGTGTTGCTCGGCATCACCCTGGCGACCGCCCTCGTGCACCTCGCCTCGGTCGCCATCGGCCACGGTCTCGGGGCCGCGCTGCCGACCGGGTGGATCAATCTCGCCGCGGCGCTCGCGTTCGTCGGCTTCGGGTTCTGGACGCTGCGCGGCGACACCCTCACCGACGAGGAGAAGGCCAAGGCCCAACGCGTCACCCGGTCGGCGGTCATCGCCGTGGGCACCGCGTTCTTCCTCGCCGAGCTCGGGGACAAGACGATGCTCGCCACCATCACCCTGGCTACCGACCACGGCTGGCTCGGCGTGTGGATCGGCTCGACCGTGGGCATGGTCGCCGCCGACGCGCTCGCGATCGTGATCGGGCGCGCGTTGGGCCGCAACCTTCCCGAGAAGACCATCCGCTACGGCGCGGCGGCGCTGTTCTTCCTGTTCGGCGTCTGGCTGGCCGTCGACGCCTTCCGGCAGCTGACCTGACACCCGACCCGTCAGCCGGCGTGTTCGTTCGTGCTCTCGCGGCCGCCGCTCGACCGTGGCGGGGTGGACCACACGTCGGCCAGGTTCTGGTCGAACAGCGCGCCGACCGCCCGCAGGGCGTCGTCGAGGTCCACGTTGTCCGGGTCGACCAGCGTCTGGAGGTGGATGCCCAGCAGCGCCCCGTTGAGCGCCACCGCGGCCGCGCGTTCCTGTGCGGCCGCCGTGTCCGGGGCCGCGTCGGCCGGGCGGTGGGCGCGCAGCCAGAGCTCGAGACCCGCGCGCCGCTGGGCGAAGAACTCCCGGTACTGCTCGTGCACGATGCCGGTGTCCCCGAGGGCCTCGACCAGGATCATGAACAGCAGCGCTGACTTGCCGCTGCGCAGCAGCTCGGTGGTGTCCTCGAACATCTCGGTGAGCGGCGTGGTGGAGTGGTAGCGCTCCGGGGGCATCGTGGCTTCGATGGCGCGTTCGACGACGGCCATCACCAGACCGTTCTTGTTCTTGAAGTGCCACGGGATCGACCCTCGGCTGATGCCGGAGCGTTCGGCGATGTCGACGAAGGACGTGCGGTCGAACCCGCGTTCGGCGAACAGCTCCTCGGCGGCGTCCAGAATGCGGCGACGACTCTCCTCGCCGATCTCGTCGATCCGGCGCCGCGCTCGAGAACTCACGGTGACCATCGTAGAGCAGCGGTTTTCCGCGACCCGGTGGCCGAATCCGGCCTCACCGGGGGCCACGCACGTCGGCGGCGGCGCGGCGGATGTCGCGCGGCACGTGGCCGGCGCCGAACGCCAGGATGAGGCCCGCCAGGACCGACGCGGTCGGCGCGACCACGGCGATCGCGGCCCTCGGTCCCCACACGCCCTCGACCACGCCGGTGAGCAGCGCGCCGCCGAGCCCGCCGAACAGCGCCATGTACACGCCGACCAGCGCGAACGCCGTCGCGCGGATCGCCGGTGGGGTCACCGAGGCCACGACGAGGCTCAGCGGGACGATGCCGGCGAAGGTGATCCCCTGGGTGAGCGTCCCGACGACGACGAACGTCGCGACGTTCGCCGCGTAGGCCTGCACCGCGAACCCGATGCCGAGCAGGGCGAGCGCCCCGGCGGCCAGGTACAGGCACCCGGCGGGGTTGCGCCGGAACAACCGGTCGCTGAACGCGCCGCCGAGTGCCGCGCCGACCAGCCCGCCGACGGCGCTGACCGAGGTGATCACGCCGCGCGCGGCGGCACCCTGCCCGAGGTGGTCCTCCAGGACGAGGTTCAGGTAGATCGGCGCCGTGGTCACACACAGGCCGAAGGCGCCGAGCGCGACCATCACGAAGGAGAAGGTGCGGATCTGCCGCAACCGCCGGAACGCGGTCCGCGGCGACCCCGGCCGGACGCTGGGCGCCGGCGCGCCCGCGAGCAGCGCCTCCCGCTCGAATCGCCCCCGAACCGGCTCGCGCAGGCGCAGGGCGGCCAGCCCGAGGACCAGCGCCGGTACGGCGAGGAAGGCGAAGGCCCAGCGCCACGGCTCGTGCGCGTCCGGGATGAGCGCCGCGCAGGCCGCGGCCAGTAGCGGGCCGGTGACGATGCCGAGGGGTTGGGCGCCGCGGTGCAGGCCGAACACCCGGCCGCGACCGCCTGGTGGGTAGGTGTCGGTCAGGATCGCGTTCTGCACCGGTCCCTCGTTGGCCTTGCCGATGCCAGCGAGGATGCGGATCACGACGATCTGCCAGAGGTTCTGGACCATGCCGAGAAGGCCGGCCGCGGCGGCCCAGACCAGGGTGCAGACCCCGGCGATGGTGGTGCGCCGGTAGCGGTCGGCGAGCAGGCCGAGCGGCAGCGCGGCCAGGGACACCAGCACGCCGGCGAGCGCGCCGACCACGGCGACCGCCGCCGAGCTGAGCCCGAGCGAGTCCCGGATCTCGGGCGCGAAGACGACGAACATCACGTTGTCGACGCTGTCGAGTAACTGCAGGCCCACGAGCACGCCGAGCGTCGCCGGCCCCCCGACGGCCAGGACCCGCCGGAACGTCATCGTCGGCTCGGGCGGGGTGCTCTCGTCGGCTCGGGGATCGCTGATCGCGGTGTGACCTTCTTCGGACATCGGTTGCCCCTTCGTCACGGTTCCGGACGTAGTGGTGCGGTCGTGGATCGCAGTCTACTATGTCAGTCAGCATAGAGACTGTTGGTGGGCATATCGGAGAGGAACGTGACCTCATGCGGGACTGGCAGGGGTCGGTCGCCTTCATCACGGGCGGCGGCCAGGGGATCGGCCTGGGGATCGCGCGGGCACTCGGCAAACGCGGCGTGCGCCTCGCGCTGGCCGATGTCGACGAGGCCGCGTTGTCCCGCGGTGGCGAGGAGCTGTCGGCGGTGACGGACGTGCAGACCTTCCGGCTGGACGTGCGGGACCGCGTGGCCTTCGCCTCGACCGCGGACGAGGCCGAATGGCGACTGGGGCACGTCAACCTGTTGTTCAACAACGCCGGCATCGTGCCGTTCTCGACGGTCCCGGAGCTGAGCTACGACAAGTGGGACCTGGCCCTCGGGGTCAACCTCACCGGGGTGATCAACGGCATCCAGACCTTCCTGCCCCGCATGATCGAGCGCGCCGAGGGCGGCTATGTCGTGAACACCTCGTCGGGCGCGGGACTGGTGGCCGACCCGGGCGTGCTGTACGTGACCGCCAAGTTCGCGGTGGTCGGCCTGTCGGAGTCGCTGCGGCTGGCGGTGGACAAGTACGGCATCGACGTCAGCGTGCTGTGCCCCGGCCCGGTCGACACCGACATCGTCCGCAACACCCGGTCCTCGGACGGCGGGGACTCGGTCGCGTTGCACGACGACCTCGTGCCGGACGTCGAGGCGTTCCTGAAGGGCGGTGCCAGCATCGACGCCGTCGGCGAGATGGTCGTCGCCGGCATGGAGGCCCGGTCACCGTGGATCCACACCGGCGACGAGATCCGCCCCCACTTGGCGCAGCGGATGGCGGCCCTGCTCAGCTCCCTGCCGGCGCAGGGCTGACCTCCGCGCGGGGCCGTGGCGGGGTCAGCCGCGGATCATGCTGGCCGACACGGCCCAGAGGCGGTCGGCGGTGGCGGGGTCGATGGCCCATCGCTTGACGCCGTGGGGATGGTCGGCGAGGTCGGCGTCGTCGGGCACGGTGTAGGCCTCCTGGGCGTCGTCGAGGTAGTGGCCGCCGGTGTGCGCGAACTGGGGCGCGACGGCGGCGACGACGCTGGTCGCGGCGGCCTGGGCGACGGTCTTGTAGGTGAAGACGCCCGCGGCCTCGGCCGCGGCGAGGGACTCCCGCTGGGCGGCGGTGAAGTGGCGCTGGAGTCCGGTCGCGACTCCGCCGGGGTTGACGGCGTTCGCGACGACGCCATCGGCCGCCCACCGGCGGGTCGCCTCGACCGCGAACAGCGAGTTCGCGGTCTTGGACTGGGCGTAGGCGAGCTGGGGGTCGTAGACCCGGCGCCGGAAGTGCGGGTCGTCGAAGTCGATGCCGGCGCGCATGTGCGCGGTGGAGCTGACCGCGACGATCCGCGCCTCGCCCCGGTCGGCCGCGCCGAGGGCGAGCGCGTCGTGCAGACCGGTGGCCAGGGCGAAGTGGCCGAGGTGGTTGGTCGCGAACTGCAGCTCCCACCCCTGCGGGGTGCGGGCCAGCCCGCCGGTGACCAGGCCGGCGTTGTTGACGAGCAGGTGCGCCGGACCGTCCCAGTCGTCGACGAAGCGGCGCACGGTCGCCGGGTCGGCCAGGTCGAGCGGCCGGACCCGGGCGCGCGGGAGGGCGGCGGCGACGGCCTGGCCGGCGGTCGGGTTCCGGACCGCGAGGGTCACCTCGGCGCCCGCGGCGGCCAGCGCGCGGGCGGTCTCGGCGCCGATACCCGAGGACGCGCCGGTCACGATCGCGCGGAGGCCGGTGAGATCGACGTCCGCCAGCACCTCGGCCGCGGTGGTGGTGGCGGTGAACGGCGTGGTGATGAGCGCGGTGGCCATGCCGCGACTTTACATAGTGGACTCTATTTGTAAAGTTCGTATACTGGCCGCATGGTCATCGCCGACACCGGTCGTCGGGACGCGGTGCTCGAGTCCGCGCTGCGCACCTTCACGCGTTACGGCTACCGCAGGACCTCCATGGAGGAGGTGGCGCGCACGGCCCGGATCTCCCGGCCGGGCCTGTACTTCCTGTTCGAGTCGAAGGAGGCGCTGTTCCGGGCGGCGGTCACCCGGGCACTGGAGCTGGACCTGGCCGCGGCCGAGCGGCTGCTCGCCGAGGACGGCAGGCCGTTGCGGGAGCGGCTTGTCGGCGCGTTCGACCTGTGGGCCGGCCGATACGTCGGACCGCTGAGCCGGGACGTCCCCGGCCTGATCGAGCAGCATCCGGACCTGCTCGGCGCGATCGTCGACACCTCCCCGACCCGTTTCGCGGAGCTCGTCGTCGGCGCGCTGGCGCGGGGGCCCGCGCCGGCGGCTCGGGTCGCGGAGACGCTGATCAGCGTGTCGGTCGGGCTGAAGCATCAGGTCCGGACGCGCGTGGAGTACCTCGAACGCCTCACCGTCGCGGTCGAGCTGCTGGTCGACTGAGCTGCGCCGCCGACCGGACCAGCGACGCGATCGCCGGCGAGTGACCGCTCGGTCGCACCCAAACAGCACCCGCTGTCCCCGACGTGACCAACACATTCAATCCCGGGGAGGCGGAACTGCGAAGATTGGGCGGTGGCTCATTTCGCACTCACCCGCACGCTGCGCTGGCGGGGACGGTTGGTGGCGTGGGACCGCCTCGGCGAGGGTCCGCCACTGGTGTTCCTGCACGGAACACCGTGGTCGTCCGCGCTCTGGGGGACGATCGCCGGGGCGCTGTCGCGGCGGTTCACCGTCTATCTCTGGGACATGCCCGGCTACGGCGCCTCGTCGAAGGACGCCGACCACGCGGTCGACCTCGCCACCCAGGGAGAGCTGTTCGCGCACCTGCTCGACGAGTGGCGGCTCGAGCGCCCCCAGGTCATCGCGCACGACTTCGGCGGCGCCGTCGCCCTGCGCGCCCGGCTGCTGCACGGCGCGCGGTACGCGTCGGTCTGCCTGGTCGACGTCGTGGCGCTCTCGCCGTGGGGCTCGCCGTTCTTCGCGCTCGTGCGACAACACGCGGACGTCTTCGCCCAGCTTCCGCCCGCCATCCACCGCGGTGTGGTCGAGGCGTATGTGAGCGGCGCGAGCCACCGAGGCCTGCGCGATGATGATCTCGCGATGCTGGTGAACCCGTGGCTGGACAGGAGTGGCCAGGACGCGTTCTACCGGCAGATCGCCCAGGCGGACGAACGCTTCACCGACGAGATCGAACCCGACTACGGGTCGATCGACGAGCCGGTGCACATCATCTGGGGCACGGCCGACACCTGGATCCCCGTCGACCGGGCACACCGCCTCCGCGCGGCCATCCCGCACGCCTCGCTGACGCTCATCGAGAACGCCGGCCACCTGATCCAACTCGACGCCCCGGCCGAACTCTCCGCCGACCTCACCCGCTGGCTCGCCACCACCGCAGGCTGAGGCGACCGGCACGGTCATCGCCGGGCGGAGTGGGGTTCCGCATCAGCGGGTTGTCGAAGAAGACGAGACGGTGGGCCGAAGCGGCCAGCTCGAACTGCGGAAACCCCGCTTCACGGAATGTCTCTGGCGAATCGCGGTGGCGTTCAGCCTGTCGTGTCAACGAATTCCGCGCCGGCGGCCAGCGCCACCTCGGGACCGAAGAGCCTGCCCGGGGTGAACGCCCCGGGGCGGCCGTCGCCGTTGGCCAGGCGCCGGGCCACCTCGGTGACGGCGCCGACGGTGAACGTCATGCCCTCGCCGGTGCGCAGCCAGCCCGTCCGCACGCGACCGCCCGGCCACTCGACGCGGGCGCGTGCCCAGGACGATCGGCGCGGGCGCGGCGTGGCCGTGGCCGTCGTGATGCCGGCGAGGCGCCGGGTGGCGAAGCCGGCCACGCCGGGCAACCGCAGCAGGCCACCGATGGCCGGCAGCGCCGCGCGGGCGGCCGGGTTGGCCGGGACCAGCGCCGACGCGCCGATCACTGACGGGGCGCCGCTGGCCCGCCAGGCCGCGAAGAGCTCACCGCCGCCAACGGAGGCGGTGGTGACCACGTCGCCGTCCGGCGTGGTCAGTCGCTCGGCGGCACCGCCTGCCCTGGCGCGGACCAGCCGGCCCCGCCGCACCTCGCGGCCGCCTGCGCGCACCGTGTCCACGATGGTGGCGGCCAGGGCGTCGCCGATGGCGCCGGCGTCGATCGCGACGGACGCGACGGCGTCGATGCGTACGCGCGACGGCGTGTCCTCCTCCGCCAGCAGGTGCAGCAGGATGCCCTCGGTCGCGAGCACGCCGAAGCCCGCCCCGGACACCAACGTGCGACCGGTTGCCACCGCCTCCCGGTGCATGTCGTGGAGCAGTGCGAACGCGCTCAGTTCGGCGGCGACGTCGACGTAGTGAGTGCCCGGCGGGCAGGCCAGCGCGACCTGCGGTGCCGTGCGGGTGAACGGGCCCACGGTGTTGATCACGACGGCCGGCGCCTCGGTGGCCAGTCGCGCGCAGACCTCGTGCAGCGAGCCGGTCACCACCCGGGCGTCCTGGCCCACCCCGGCCAGCCGCTCCCGGTCGCGGCCGGCGACCACCACCTCGGCGCCCGTCTGTCGCAGGCGCGCCACCGCCTCCCGGCCGACCCGTCCGGTCGCGCCGAGTACCCAGATCTCACCTGTCATGGTCGCCTCCACCAGTCATGGCACGTCATGTCATCACTATCGCACAGCATGACATGACGTGTCATCACTAGACTCTGGCGCATGGGTCGATGGCAGCCGGGTGCGCGCGAACGGCTCGAGCGGGCCGCGCTCGATCTCTTCCTCGAGCAGGGCTTCACCGAGACCACTGTGCCGCAGATCACGGCGCGGGCCGGGCTCACGACCCGCACGTTCTTCCGGCACTTCGCCGACAAGCGGGAGGTGCTGTTCGCCGGCGAGGAGCTGGTGCCCGAGCAGGTGGCCCGCCTCCTGGCCGAGGCCCCGCCGTCGCTTGGCCCGATGGAGCTGATCACCGAGGGCCTCGGCCCCACCGCGGCCGAGATCTTCGAGGGCCGCGGCCTCGACTACCTGCTCCGCCGACGCGCCGCGATCGACGCCGAACCCGCCCTGCACGAGCGCGAGCTGCGTAAGTTCTCGCTGATGTCGGCGGCGCTGGAACAGGGCTTCCGCGACCGCGGCGTCGACGACCCGACCGCGCAACTGGCGGCCGAGCTCGCCGTGACCACGCTGCGGGTAGCGGTGACCCGCTGGCTCAACCAGCGCGGCGACCCCGACCTCCCGACCACCATCACCCAGACCCTGACCGCGATCAGGCACCTGACGACCACTCCATCGACCAGGACGAGGTGATGAGCGTGCTCCAGGAACAGGTTCAGCGCCGGCTCGACGAGCTGGTCGACTCCGGCGCGGAGACCGGGGTGCAGGTCGCCGTCTACCGGGATGGCGCGCTGGTCGTCGACGCGGTGGCCGGTACGGCCGACCCGGCCACCGGGCGACCGCTCACCGCGGACACGCCGATCTTCAGCTTCTCCACCGGCAAGAACATCGCGGCCACGCTCGCGCAGCTGCTCGTCGAGCGTGGATTCCTCGACTGCGACACCCCGGTCGCCGACCTGTGGCCCGAGTTCGGGGTGCACGGCAAGGCCACGGCGACGCTGCGGCACGTGCTGACCCACACGGTCGGTCTGCCGGCCATGCCGCGCGAGATCACGCCGGGCGAGCTGGCGGACTGGCCAAGGGTGTGCGCGGCGCTGGCCGCCGCCGAGCCGCGCTGGCGGCCGGGCACCGCCGTGGGCTACCACTCCTACACCTTCGGCTATCTCGTCGGCGAGTTGGCCCGCCGCGCGACCGGGCGCTCCATGAGCGCGCTGCTGCGCGAGTGGATCACCACGCCGCTCGGTATCGAGGGGCAGCTCCACTTCGCCACTCCGCGCGAGTCGCTGCCGGGGTTGGCGCGCCTGGCGCAGCAGGCGGGGCAGTGGCCCGGTGATGCGAGCGTCCTCGCGCCGTGGGAAAGCCGGCCGAGCGCCGATTTCGGCAACGACGTCGAGATCCTGCGCGCCGATATCCCGTCGGTGGGCGTGGCCACCGCGCACGGACTCGCCGCGATGTACAACGCCGTGCTGCGGGGCACGCTCGTGAATCCCGCCCGGTTGGCGGACCTGTCCGCACTCGCGTTCGCCGGTGTGGACCAGGTTTTCGGCACTCAGGCGCGGATGGCGCTCGGCTTCCCGCTCGGCAGGATCGGCGCCCCCGCGGAGGAGGACTCCGTGGCCTTCGGGTGGCCGGGCGGGGGCGGCAGCTACGCCTACGCGGACCCCGCGCGCGGGATCGCCTTCGCACTGACGAAGACCCGGCTCGTGCCGAACTTCGACACCGTGCTGGCGGTCACCGCGATCCTGGCCGACCATCTCGCCGGGACCCGCTGAGCTTCTCCCCGGGTTGGTCGGGCGTCGTCCGGAGCGCGTCCATGACCAGGTCGAGGAGTCGTCCTGTCTGGTCGGGGGCGTTGCCGGCGGTGGCGAGGAGGATCCCCAGCAGCATCACGGTGACATCCAGTGGGTCGACGTCGGCGCGCAGCGAGCCGGCGGCCACACCGCTGGCCAGGATCGTGGCGACGGCGGCGGAGACGCGTTCCCGGCTGGCCGGGGTCGCGATCCGTCCCGAGGCCCAGCCGGCGCGCAGCGTCTCGGCCATGCCGCGCTTGGTCGCGACGAAGACGGCGTAGCGCTCCATCCACGCGCGCAGCGCCGCGGCTGGCGGGAGTTGCTCGAGCAGGGCGGGAACGCAGCCGGTGACCTCGTCGAGCTCGGCCGCGTACACGGCCTCCACCAGGGCTTCCCGGGTGGGGAAGTGGCGGTACAGCGTGCCGATGCCGACGCCGGCGTCACGGGCGATGCCTTCGAGCGCGACGGCGTCGCCGGCCGCCGCGAACGCGGCCCTGGCGACGGTGAGGAGCGTGTCGTGGTTGCGCCGCGCGTCGGCACGGGGCGCCCGCTTCTTCGGGTCGGCGGAGCTCAAAGCGGAGGCACCTCCGTTATAGTGTGGTGAAGCGGAGGATCCTCCGCTTCACCGATCGTCGCACGCGGAGGACCTCCTATGACCACAGACTCCACCACCGCACCGCTCGGCGCCCACACGGTGTCCCGCATCGGCTACGGCGCGATGCAGCTGGAGCGCCTGCACGCCGACCGCCCCGCCGCTATCGCCCTGCTGCGCCGCGCGCGGGAACTCGGCGTCGACCACGTCGACACCGCCCAGTTCTACGGCGACGGCTTCGTCAACGGGCTCCTCCGCGACGCGTTCGGCCCCGAGGACGGTGTCGTGATCGTCAGCAAGGTCGGCGCCGATCCCAACCCCGGCGGCGCCATCCCCCTGCGTCCGGCCCAGCGCCCAGCGGAACTGAGGGCGAGCGTCGAGGACAACCTCGTCTCCCTCGGCCTCAACCAGATCCCGGTGGTGAACCTGCGGCGCCTGGACACCGGGCCGGGCCTGCGGGCCGATGGCGACCAACTGGTCGACCTCGACGACCAGCTCGCGGTGCTGACCGCGCTGCGCGACGAGGGCAAGATCGGCGCGATCGGCCTGAGCGCCGTCACCCTGGACGGGCTGCGCCACGCCCTTCCCGCCGGGATCGCCTGCGTCCAGAACGCCTACAGCCTGGTGGCCCGCGGCGACGAGGACATGCTCCGGCTCTGCACCGACGAGCACATCGCCTGGGTTCCGTTCTTCCCGCTGGGCGGTGCCTTTCCCGCCATGCCGAAGGTGACCGACGACCCGGCCGTCACCGCCCTCGCGCGCTCCCTTGGCCATACCCCGGCACAGATCGGCCTCGCCTGGCTGCTCCACCACGCGCCGAACGTGCTCCTCATCCCCGGAACCGCGAACCCCGACCACCTCGAGGCCAACATCACCGCCGGGACGATCACGCTCGACGACACCGCCATCGCCGCGCTGGCCGCCGCCCGATCACAGTCCACCGACGTGCCGCTCGGCTGAGCCGCGGCACGACGCGATCTGGCCAGGTGCGGCCTGATCGCGTTACCGTGTCGGCCGGTGACGACCGCGCGCCCCAACATCATCGTCCTGCACTGCCACGATCTCGGGCGTTTCCTCGGCTGCTACGGCCAGCCGACCGTGCGCACACCGAACCTGGACTCCCTTGCCGAGGACGGGATCCGCCTCGATCGCGCGTTCGCCACCGCGCCGCAGTGCAGCCCGTCGCGGGCGTCACTGTTCACCGGGCGGTGGCCCCACGCGAACGGCGTCATGGGCCTGACCCACGGCGACTTCGCCTGGGACCTGCATCCCGGCGAGCGTCACCTCGGCGGCCTGCTGCGCGCGGCCGGCTACCGCAGCGAGCTCCTCGGCGTGCACCACGAGTCCCGTGCCCTGCCGGACAACGAGATCGCCGCCCAGCTCGGGTTCGATCATGTCGACACCTCGCGGATCATGGCCACGCCCGTCGCCGACCTCGCGTGCGCGCACCTGGCGGCACTGGCGGGCGGCCAACCCTTCTACCTCCAGGTGGGGTTCTTCGAGCCGCATCGGCTGGGCGGCGCCCGCGATCCGGTGGGGACCAAGGGTTTCCTCGGCGACCACGTCGAGCCGGACGACGAGCGGGGAATCGGGATCCCGCCCTACCTCGAGGACACCGAGTCCGCCCGAGTGGAGATCGCCGAGTTGCAGGGAGCGGTCGCCCACATGGACCAGGCAGCCGGCCGGATCCTCGACCAGCTCGACCGTCTCGGCATAGCCGACGACACGCTCGTCCTGTTCACCACCGACCACGGTCTGGCCCTGCCAAGGGCCAAATGCTCCCTCTACGATCCCGGCCTCGAGGTCGCCATGATCGTCCGGTACCCGGCGCGCGGCTGGCTCGGCGGCCGGGCGCACGCCGACCTGCTGTCCAATGTGGACGTCGTGCCGACCCTGCTGGACCTGCTCGGTCTGCACCCCGGTGGCCAGCTGCACGGCCGCAGCTTCCTCGGCCTGCTCGACGGCGGTGACTACCGGCCCCACGAGCAGATCTTCGGCGAGCTGACCTACCACGACTACTACGACCCGCGCCGCTGCGTCCGCACCGACCGCCACAAGCTGATCGCCAACTTCAGCAACGCCTACGCGTTCATGGACCCGAGCCAGTCGTGGAACCGGCGCTGCACGCCCCGGGTCGAGCCCATGGCCTACCACCCGCCCGTCGAGCTGTACGACCTCGCCGAGGACCCCCACGAGCTGACCGACCTGGCGGCCGAGCCGGCACACGCGGCGACGGTCGAGGAGCTGTCGGCCCGGCTGCACACCTGGATGGCCCGCACCGGCGACCCGCTCCTGGACGGCGCCGTCACGTCCCCACTGCACCGCAGGACCCGGGACCGCCTCGCGCGCTGAGCCGGCTCGCCATCACAAATCGTCGTGCTGTCTCGTCATAAGGTGACCAGCCGCAGCGACTGACGGGGAGCCGACGATGACGACTGACCAGACGACTGACCAGACGACTGACCAGACGACTGACCAGACGACCGACCAGACGACCGACCAACCGATGACCCAGGCCATGAACCTGCCGATGTCGATGCGTCGCGACGGCCTCGACCCGGTCGACGAACTGGGC
The DNA here is from genome assembly GCF_054779715.1 of Actinophytocola sediminis. Lineage (NCBI taxonomy): Bacteria > Bacillati > Actinomycetota > Actinomycetes > Pseudonocardiales > Pseudonocardiaceae > Actinophytocola > Actinophytocola sediminis. The sequence goes on along the minus strand of NZ_BAAGXS010000003.1, from coordinate 79,196 downwards.
AGGGTCCGCGACGACGAGGGCGTGCGGCCGATCACGACTCCGGCAGGCCGGCCCGCCTACCTGGTCTGCCGCCACCAGGACGTCCGCGAGGTGCTGTCCGACTCCGACCGGTTCAGCAGCGCGGCCAGCCCGATCCCGGGGGCCGAGCTGCTCGACGAGCAGGAGGCGGCGAAGTTGCGCGCCGGGCAGCTGATCAGCTTGGACCCGCCGGAGCACACCCGGCTGCGCCGGATGCTGACCCCGGAGTTCACCGCGCGCCGGATCCGCCGGCTGGTGCCGAGGATCACCGAGATCGTCGAGGCGGCCCTCGACGACGTGGAGGCCGCCGGCCGGCCGGCGGACCTGGTGGCGCACTTCGCGTTGCCGGTGCCGTCACTGGTGATCTGCGAGCTGCTCGGCGTGCCCTATGCCGACCGCGCCGCGTTCCAGGAGCGCTCCGTGCGGCTGCTGGACACCTCCCTGTCGATGGCGGACCGGATGGTCGTCCATGGCGAGGGTCGGGCCTACATGGCCGACCTGGTCGCCGGCGCGCAGGCCGACCCCGGCGAGGACATGCTCGGCATGCTCGTCCGCGACCACGGCGACGACCTCGACACCGACGAGCTGATCGGCATCGCCGAACTGCTGCTGCTCGCCGGCCACGAGACGACCTCGAACATGCTCGGCCTCGGCACCCTGGCCCTGCTGCGCCACCCCGACCAGCTCGCGGCGCTGCGCGCGGACCCCGACCTGGTCGACACCGCCGTGGAGGAGCTGCTGCGCTGGCTGTCGGTGGTGAACTGGATGCCCCCACGCCGGGCCGTGACCGACGTCGAGCTGGCCGGCACCACCATTCCGGCCGGCTCACTGGTAGCGCCCTCGCTGGCGGCGGCCAACCGCGACCACACCCTCGTCGACGACCCCGACCGCCTCGACCTCGCCAGGCCGGCGACCCGGCATGTCGCCCTGGGCCATGGCCTGCACCACTGCCTCGGCGCGCCGCTGGCGAGGACCGAGCTGCGGATCGCGTTCCCGGCGCTGCTGCGCCGGTTCCCCGCGCTGGCGCTGGCCGAGCCGTACGAGTCGCTGGACTTCCGCGCGGCCAACATCGTCTACGGCGTGCGCGCCCTGCCCGTCACGTGGTGAGGCAGCGACTCGATTTTCTCCGGATGGTCAGCGCCGGGTGGCGATGACGACCCGGTTGTCGGCGTAGCCGGAGGTTCCGCCGACCCACCTGCCGCCGCAGGTGACCAGGACCAGGCGGTGCGCGCCTGCCTGGTCGAACAGCTGGGCGGCGCGTTGGGGCAACTCGTCCTTGTCGAGGGTGAGCACGTCGGTGACCTCGTAGCCGAGGGCGTCCCCGGCCTGGTCGACGACCGTCACCAGATCGCCGGTCCTGGCCCGCCACAGCTCGGCGAACGGGCCGACCGCGCCGTTCCAGTTCACGTGGCCGGCGAGCACGGTCGCGCCGTCGCCCGCGCCCGGGTCCGCGCCCCACCAGGTGGCCTCGCCGAGGTCGTCCGGCACCGGGAGCACACCGTCGAGGACTTCGGCACGCACCAGGACCGCCGTGCCGCCCTCGGCCAGTCGCACCGTGCCCGCCGCCTGCGCACGTCGCGGTGCCGGCTCGGGCGCGTGCTCGGTCGCCCGCGGCGGTGTCGGTGTCGGTGTCGGTGTGGGCGCCGGGATCGGCGTTGGCGGCGCCGTCGGGGTCACGCCGGGTGGTCCGCCGGGGTCGCCGATCATCCGCACGGGCGTCGCGGTCGCCGCGCCGGCCACCGACTCGGGTCCGGCACCGCCGATCGCGACGGTTCCGCCGCAGGTCGCGACCATCGCCAGGACGACGGCCGTGGCGGCGTGCCGCGCACTCATCGGCGACGCAGGTGTCGCCCGCCGCGGCCGGATGGCACGTGGGCGACCAACAGCGCGACCAACACCGCCGCCACGACGGCCACGATGGCCAGCAGCATGAGCGACGACGAGGTGGGCGTGCCGGTCACCGCGGCCTTGGCGACGGCCGGCGTCGGCGACTCGCCGGCGGGGATCGTCGAGGGCACCTCCGGTGGCGTGGTCGTCGTCGTGGTGGTGGTCGTGGGTGGTGGGCTCGCGGTGGTGTCGCCCGCCGCGGTCAGCTCCTCCTCGCCGCCGGTGCTGACCACCCGCTGGGTGTCGACATCGACCGCCTGCCGCACCACGGGGACCGCGGCCGGCGCGGCGAGCGTGATGTCGATGGCCGGGGCCACCCCGGTCGGCGTGACGTCGATGGCGACCGGGCTGCCGTCCTGCGGGGTGGGCAGGGTGGCGGTGGCGACCTGCTCGCCGGTGACCGGATCGGTGAAGGTCGCGTCGGTGGCCGTCACCGTCACCGGCACGTCGCCGACGCCGACCTCGGCGGCGTTGCGCACCTCGAAGCGCCACTCGGCCGCGGTCCCGATCTGCTGTGCCGTCTCGGGTGCGGTGACCGACGCGCTCCACGGCCCACGGTTGGCCGCGGCGTCCTCGGTCAACGCGGCCACCGCGGCCTGCGCGGTCGCGGGCAACCTGGCCAGGTGGAAGGGCGCGTCATACGCGACATGCCGGAAATCGTTGGCGGGGTCGAGTTGTCCGGGGTTCTGCGGCCCGGAGGTCCAGGTGTGCACCAGATGCGCGAGCGCGGCGGCCTCGTCCGCGCTGTCGGTCTCCGCGTAACGCAACAGCAGATAGGAGATGTCCGCGGCGACGTCGACCGGCAGCGGCGTGCCCCACTTGGTGCGCAGTTCCTGCCCCGGCTGGTACTGCTCGTCGGTGTCCGGTGCCAGATAGGCGAACTGCACACACCACACCTGCTCGCCGCCGACGAGGTAGGACCCGATCCAGTCCGCCGCGTCCGGATTGTTGGCATACGGTTGCGCCGGCCGGGTCTCGTAGCCAAGCCCGACCCGCACCTCCGCACTCGCGCCCGGCGCGGCGACCAGCGCCATCCCGACCACGAGAACCGCGGCGGTGGCAAGCCGCATCAGCACGTTCATCCGCCCCAGCCCCAACCGTAGTCATGGAAACACGTTGAGCGACCACCCCCAGCCTGTCGGCCATAAACTCCCCCCGCAATCCGCCACCCGTGTGTCTCGCACCAAAAGCACACGAAAGCATGATCGAATGCGGCGGTCCGCCCTCACCTGAGCGTCGGCCGGCCACAATCCGGAGGGAATCCCATGCTGAAGCAGGTCGCCGAGGGCGTGTTGGTCCACCAGAGCGAGCTACTCCAGAACAACACCGTGGTCGTGCGCGGCAGGACCGGCGTGTTGCTCGTCGACCCCGGGATCACGGCCGACGAACTGACCTGCCTCGCGCGCGACCTGTCCGAACTTGACCAGCCCGTGGTAGCCGGCTTCGCGACGCATCCTGACTGGGATCACGTGCTCTGGCACGCCGAACTCGGCGAAGCGCCCCGTTACGGCACAGCCCGCTGCGCGGCCTTCATGCGAGATCGGCTGTCGAGCGCGGACTGGCGGACCAGTGTCGCCGAGGGATTGCCGCCGGAAATCGCCGAGGAGACACCGCTGGACCTGTTCGGCCGCATTACCGGTCTGCCCGCCGAAACCTCGTGGATTCCCTGGGATGGCCCGCGGGTCCGGATTATCGAGCATCCGGCTCATGCCCCGGGCCATGCGGCGCTGTTGATCGAAGAACGCGGGGTTCTCGTCGCGGGCGACATGCTCTCCGATGTCTTCATCCCGATGCTCGACGACTTCGGCAGCGCCAATGACCCGGTAGCGGAGTACCTCACCGGACTGCGGCTGCTCGAGGACGTTGCGGACGACGTCGAGGTCGTCGTCCCCGGTCACGGGTCCGTCGGCGGAGCTGATCAGCTCCGCGCACGGATCGACCAGGACCGCGCGTACGTGCGTGCCCTGCGTGCCGGCCAGACCCCCGATGATCCGCGGCTCGGCCCGTCGGCGAAGCCAGGCTGGGAGTGGGTGAACGACATCCACGAAGGGCAGGCCAGAAGCCTCGCTCGACGGCAGGGCGAAGCCTCCTAGGCTGTCCGCCGTGTCAGGTGACGAGGTGTTCCGGTATCCCTTCGAGGAACGCTGCGCCGGGGTTCTCCGGCAGCTCAGGGAGACCGACGAGTTCGAGGTGGAACGGGCGGAACTGGGCGAGGTCGTCTACGCCCTCGATGTCGCCGAGCGCGTCTTCGAGGACCTCGTCGAGGAGGACGACCTGCCGTTGAGCCAACGGGTGCGGGAGTACTTCTTCCGGTACGGCGCGATCCGGGCGGCCTGGCGAAGCGGGCGTGCCGACTCGAGACTGGTCGGTGAGTTCCACCTCAACCACATCACGACCGCCGTGTCCAGCAGACGCCTGGACAAGGTCTGGCAGGGCGAGGACGACCGGGAGCGCGCGCTCCACCGGGAACTGCGGTGGATCGACGACACGCCGGTCACCGGCTCGGGCCGTGGCGCCCTGTTGCGCGCCGTCCCCGGCGCGACCGACCCCGAGATCTGGTTCTTCGACATGCGCGTTGGCGCCATGAGGACGGAACTGGACTACCCCGGATACCTGGAGGCCCTGCTGATCACGAAAGGGGTGATCGGCTGGCAGTACCTGTACTGCGATCCGGCCGACTGCGGCCTTGGCTTCTTCCCCCTTTCCCAGGGACTGGCGGAGATGCTGGCGGTCTTCCCCCGCTTCTTCCCCGAACACGACTACACCGAGCTGCACGCCCGTCTCGACAAGCGCCGATGACCAGTCTTGCCTAAATCTATTAGGTAGATGTACGGTTGCCTTAGGAATAAGGAGGTGACTGTGGCGCGAGCGGGTGTGACGCCGGAACGGCTGGTGCGAGCCGGCGCGGAGCTGGCCGACGAGGTCGGCTTCGACGAGGTCACCGTCTCCGCGCTCGCCCGGCAGTTCCACGTCAAGGTCCCGAGCCTGTACTCACACGTCAGGAACTCGCGTGACCTCAAGACCCGGATCGCCCTGCTCGCCCACGAGGAGCTCGCCGACGCCAGCGCCGCGGCGCTGGCCGGCCGGGCCGGCAAGGACGCGCTGGTCGCCCTGGGGAACGTCTACCGCGACTATGCCCGCGCACACCCCGGCCGGTACGCCGCGGCGCGCATGCGACTCGACCCGAGGACCGCGGCCGCCAGCGCCGGGGCACGACACTCGCAGCTGATCCGGGCGATCCTGCGCGGCTACCAGCTGAGCGAGACCGACCAGACCCACGCCGTCCGGCTGATCGGCAGCACCTTCCACGGCTACCTCAGCCTCGAGCTGGCCGGCGGCTTCGACCACAGCAGCCCCGACTCCCAGCAGTCCTGGACCCGCATCATGGACGGTCTCGACGCCCTCCTGCGGAACTGGCCCGCGGAGTGACCCCCACGCTTCGACCCCCGAGGTGACTTCATCAACACCTGGATCACCACCCCGATCACCGCCGGCCTGCTCCGCGGCGCCGCCGAGGTGGAACGCGTCGAGCGCGGTCTGCGCCCGCACCGGCTGCCGGCCTGGGCGCTGGCGCAGAGCCCCGACCCGCAGCTGGCCATGGTCGAGGCGCAGCCCTCCGGCGTACGGATCAGCTTCCGCACCCGTGCCACGGCCGTCGAACTCGACGCCGTGGCCACCCGGCGGGTCCACGCCGGCCTGCCGGCCCGGCCGGCCGGCGTGTACGACCTGCTCGTCGACGGCCGGCTGGCCGGGCAGGGCAGCGTGCCCGGCGGCAACACGCTGACCATCGACCTGAGTACCGGCACCACCGATCACCAGACCGGCCCGGTGGGCACCGTGTCGTTCAGCGGGCTGCCGGACACCGAAAAGGACGTCGAGATCTGGTTGCCGCACAACGAGGTGACCGATCTGGTCGCCCTGCGTACCGACGCCCCGCTCGCGCCCGCCACCCGCACCGGCCGGCCGGTGTGGCTACATCACGGCAGTTCGATCAGCCACGGCTCCAACGCCGCGAGCCCGTCCACGACCTGGCCGGCGCTGGCCGCCGCCCAGGGCGGTGTGGAGCTGATCAACCTGGGGTTGAGCGGCAGCGCCCTGCTCGACCCGTTCACCGCCAGGACCCTGCGGGACACCGCGGCCGACCTGATCAGCGTCAAGATCGGCATCAACGTGGTGAACGCCGACCTGATGCGCCTGCGCGCCTTCACGCCGGCCGTGCACGGCTTCCTCGACACCATCCGGGAGGGGCACCCCACCGCGCCCCTGCTGGTCGTCTCCCCGATCCACTGCCCGATCCACGAGGACACCCCCGGTCCCGGCGCCTTCGACCCCGACGCCCTACGGGACGGGCAGGTCAGGTTCATGGCCACCGGCGACCCCGCCGACCGGGCCGCCGGGAAACTGACGCTGCGGGTGATCCGCGACGAACTGGCCCGCATCATGACGCGGCGCGCCGCACACGATCCGCACCTGCACTACCTGGACGGGCTCGACCTGTACGGCGAGGCGGACTTCGCCGACCTTCCGTTGCCGGACCGGCTGCACCCGGACGCCGCCACCCACCGCCGCATCGGCGACCGCTTCGCGAAACTCGCCTTCGCGGGCGGCGGCCCCTTCGCCCATCACATTCCGTAGGGCCGTGTCGTCGTACCTCTGAGCTGAGGAGGACACGGATGAATTTCGCGGTGGTCGCTGATCGGGTCGAGATCGAGGCGTTGCGCGGCGAGCATGTCGACGCGCCCACGGTCGGTGACTACGACCGGTTCGCTTCGCTGTTCACCGAGGACGCGGTGTGGCGGATTCCCTTCGCGAACGTCGAACTCGCTGGGCGGACGGCGATCCGCGCCGGTATCGAACGTCTGCAGGGCGCGTGGGAGTTCTGGGTGCAGAACACGCACTCGGGCACGATCCGGCTCGACGGCGACACCGCGTCCGGCCGGGAGTTCGTCTCCGAGACCGGCCGCCAGCGTGATGGCACGTCGGTCGTCATGCATGGCGTGTTCCACGACCGCTACCGACGCACCGCGGAGGGCTGGAAGTTCACCGAGCGCGTTCTCGAGCCACGGTATCTCGACACCAGTCCACTGACGGGCGCCCCGCCAACGGGATCCTGGGATCAGCTGACCAGCGACAGCTGAGAGCTTCTCCTCGCCGCCGCCGGTCCGCTCAGCCAGCGTTAAGGCCGTCGTGTGATCGTGGGGGCGAGGGAGGTGGCTGGCGGGGTGCGGGTGCTGGTGGTGGAGGACGACGTGCGGTTGGCGGCCGTGTTGTCGTCCGGGCTGACCGCGGAGGGGTTCGACGTCGACGTCGTCCACGACGGGGCCGACGGGTACTGGCAGGCGCGGGAGGGCGCGCACGACGTGATCGTGCTGGACGTGCTGTTGCCGTCGCTGTCCGGGTACGTGGTGGCGGAGCGGTTGCGTGCCGACCGGGTGTGGACGCCGATCCTGATGCTGACCGCGAAGGACGGTGAGTACGACGAGGCGGACGGGCTGGACGTCGGCGCCGACGACTACCTGCGCAAGCCGTTCTCGTTCGTCGTGCTGGTGGCGCGGCTGCGGGCATTGGCGAGGCGGGGGTCGACGCCGCGGCCCCGGCTGCTCGCCCATGGCGGGCTGACGCTCGACCCGGCGACCGGTGAGTGCACTGTGGACGGTGCGGCGGTCGCGTTGCGGCCAAGGGAGCGCGCGCTGCTGGAAGTGTTGCTGCGCAACCGGGACCGGGTGCTGTCCAAGGACCGGCTGATCGACGCGGTGTGGGGGATCGCGGCCGACGCGGAGCCGAATCTCGTGGAGGTGCACATGTCCTACCTGCGGCGCAAGATCGGCGCGACACGGGTGCAGACCGTGCGCAGCCTCGGATACCGGCTGGTCGATCCCGATGCCTAGCTGGCCGGGGTCGCTGCGCGTGCGGCTGACGGTGCTGGTCGTGGTCGCGGTCGGCCTCGCGCTGGCGGCGGCCTCGGTGCTGTTGGTCACCGGGCTGTCGCGCAGTCTCGTCGGCGACGCCGAGGAACTGGCGCGCGCCGAGGTCGACGAGGTGGCCGACGCGCTGCGGTCGGGGCATGCCCTGCCGGCGGAGCCGCGTGCCGAGGCGCTGACGGTCATCCAGATCCAGGATGGGCACGGCCGGGTCGTCCAGCAGATCCCGGACGCACCGGCCAGGACGATCACCATCGACCAGTTGCCGAAGGAACTGCGGGACGCGCGGGCGGCGGCGCTGGACGACGGCGACGGCGACGGCACGTCGCGGGCGGCCCGGCCGACCGACGACGTGGTGCTGGCCTGGCGCACGGTGTCCACACCGGACGGGACGCGGACGGTGCTCGCGCTGTCCCGGCTGGGGCCGATCACCGCCAGCGTGCAGGTGGTGGTCGACGCGCTGCTGGTGGGTGCGCCGCTGCTGGTCGTGTTCGTCGGCGCGCTGACCTGGTTCGCGGTGCACCGGGCGCTGCGGCCGATCGAGGCGGTCCGGCGGCATGCCGACGCGATCAGTCATTCCTCTTTGGACGATCGGCTGCCGCCGCCGAGCACCCGGGACGAGGTCGCCAGGCTGACGTCGACGTTGAACGAGATGCTGGACCGGATCGGTGAGGGCGCGCGAAGGCAGCGCGAGTTCGTCGCGGACGCGTCGCACGAGCTGCGCACACCGCTCGCGGCGATGCGCGCGGACCTGGAGGTGGCACTGGCCCACCCGGACGGCACCGACTGGCAGGTGACCGCGCGGCGCCTGATCGACGATCACCGCAGGCTCGACCGGCTGACCGGCGACCTGCTGATGCTCGCCCGGCTGGACGACGCGACCGGGGCCGCCGGTGGGCGGCGGCTCGAGCGGGTCCGGCTGGACGAGGTCGTGGCGGGCGAGCTGGCGGTGGTGCGGCGGGCCGCGCTCGACGTGGACGTGACGCCGGTTGTCGTGACCGGCGTGGTGCCGGAGTTGGCGCGGCTGGCCCGCAACCTGCTGGACAACGCCGACCGGCACGCGGCGACCAGGGTTGTCGTGCGCCTGTCGGCCGACGGGGACGCCGCGGTGTTCACAGTGGACGATGACGGCCCCGGAATCCCCGCCGGACAACGGGATCGGGTGTTCGACCGGTTCTACCGGCCGGACTCGAGCAGAGGGCGCGACAGCGGTGGGACGGGGCTCGGGCTGGCCATGGTGCGCCGCATCGCCCAGGCACACGGCGGTGCCGTCGACGTGGGGGTGTCGCCGCTGGGCGGGGCACGCTTCCTGGTGCGCCTTCCCCGTTCAGCCAAGGACAAGGTGGGCTAAGCCAGTTTTCAGCAAGCGTTGGCAAGGTCGTTCCCAACCGGACAGTTGATCGTGTTGAGGAGAACGACCATGAAAACGCTACGTGTGGTGCCGCCGTTGGTCGCGCTGGTGTTCGCGCTGACGGCGTGCGGTGCGGACAGCTCCGGCGAGAAGCCGGCGGACCAGGGTTCGGAAAGCCAGCAGCTGATGCTGAAGTACGCGCAGTGCATGCGGGACAACGGAGTCGAGCTGCCGGACCCGGTCGATGGCTCGGCCGGGTCGATGTACGAGGGCGTCGACCAGGCCTCGGCCGCGTTCCAGTCCGCCGACGAGGTGTGCTCGCCGATCCTGCAGGGCGTCGTGGACGAGCGGAAGAACGAGGGCGGCGGAGACGATGCGGCGCAGCACGAGGAGCTGCTCGCGCTGGCGAAGTGCCTGCGGGACAACGGGATCGACGTGCCGGACCCGGTGCCCGGCACGTCGAAGCCCTTCGGGGACTCCCTCGACCGGACCGACCCCGCGGTCGCGCAGGCACTCGGGAAGTGCACGCAGGCCAGGACGGAACCGGGCAAGTGAGCGCCAGGAGCAAGCGGATCCTGGTGCCCTCGGTACTCACCGTCGTCGCCGCGATCGCGGTCGCCGCGGTGCTGTGGGCCGGCCGAGACGCCGACGCCGGCAGCGAGGTCACCGGCGCGCAGGCGACCGCCACCGCGAAAACGATCGACCTGACCCGTACGGAGACGTTCGACGGCGTGGTCGCGTACAAGGACATGCGCGGGCTGTCCTCGCCGTTGGCCGGGGTCATCACCCGGCTGCCGGTGGTCGGCACCGACCTCGGCGCCGGCCACACCCTGTTGTCGGTCAACGCGCAGCCGGTGGTCCTGCTGACCGGCGTACTGCCCGCGTGGCGGGACATGCACGCGGGCATGCCGGACGGGCCGGACGTGAAGCAACTGGAGTCGTCGCTGCTCGCGCTCGGCTACGGCGAGAAGAGCACGGCCTACCCGGACACCCACTGGGGCACGACGACCACGGACGCGGTGCTGGCGTTCCAGCGGAAGGTCGGCGCGACCGACGACGGCGTGCTCACGCTCGGCGAGGTGGTGTTCACCCCGACGAACGTGCACATCGCCAAGGTCGACGGGCACGTCGGCGGGACGAACAACCCGGGGGTGCCGGTGGTGACCGTGCAGAGCACCGATCGCGTGGTGATCCTGGAGGTCGACCCACTGAAGCGGGACCTGGTCACCCAGGGTGCGCCGGTCAACGTGGAACTGCCCGGCGGCGGCCCGGTCAAGGGGAAGATCACGTCGGTCAGCACCACGCTGAGCCAGAACGCGGACGGCAAGAACATCTACCAGGTCACCGTCGAGTTGGCCGACCCGAACCAGGTGAAGAGCCTCGCGCTGGCCCCGGTGACCGTGCACTACGTCGCCACCGTGGCGAAGGACGTGCTCGCGGTCCCGGTCTCGTCGATCATCGGCGTCCCCGGCGGCGGCTACGCGGTCACGGTCGTGCGAGGCGGCGGGACCACCGACCGGGTCCCGGTCACGCTGGGCACGTGGGGCGACGGCTACGTCGAGGTCACCGGCGACCTCGACGACGGCGACACCGTCGAGGTGCCCTCATGAGCCGACCGGTGCTGGAGTTGACCGACGTGGTCCGGACCTATCCCGGCACGCCGCCGGTGCACGCGCTGGACGGGGTCACCCTGACGGTCACGTCGGGGGAGTGGGTGACGATCGTCGGCCCGTCCGGCTCAGGAAAGTCCACCCTCCTCAACATCATGGGCGCGCTGGACAAACCGACGTCCGGCGCCGTGCGCATCGACGGCCACGACGTCGGCAGCCTCTCCGACGAGCGGCTCTCCGCGTTGCGCGGGCAGGCGCTGGGTTTCGTGTTCCAGTCCTTCCACCTGCTGCGGAACCTCACGGCGCTGGGCAACGTCGCCACCGCGTTGACCTACCGCGGACTACCGCCCCGCGAACGGCACGACCGCGCGGCCGCGGCGCTGGCGCGAGTCGGCCTCGAGCACCGGGTCGACCACCGGCCCGCGCAACTGTCGGGCGGGGAGTGCCAGCGAGTGGCGATCGCCCGCGCGCTCGTCGGGGCCCCAGCACTGGTCCTGGCCGACGAGCCGACCGGCAACCTGGACTCGCGCGCCGGGTCGGAGATCCTGTCGCTGTTCGCCGAACTGCACCACGAGGGCGCCACCATCGCACTGATCACCCACGACGAGGCCATCGCGGCCTCAGCACCCCGCCGCCTACACGTCCGCGACGGCAAGGTCACCGGCGACACACCAACACCCACCCAGCCGGAGGCCCTGCCATGAAACACCCTCCGTCCACCCCAGAACCGAAGCCATCCCAAGCCCTCCCCAACCGCACCTCAGGGGAACGTGACGCAACCCCGCCACAAGTACGCGACCAACCGGCACCCTCCATCCCCAACGCAACCAACACCCTGAAGCGCGGGGAGGCGGGCCAGCGCGGGGAGGCGGAACTGCGTTCGGTGTTCACGCCGCGTGATGCGGTGGCCGCCGGGATGCTGGGTATGCGTGGCATGAGCGGGCGTGCGCTGCTGACCGCGGTCGGGATCGCGGTCGGGATCGCCGCGATCATCGCCGTGGTCGGCATTTCCGCCTCCTCGAAGGCGAATGTCCTGTCCGTACTGGACAACCTCGGCACCAACTATCTCACCGTCACGCCGGGCCCGTCGTTGACCAGTGGCCAGAATCCCCAGCTGCCAGCCGAGTCGCCGGGCCGGTTGTCGCTTGTGGACGATGTGGCGGCGGTGGCGTCGACCGCCCAGCTGGACGTCACCGTGCGCCGGTCGGACGTGCTGCCCGCGACCAACACCAAGGGCACGGTCGTGCTCGCCGTCGCCCCCAACCTGCTCGACACCCTGAACGGCAGCCTCGCCAAGGGACGCTGGCTCGACGACGGGATGGGGGAGTACCCGACCGTGGTACTCGGCGCGACCGCGGCGAAGCACCAGGGCGTCGACCTGACCGGCGACGGCCAGCTGGTGTGGCTTGGCGAGCAGTGGTTCGCCGTGGTCGGGGTGCTCGACCCGATGCCGCTCGCGCCGGAGCTGGACGGTGCCGCGCTGGTCGGTGCGCCGGTCGCGACCGAGAAGTTCGGCTACACCGGCGCCCCGACCACCGTCTACGTCCAGACCGATCCCGAGCACATCGACTCGGTACTCGGCGTCGCCGCGGCCACCGCCAACCCGAGGAACCCGGTGGAGGTGCAGGTGACCCGGCCGTCGGACGCGCTGGAAGCCCGCGCTGTCACCGATTCCGCGTTCACCACGCTCCTGCTCGGCCTCGGTGGGGTGGCGTTGCTCGTCGGCGGCGTCGGCATCGCCAACGTCATGGTCATCTCGGTTCTCGAACGGCGCACCGAGATCGGCGTCCGGCGGGCACTGGGCGCCACCCGCAGGCACGTGCGCGTCCAGTTCCTCGCCGAGGCGCTCATCCAGTCCGGACTCGGTGGTCTGGCGGGCGTGGTGCTCGGCGCGCTCATCACCGTCGGCTACGCGCTCGTCATGGACTGGCCCATCGATCTGCCGCTGCCCGGGCTGGCTGGCGGGGTGCTCGCGGCACTGGCCGTGGGCGGCCTGGCCGGGCTCTACCCGGCGAGCCGGGCGGCACGCATGCAGCCAGCCGAGGCGGTCCGGCCAACCTGACCCCGTGACTACGAACCCACCACAGGATGAAAAAGGCTCACCATGTGCCTCGTCGCCGGAAGTGACAGTGTTGCCACGGATGGGACAATTTTCCTTGATCGCGGCACCCGGTTCTTCGGGGAGGGCACATGCATGAGGCCGAACTGACTCGTCGGAACGTTCTTGTCGGCGCGGGTGTGCTCGCCGGCACGTCGGTGCTCGGGGGGACGGCCGCCGCGAAAACCGGGGATGGCACGGCCGCGTTGGCGCAGGGCACGAACATCGCCGCGCACGTCTCGCCGGACGGGTCGACGGTGGCGATCGACCTGGTGACCGCCATCTGGACGGTGCCGGTCGCCGGCGGGCCCGCGGTCCGGCTCACCGGTGATGACACCGACGCGACCCAGCCGTCGTGGTTCCCGGACGGGCGCGCGCTGGTCTTCCAGGCCTACGGCGACGGTAACTACCACCTGTGGACCATCCGTCCGGACGGCTCCGGCATGCGGCGGCTGACCAGCGGGCCCTTCGACCACCGCGAGCCGAGGATCTCCCCGGACGGATCGACCGTCGCGTTCTCCTCCGACCGTGGCGGCACCGGGCGCTACGGCGTGTACACCATGGACCTGGCCACCGGTGTGCTCACCGCCCGTACCGACACCACGGCCGAGGAGGCGATGCCGGCCTGGTCACCGGATGGCCGGCGACTCGCCTACACCGTGGACGCCATAGCGATCGACGTGCTCGACCTGGCCACCGGCGCCGTCACCCGCACGGTCACCGCGCCCGACGGCGCGAGCCTGTTTGGCCCGTCGTTCTCCCCGGACGGCGCGGCCCTGGCCTACGTGCGGATCGCCGGCGCCACGGCGGAACTCCTCGTCGGTGACCGGGTGGTCAGTGACACCGGCGAGGACGTGTTCGGCTTCGCGGCGACGTGGTTGTCTGCCGACGAGTTGGCCTACACCGCGGACGGGCACGTCAAGCGCCGCCGGGTCGGCGTGGCGGCGGCGGTCGTGCCGTTCACGGCCGCGGTGCCGGTCGTGGCGCGGCCGAGGTACCGCCGCAACGAGCCCGATCTGGTCACGGCCAGGGAACGCCCCGCGCTGGGCATCGCCTCGCCGGTCGCGTCCCCGGACGGCACGCGGGTAGCTTTCCGCGCGCTGGGCGCGCTGTGGCTGTTGACGGTGGGCGAGCCATCGCCGGTCAAGCTGGTCGAGGACGGCTACTTCAACTCCGACCCGGACTTCACTCCCGACGGGCGCGCGATCGGCTACGTCTCCGACCGGGCCGGGGACGCGGACCTGTGGCTGCGCGACCTGGACTCCGGCGAGGAGCGGCGGCTGTCGGGGTTGCCGGGCGCGCAGTTGGCCCCGCGGTTCTCGCCCGACGGCGGCCGGGTCGCCTACACCGACCACGATGGTGTGGTGTGGGTGCTCGACCTCGCGACCGGCGCTGCGACCCAGGTGACGCCGACGCTGTTCATGCCGGGTAGGCCGACGTGGTCGCCGGACGGCCGGACCCTCGCGCTGGCCGCGGTGAAGCCGTACTCGCGCCGGTTCCGGGAGGGCACCAGCCAGGTCCTGACCGTCGACCTCGACACCGGGGCGCTCACCTACACCGAGCCGATGCCGCACGCCTCGATCGCGACCAGAGGCGACGACGGCCCGGTCTGGTCGCCGGACGGCCGGCACCTCGCGTTCGTCGTCGAGTCGTGCGCGTGGGTCGTGCCGGTCGACGCCGCCGGCCGGTTCACCGGCCCGGCGAGTCAGGTGACCCGCGAGGTGACCGACTCGCTGTCGTGGCTGCGCCCGGATCGCCTGCTGTACCTGCACAACGGGAAGCTGCGGTCGGTCGGCGTCGAGGGCGGCCGGCCGGCCGACATCCCGTTGTCGCTTCGCTGGCGTCCGGCACGGGTGCGCGGCCACGAGGTGATCCGCGCGGGTGCGCTGTGGGACGGCAGGTCCACTGAGCTCCGGCGTTCGGTGGACATCGTGCTGGCTGACGGCAGGGTCGAGGCCGTGCTGCCCCAGGGCTCCCGTCCGTACACAGTGGACGCTCGGGAGCTGACCGTGATGCCGGGACTGATCGACGCGCACAACCACTGGCACCTGCGCGGCCGGCAGTGGGGCGACCGGCAGGGCAGGCTGTGGCTGGCCTACGGCATCACCACGACACGTTCCCCCGGCGACCCGGCCTACCAACTGGTCGAGACGAAGGAGGCGTTGGAGTCGGGTGCGCGGGTCGGGCCGAGACTGTTCGGCACCGGCGAGGCGGTGGACGGGTCGCGGGTCTACTACAACTTCATGCGCCCCACCCGGTCCACCGCGCAGCTGGCGCTCGAGTTCGAGCGGGCCCGCGCGCTGGGCTACGACATGGTCAAGACCTATGTGCGCCTACCGGTTTCGGCGCAGCGGCGCGCGGTGGCCGCGGCGCACCGCGCGGGGATACCGCTTTCCTCCCACTATCTTTACCCGGCCGAGCGCATCGGCATGGACGGAATGGAGCACACCGGCGCCACCAACCGGCTCGGCTACTCACACACGGTGTCCCGGCTCGGCCGGGCCTACGCCGACGCGGTCACGTTGTTCGTGCGCTCCGGGATGTCGATCACCCCGACGTTGTTCAACTCCAGCGCGATCTACGCCGATGACCGTTCGCTGGTTGAGGATCCGCGGACCAGGACGCTGTTCCCGGCGTGGGAGTACGAACGCTACGTGGAGAAGGCCGACGCGGCGGGGACCCCGGCGAACGAGGCCACCCGCGCGCTGCTCGCCGCGAACGTGGACATGGTGCTGCGCATCCACCGGGGCGGTGGGTTCGTGATCGCCGGCACGGACGCGCCGCTGGACAACGTCGCGGTGTCGCTGCACGCGAACCTGCGTGCCATGGTGCTTTTCGGTTTCACCCCGCACGAGGCGTTGACCACGGCCACGGTGAACCCGGCGCGGTGGCTTGGACTCGCGGGTCGGCTGGGCGAGGTGCGCCCGGGTGCGGTGGCCGACCTGAGCTTCGTGGCCGGCGACCCGCTGGTCGACATCCGCGCGGCGGCCGAGGTCCGGATGGTGATGGTTGGCGGTGCCGCGCACACGGTGGACGAGTTGCTGGCGCCGTTCGCCAGCCCGGCCGCGGCCAGGGTGCCCGCGCTCGCCACGCACGCCCCGCCGGCCGCGCACCGTCACGACGAGCGTTTCTGGTGGCATGAACCAGAATGGGCCCATCACTACTGTTGAGACGGGGAGTCTCGTGCGCGGTCAGTCGAACGAGAGCCTGGACGGTCGCCCGATGTCCGGCTGCGGCGCTGGCCACGGCCACCTGACCGCCCGCCGCGGCGATGCCAGTACGGTTCCGGCGGCGGCGAGCCGGGTGCCGGACATGGGGCGGAATGATCCGTGGTAGTTGAGCGTTCAACAGGTGGATGTTCGGAGTGGAGGGTCTCGTGATCAACAACTTCAACGACTACCAGTCGAACGGTGAGGTGTCGGCGGACCGGTGGGCGACCGCCCTGCACCTGTTCGACGACCCGCACGAGGAGACCACCGCAGAGCGCTGGGAGCGCGCACAACTCCTCTTCGCGGCCAAGGACCACGTTGGAGCCGCGAAGCTGCTCGCCGACGTCGTCGACGAGGTCCCCGACCAGGTCGGTCCCCGGCTGCTGCTGGCCCGTGCCTACTACCACTCGGCGCGGCTGCGGCGTGCCGAGGAGCAGCTGCGCCAGATCGTCGAGCGCGACCCGGTCGAGCACTACGCCCACCTCATGCTGGGCCGCACCCTGCAACGCCAGGGCCGCCACCACGAGGCCGCTCCCTGGCTGCGCATGGCCGCCGCCTTCACCGGCGAGCCCACGGCCGAGGTCTGAACCACGCTGGTTCCCGGAACAGCTCGCGTGTGCGCGGCTGTTCCGGGCGAGGCGTCCCCGCCGCGCTGGGTGACCGACCGGACAGCATGGGTCAGCTCAGGGCAGGACCGCGGCGGACTTCTTCCTGAGCGATTTCGCCGTGCTCCGTGCCGACGCGGCCGCGTCCGCTACGGTGCCGTGGACCGAGTCGAGCACGGCGTCGGTCGCGTGCCTCGTGCGCCAGGAGAGCGACGGCTCGCCGTGGGTGTCGGCCGCCGCGATGAGGAGACCGCCCAGCAGCCCCAGATTCTTCAGAAAGTGGGTCCGCTGCGCTGCGCGGTCCGCGGTGTCCTCGTGTTCCCAGAACCGGTGACCGGCCAACGTCGTCGGTGCCAGACTCCCCGCCAGGACCAACGCCGACAGCCGGGGGAACCACCCGAAGCCGAACGCGACCCCTGCCGCGACCTGCGTCGCCGCGTTCAACTTCACCAGCAGCTCGGGATCCGTCGGCACCTGCGCTGGCAGCTTCTCCTTCATCTGCTCGACCGCTTTGTCGATCACTGGCGCGGCGGTGTCCACCCGGGACTTCGGGTTGCGCAACGTGTCCAGCCCACCGGACACGAAAACGGCCGTCAACATCGGCCGAGCGATCCGACGCAGGATCATCGGTGACCTCCTCCTGATGGGTACTGTCGAATACCCTGTGCACGCTCGCCCACACATCGGTGACCCGGTAGCGGCAGGACCCTGTTCTCGCTGATCGATGGCCAGGTCAGCCGGCACAAGGGCCACGGCTTGGGCAGGCTGCTGCGCGGCCCTGGGGGCTCAGCCGGTGAATTCGGTGACGCCGAGGGCGAAGTCCCAGTGGCCAACCCCGTTGCTGGCGAGGCCCACCGTGACCACGCCCATTCCTTCCAGCCAGTGCGCCATTTTCAGGCCGCCGACGTCCAGCGGGCGCAGCCCGAGGCTCACGATGAATGCCGCCACGTCCGCCTTGGCCCGCGCATTGTCGCCAGCGATGAAGACGTCGGGCTGGCCCTTCTCCAGGACATTGCGGAAGATGCTGTTGAACGCCTTCACCACGCTGGCGCTGGCCGGGGCCACCTTGGCGACTTCCTGCGCGATCGACGTCTCCTCGTTGTGGGCGAGTCCGTCGAACGTGGCGTTGAAGGGGTTGCTGATGTCGACGATGACCTTGCCCGCGAGGGCGTCTCCGTACCCGGCGACGACCGGAACGACCCCGTCGTACAACAGGGCCGTGATGACGATGTCCCCGGCCGGGACGGCGCCCCACTGTCCCGTCGTCGCGCCGCCGCCGAGAGCCTTGGCCAGGTCATCGGCCTTGGACTGATCGCGGCCCATGACCTCGACGGTGTTGTCGCCCGCTACCGCGCGCGTGCCGATGGTGCGGGCCATGTTTCCCGTGCCGATGATGGTGATGCTGCTCATGAGGTGTGCTTTCTTTCGGTGTTGCGGATGTCCGCGTTCGAGACCGGTTCGTTGTGGCGCCCGGGTTGTTGTTGGGTGTGCCCGCGACTGCGGTTCAGATGGCGGTGGTGCCGCCGTCGGTGACCAGTTCCAGGCCGTTGACGTAGCTGGAGTCGTCGGAGGCGAGGAACAGGGCGACGGTGGCGATCTCTTCGGGGCGGCCCATCTTTCCGCGAGGAATCAGGGACTCGAATGCGGCCTTGGTGGACTCGTCGAACAGTTCTTCCTGTTTGGCGGTGGCGACCTGGCCGGGGGTCAGGACATTGACCCGGATCTTGCGGTCGCGCAGTTCGTTGAGCCAGACGCGGGCCCAGGCCTGATGGACGGCTTTGCTTCCGGCGTAGAGACTCCAGCCGGGATAGGCGCCGAGTGAGGCGTTGGATCCGGTCATGAGGATCGAGCCGTTGTCGTTGATCAGCGGCAGTGCCTTCTGCACGGTGAACAGGGTGCCGCGCGCGTTGAGCCAGAAGGCGCGGTGGAACTGTTCCTCGGTGATCTCGCCGAGAACGGCCGGTTCGCCCATCCCGGCGCTGGCCCACAGCACGTCGATCGACCCCTTTTCCCGCTTGACGTTGTCGTACAAGCGGTCCAGGTCGCCCAGGTCGGCCGCGTCGCCCTGGACGGCGGTGACGTTGCGGCCGATCAGCTTGACGGCCTCGTCCAGTGCTTCCTGCCGCCGGGCCTGGATGAAGACGTGCGCTCCTTCCTCGACGAACAGTTTGGCGCCGGCCAGTGCCATGCCGGTGGATCCGCCGGTGATCACCGCTACCTTGCCATCGAGCTTTCCCATGATCACTCCGTTGAATTTATGGGTAGCCGAAACCCGTTGGGATTCGGCTCCGGCCAATGCCGTCAGCTGGCGGAGAAATAATTGCCGTTGTCCAAATCGGCGAGCAGGCTGGGCTGAGCGGGTTCCCAGCCGAGGGTCCGGCGGGTGATGAGGTTGGACGCCGGGTAGTTCTGGGTGACTATGTTCGCGAGTACCCCAAAGTATCCCGGCACCATCAGTACGTCCGCGGGAATGCTTACGGCGGGCAGGCCCAGACGGCTGCCGATGGCCTCGGCGAGCTGGCGGAGGGGGATGGCCCCGTCCGCAATCGCGTGCCAGTATCTGCCGGCCTGCCCCTTCTCCAGCGCCAGGCGGAACAAGGAGGCGGCATCGCGGACGTGCACGGCGTTCCACAGGTTCGCGCCGTCGCCGGGGTAGCCGACGAAGCCCTTCTCCTTCGCCAGCGCGATCAGCTGCACGAGGAACCCGGCACGATCGGTCGTGCTGTGCGCGATGTTGGCGATCCGCACGATCGAAGACCGCACTCCGCGCTCGGCGAGGCCGACTACCGCGGTTTCCACGACGTTACGAACCCGCAGGGTGCCCTGGTACTCGTGGCCGCCGGGAAGAGCGGGGTCGTCCTCGGTGGCCGGTCGGCCCAGGTTCCCGGGCGAGCCAATGCTCCCGGCCGCGACCAGCGGCTTTCCGGTTTCCGCGAGCGCATCGCCGTAGGCGAGCATGATCGGGAGCTCCGCGGCGGCCACGGCGTCGAGCCCGCCGGACGGAAGCAGGTCCTGCCGGTGCGCGACGTGGATGACGCCGTCGGAATCCGCGGCCGCCTCCCTGAGCCCGTCGAGGTCCTGGAGGTCGCCGCGACGCACCTTCGCGCCGAGCGCGGACACCGCCGCCGCGGCCGTGTCCGACCGGGCCAGGCCGGTGACCTCGTGCCCGGCGGCGATGAGCTCGGGGATGATGTACGAACCGGAATGGCCGGTCCCACCAGTGACGAAAACGCGCACGCTACTGCTCCTTGTGAATGATGTGGCGCGAAGTGGTGGTGCGCGTGCGCTCAGCTGAGAACGCTGACGCCGAGGAAGAAGTTGGTGTGCTTGACGGCGTGGGCGACGAGGCCCAGCTGCAGCAGGGCGACGTTCTCCAGCGTCCGCGCCATTGGCAGCCGCCCAACGTCCATCGGGCGCATTCCCATGCTCTCGATGAACGCTGACACGAGAGTCTTCGCCCGTGCGTCGTCGCCGGCGATGAAAACGTCCAACAGGTGACCCTCGGCTGGGCCGGCGGCCAGCACATGGGAGAACAGGGTGTTGAACGCCTTGACGACATGCGCGCCGCCGGGGGCCGCCTTGGTGATCTCCTGCGCGCCGGAACTGCCGTCGGGGGTGACAAAGCCCGTGAGATCGGGGGAGATGGGGTTGGTGATGTCGATGATCACCTTGCCGGGTAGTGCGTCCCCGTACTCGCTGACCACCGCCGCCGCGCTGGCGTACGGCACGGCGAGGACAACGATGTCCCCGGTCGGGCCGTCGCCGGCGGTCCCGACAGTGGCGCCGCCGAGCGCGGCGGCCACTTCCCTGGCCTTGGCGGGGTCGCGGCCGATGATCTCGACGGCGTGGCCGCCGGCGAGCGCCCGGTCGGCCAGGGCGCTGGCCATGTTCCCCAGGCCGATAACGCTGATGCTGCTCATTTGTGCCTGCTTTCTGGAGCTGGACAGGACCCATGCCTGACGGTGGTGTCGTCGACGCCGTCGAATGACGCGATTGGACGGGCTCGATTTCTGCTGTACCTGTTCTGATTGTCGGCCCTGCCGCAAAAACCGCTGTCGAATTCTTGTGTCGAATTCGCTCGGGCCCCATTAACGGTGCCATTGGCTTGAGTCGGTGTCCAAGACCTCTTTCAGTCGTGGTGATACCCTCGAGGCATCACCGGATCGGGAGGCGCCATGGATCTGGACCTGCGCAAACTGCGCTACTTCGTCGCCGTGGCCGACCGGTTGCACTTCGGCCGCGCCGCCGATGAGCTGCATATCGCGCAGCCCGCGCTCAGCCGCCAGATCCGCGCGCTGGAGCAGGATCTCGGCGCCCCGCTGTTCACCAGGGATCGCCACGGCGTGGTGCTGACCGACGCGGGCCGACAACTGCTGGCCGACGCTGGTCCGCTGCTGGCGTCCGCGGCCGCGGTTCGCCGCCGGGTGTCCGTGGCAGCCCGCGGCGGTCAGCGGCTGGTGGTCGGCTTCCGGGCCGGCATTCCGGTCATCCCGGCGGCGCGGGCGTTCGGGGCCCGGCATCCGGACGTGGTCGTGGACGTGCAGCGGATGGAATGGGACGACCAGGCCTCGATGCTGCTCGACGGCCGCGTCGACGTCGGCTACGTGCGGCTGCCGATCGACGAGACCGGTCTGCGCGTGACTCCGCTGTACACCGAGCCGTTCATGGTGGTGCTGCCCGCGGACCACCGGTTGGCCGGCAAGGAGGAGGTCACCGAGGCCGACCTGGCCGGTGAGCCGCTGGTCTGGCATGCCGACCCGAGCACGCAGCCCACCAGGCGCCCGCTCCCCGACTCCGGCCTCCGGGTGCGCGGGGTGGAGGAGAAGCTCGAGCACGTCGCGGCCGGCCGGGGCATCTCGTTCGTGGGTCGTTCGGAGACCGTGTTCTACTCGCGTCCGGACATCAGCTACGTACCCGTTCCGGAACTCGCGACCGACCAGGTGTGCCTCGCGGTGGCGGCAACACGCACCTCGCCGCTGGCCGACGACTTCCTCACCGCGGCGCGGGCGACGGCCGAGATCACCGCGGAATGTGGGAACTATTACTCGGGCGCGGCTGTCGTGGAGTGATCACGCGGCCAGTGGGATGGGTCGCGTCACAAGCCCAGCCATTTGTTGCGTTCAGCGCATCGTCGGGCGGTGTCGACGACGCTGGCGATGGCAGGTGACGGGTCGTTCGCGGGCCACAGCACGGAGAGCTCTGCCATGATCGGCGGGTCGACGACCGCACGAACAACAATGCCGGTGCTGGTCTTCGCGGCGTGCTCGGCGAACGACGTAGGGGACAGGCTGACCTCGCGTCCGCTGGAGAGCCGCGCGAGCATGGCGTTCACCGGTGGTTCGTCGAACGAGCAGATGTCGGGTGAGAAGCCCGCCTCGTGGCACGCGGCGACGATGCGGTCGTAGTACGCCGGGGCGTGGTGGCGGGCGAACAGCAGCAGCGTCTCGTCGCGGAGGGTAGTCACCGGGATCCTCGGTGCGTCAGCGAGGCGGTGGCGCGCGCCGAGGACCGCGGCGACGGGCTCTTCTCGAAGAAGCTCGCCATGTACGCCGTCGAGGGGCTGCGGTGAGAGAGCGAGACCGACGTCCAGGTCACCGGCCTGGAGCCGTTCGGGAATCTCGGCGCTGAAGAACTCTCGAGCGTCGATCATGAAGTCGGGGTGTTCGTCCCGGAGCGCGTCCAGGAGCGCCGTGAGCGTGTCGAAGCTGGTCACCGGTGTGTAGCCCAACCGGATCGTCGTCGCGATCCCGGCCCCGGACATCCGGGTGAACTGCACGGCTTGCGCCAGCGCGGCCAGCGCCTTCGGCGCCTCGCGAGCCAGTGTCCTGCCCGCGGCGGTGAGCTGCACGCTACGGCTCGAACGCACGAACAGCGGGGTTCCGAGGGTCTCCTCGAGCTTGCGGATCTGATGACTCAGGGATGGCTGAGCGATGAGGAGACGCGTGGCCGCGCGGCCGAAGTGGAGTTCCTCGGCCACGGCCAGGAAGTAGCGGAGGACGCGAGGGCTGACATCGATAGACAAATCCTACCGCTGGACGTCCGGACAGGTCTTGGACGCCCGCGCGATGGCCGCCGTACTGTCGTGTTCAGGCCACGGGAGGCGTTGCGACCTGCCCGTCGGACCAGGCCGGAGCCGGTCTCGGTTCGTGTGCTGTCACCTGGATGGCCACCGCGTTGAGGAAGTTGCCATGTTGGACGTTTCGAAGATCGAGTTCGGTATCGACAGCTTCGGGGACCGGCCCCGTGACGATCGGGGCGAGGTCGTCTCGCACGCGCGGGCGATCCGCGCCGTCGTGACCGAGGCCGTGCTGGCCGACCAGGTCGGTATCGACGTGGTCGCGTTGGGTGAGCACCACCGGCCGGAGTTCGCGATCTCCAGCCCGGAGACGGTGCTGGCCGGCATCGCGACCGCCACGAAGCGCCTTCGGCTCGCCTCGGGTGTGACGGTGCTGTCCTCTGACGACCCGGTGCGGGTCTTCCAACGGTTCGCGACCGTGGACGCGCTGTCCAGCGGCCGGGCGGAGGTGATCCTCGGACGTGGTTCGTTCACCGAGTCGTTCCCGCTGTTCGGGTACGACCTGAAGGACTACGAGGTGCTGTTCGAGGAGAAGATCGACCTGTTCCACCGGCTCCTGGACGAGACGCCGGTCACCTGGGAGGGCACCACTCGGGCCGCCCTGAACGACGCGGACGTGTACCCGAAGACCGATTCGGGACGGCTCAGCACCTGGGTGGGAGTCGGCGGGTCACCGCAGTCCGTGCTCCGCACCGCCCACTACGGGTTCCGGCTGATGCTCGCCATCATCGGCGGCGCCCCCGCCCGGTTCGCTCCCTACGTGGATCTCTACCGGCGCGCGAACCAGGAGCTCGGCACCACCGCGCAGCCGGTCGGTATGCACTCACCCGGGTTTGTGGCCGCCACCGACGAGGAGGCGAAAGAACTGTTCTACCCCGGATACAAGGAGACCCGCGACCGAATCGGGGCACTGCGCGGGTGGCCGCCGATCCGCAAGGAGGAGTTCGACGCCGAGGTGGCACACGGATCGCTGTACGTCGGTTCCGCCGAAACGGTCGCGACCAAGATCGCCAACGCGATCCGGGCGCTGGATGCGGGCCGGTTCGACATGATCTACTCCGCCGCGGGCACCGTTTCAGCCACCGCCCGGCTACGCTCGGTCGAACTCTACGGCACCCAGGTCATCCCCCGGGTCCGCGAGCTGCTGGCCGAACAGCCCGCCGTCACCGCGGGAGCGACCCGGTGACCACCACCGGCACCACCATCGGGATCCTTGGTGCCGGGAAGGTCGGCACCGTCCTGGCGCGCCTGGCGGTCACCGCCGGCTACCGAGTCCTGGTCGCCGGGTCCGGCGACCCCGCGAAGATCGCACTGACCACCGAGGTCCTCACCCCCGGCGCGACCGCCGTGTGGCCGGCTGAGGCGGCCGCGGCCGCCGACGTGGTGATCCTCGCGCTGCCGCTCGGCAAACACCGCAACCTCCCGATCCCGGAACTGGCGGGGAAACTGGTCATCGACGCGATGAACCACTGGTGGGAAATCGATGGGCCGCGCGACACGATCGTCCCCGCCGCCACGACCTCGAGCGAAGTCGTGGCGCAGTTCCTGGCGGGCGCGCGGGTCGTGAAGGCCTTCAACCACATGGGCTATCACGACCTCGACGACGGGGCTCGCCCACCCGGCCACCTCGGGCGCAGGGCGATCGCGATCGCCGGTGACTCCGGCGGGGATCTCACCGCCGTGTCAGCGCTGATCGACACACTCGGGTTCGACCCACTCGCCATCGGTGGCCTCGCGATGGGCGCCCGGCTCGAGCCCGGCGCCCCTGCCTTCGGCGCCAACGTCGACGTCGACCGGCTTCGCGCTCTCACCAGTGCCCCTGCGCCGGCCTGTTCCCGATTCCCCGGCGACGGACTCGGCAACCAGGAACGCTGAGCAGCGCGCCGCCGGCCATTACGCAGAGCTTCCTGCCACCGCCGCCAGCGCCGCCGCCGTGTCCGGGTACTCGCCGAGCAGCGCCACGCCCTGCCGCGCGGCGTCGGCGGTCTCCCAATCGCCGGCACAACCGAGCAGACGCGCGACCGCCGCACACGTCTGCGGATTGGCCGCCAGCAGCGGGACGGCACGACCGCGTGCCGCGCGTGGCGTCACCGGCGATGGCTCCCCGGCGAGCCAGGGTGGCTGCCACTCGTCCAGCGCCGCGAGCCTGCTCGGGAACATCCGCGCCGCTTCGCGGATCAACAACGGGGCCAGGTCGGCGCCGCCGGCCTTCAACGTGGTGATGAGCGTCGGCAGCCACGGCAGCAGCACCGGGTCCGGCAGCCGCGCGAACGCGTTGGACACCGCCTCCACCACGAAGTCGACCAGACCAGGAGCGGGCTCGAGCGCGTGCACGAACCCGCTGAGGTACTTCGGATAGGCGGGCAGCACCAGCGGACTGGCCAACAACTGGTCACACCGCGTCCGCAGCTCCGCCCTGGACATGGTGCCAAGCTGCACCCGCGCCGCCCACAGCAGCGCCACCTTCGCCGGGTCCACCGGGTGCGACTGCGCGACCGCCAGTTCCAGCTGCGTACGGTCACAACCGAGCGACAGCGCGAGGCCCTCCATGCTGAACAGGAAGCCCAGCATCGCGGCCACCTGGTCGACCGGCGCGTCCTCGTCGGCGAACACCATCGGCAGCAGCGTGCAGTAGTGCGCGTAGCCTGCCTTGACGAACGACTCGATCCACGCGGGCAGTACCGGTTCGGTGGTGCGGTAGAACGCGAGCAGCCGCCGAACACGCCGCAGCACCTCCGGCGCGCCGTCGGCACCGCGCTCGGCGGACAGCACCTCCAGGGCACGGGTGCCCAGCTCGCTGGCGAGCCGATGGCTCCGCAGGTACAGCGTCGCGTCCTCGACGGCCAGCAACGCGGTCGCCGCCGTCACTCGCGGGGCGTACCCGACGCGCCGCAGGCGTTGCTCAAGCACCTGCTCGATGGTGACGCCTTCGTAGCCCAGCTCGATCAGCGCCCGCTGGTGGGTGCCGAGCGCGAGATCCCACGATTCCTGGATCGGGCGCTCACCGAGGCGCCGCTCTCCCATGATCGGCCGAGCGGCGCCGTGGGGCAGGAGATACCGCAGCATCCACAGCAGGTCCGAACACGGTTCCAGCTCCGGGTTGGACGCGATGTCGAGCAGTGCCCGCCGCACCCCGCGCTTGGTCAGCTCGAGCCGCAACGGCGCGAGCCGGTCGTGCACATCCCTGGCCAGCGGCGGCAGCGCGGCATAGCCGACCTGCCCGATCCGGTCGCCGCCCATCATGATCTCGACGATGCGACGCACATCCCGGCGACCGGGCACGATGTCCTTCTCGATGCACGTGATCGCCGCGTCCTGGAAGTCGTAGGGGGTGGGCTTGGCCCGGTCCCGCATGCCAGCCAGCAGGATGGACGTCTCGAACACCGCGATGGCGTCGGCGGTCGATGACAGGTAGCCGTTGCGGCGCGCGGCCCGCACCACCTCCACCGACCACCCCAGCAGCTCCGCCTCGTCCAGCCGGTCGAGGACCGGCGGTCGCCGCAGGAAACCGGTGAGGTGGTCGGAGGTCGCGCGCACGGGCGCGGGCGCGACCAGCGCGTTGGCGGTCTTCTTCTTGCCGCCACCGGCCTGACCGGCGAGCCGGAAGGGCCGCACCCTGGTGCGTTTGAGGTTCTTCGCCCATTCCGTCGCGGCGATCGACACCGAGCCCGCGGCCAGGCCGAACTGCGCCTCGATCGACGCGTGACTCGACGGGATCAGACCGTGCTGCCACCTGCTCGCCGAGCGCGGGCTGATCCGGAACGTGTCGGTGCCGTCGACACCGAACTCCGCGACCCGGCTCGAGGCGTGGAACGCGCCGCACACGTAGAGGCAGTCCGCCGGATCGGTGCCGGTCGCGGCCAGATGCGCGCGCATCCGCGTCCACATGTACCGCTCACGATCCTCGTCCACCGCCACCCGGCGGGGATCTCCTGGCGCGAGCCGCCGGAACAGGCTGCCGATCAACAGCATCACCTGCCGGTAGGTGTCGTGGTCGCTGTCGCCAAGGGGCAGCTCGACGTACTGGTGCCACCACTCCGACCAGTGCCGCACCTTGCCGTGGCGCAGCAGGTGCTCCTCCAGCTCGGCGAACCTCGGCCGCAGGTCGCCGATCTCCACGCCGATCGCCTCGCCGTGCAGTGCCGCCTCCGCCTCGGCCCGCGGCGCGTCCGGATCGGCCTGCTGGGCCTCGGCTTGCTGGTTGTCCCACTGGTAGACGTGGTCCGACGAGCGATCGACGAGGACCAACTCGACGCCGGGAGTGTCCAGCGCGTAGGCGATCGCCTGGTACTCGGCCGATGCCTCGGTGATCGGTGCGACCACCGACAGCGGGGCCCACTCGGCGGGGAACCCGTCGACCTCGGTCGCGAACGCCTGCACCGCGACGGGGAGCCGGCAGTTGCGCAGTTCGGTCAGCAGCGGCGTCATGTCCTCGCACAGCTCCAGGTAGACCACCTTCGGCTGCTTGTCCAGCAGCCGTGCGGCCATCGCGATGGCCGACGCGGGCGAGTGGTGGCAGACCGGGAAGATCTCAAGGGGTTCGCGCACGGCACGGTCGACGTCGTCGACGATGCCGAGGAGGATCTCCGCCAGCGCGTCCGGCCCGTCGGCGAACGTGACCGCCGCTTCCCGCAGCTGCGTGCGCAGCAGGTCGAAAGCGCTCATGACAGGGTGGCGATCGCGTCGCGGCCACCCTCCAGGAAGTCCGGCCAGTCGCCGCCCTCGTCCTTGCTGCGCGGCTCGACCACACCGTGCAGGTACTTGTTGAGGATCGCGAGGTCCTCCGGCGCGCGGCGGGCGAGCGACCCGACGAGCGAGGACGCGAGCGTGCGGCCGGTCAGCGCCTGCTGGCCGAAGAAGGTGCTGTGCAGGATCGCGTCCTCGAGCACACCGATCTGCTCGGCGGTGGACAGCGCGGACTCCAGCTTCTCGTCGTCGCTGCCCGCCGCGGCCGCCGAGGCCCGCAGGTCGGCGAAGCTGCGCAGCAGCACGTCGAGCAGCGTCGGCGGCACGTCCAGCTCGATCTGGTGGCGGCGCAGCAGTTCCTCGGTACGGAAGCGGACGATCTCGGCCTCGCTCTTCTTGTTCGTCACCATCGGGATCCGCACGAAGTTGAAGCGCCGCTTCAACGCCGAGGACAGGTCGTTGACGCCGCGGTCACGGCTGTTGGCGGTGGCGATGATCGAGAACCCCGGTTTGGCGAACACGATGTTGTCGCTGTCCAGCTCCGGCACCGAGATGTACTTCTCCGACAGGATCGAGATCAGCGCGTCCTGCACGTCGCTCGTGGAGCGGGTCAGCTCCTCGAACCGGCCGATGGACCCCTCCGCCATCGCGGTCATGATCGGCGACGGGATCATCGACTCGCGTGACTGGCCCTTCGCGATGACCATGGACACGTTCCACGAGTACTTGATGTGATCCTCGGTGGTGCCCGCCGTGCCCTGCACGACGCGCGTCGAGTTCCGCGAGATGGCCG
Source organism: Actinophytocola sediminis (assembly GCF_054779715.1). Lineage (NCBI taxonomy): Bacteria > Bacillati > Actinomycetota > Actinomycetes > Pseudonocardiales > Pseudonocardiaceae > Actinophytocola > Actinophytocola sediminis. The sequence goes on along the minus strand of NZ_BAAGXS010000003.1, from coordinate 50,942 downwards.
AGGAGAGCAACTCGGCGAGCCAGCTCTTGCCGGTGCCGGGGTCGCCGATCAGCAGCAGCCCACGGTCGGAGGCGAGCGTGACGACCGCGCGCTCGACGAAGCTGCGGTCGCCGAACCACTTCTGGGAGATCTCCCGGTCGAGGCCGTCGGCGCGCTCGGCACCCAGGATGAACAGCCGGACCATCTTCGGCGACAGCCGCCAGGAGAACGGCTTGGGGTTGTCGTCGACGGACTCCAGCCAGTCCAGCTCCTCCGCGTACTTGATCTCGGCGGGGGCGCGCAGCAGGTCGGACATTCAGGTAGGGCCTTTCTGGAGTCAGGAGGTGAGGAAAGTCTTGAGTTCGTGGACCAGCTTGCTGATGTGGCCGGAGATCACCGGCGTGCCGAGATCCTTGAAGCGTTCGCGGAACCACGGGTTGACCGCGCCCCGGCCACCACTGGTGACCGAGCCGACGGGGATGAACTTCGCGCCGGAGCGGTGGATCGCCGCCATGGCGTCGAAAAGCTGCTCGACCCTGGTCTCGTAGAAGTCGGAGATCCACACCACGACGGTGTTGCGCGGCTCGGCGATCTTCGGCTGGGTCAGTCCCATCGCGACCATGCCGTCGTTGCCGCCGCCGAGGTTGGTGCGCAGCAACGTCTCGAACGGGTCGTGCACCCATGGCGTCAGGTCGAGCGCCTGCGTGTCGTAGGCGATCAGGTGCACGTCCACCTTCGGCAGCCCGGCGAAGATCGACGCGAGGATCGCGCAGTTGACCATCGAGTCCACCATGGACCCGGACTGGTCGACGACCGCGATCAACCGCTGCGGTGTCGTCCTGCGCGCGGTGTGCCGGTAGTAGAGGCGGTCGACGTACAGCCGTTCGTCGTCGGGGCTCCAGTTGACCAGGTTTTTCCAGATGGTGCGGTCGATGTCAAGATTTCGGAACACCCGCTTCGGCGGCACCGAACGGTCCACCGCGCCGACCGACGCCTTCTCCACCTGCGCGCGCAGCACCTCGGCGACCTCGTCGACGAACCGGCGGATCAGCGACTTGGCGTTGGCCAGCGCCACCCCGGAGAGGTTGTTCTTGTCCCGCAACAGTTGCTCGATCAGCGACATGCTCGGGGTCAGCTGCGCGGCCAACGTCGGGTCGGCGAGCACCTCGCGCAGCCGCATCCGGCTGACGAGGTCGGCCTCGATGTCGGCCAGCTCCTGGCCGATGCCCGGCAGCAGCGTGTCGAGGTCGGGTGTCGGCGCACCGCCGCTGGTGCCCCGTCCAGAACGGCCACGCAGCTCGCCCGGTTGACAGCCCAGTGCCTTCTCCAGCCAGCCGGCATCGGCCTGCCACTGCGACAGCTGCCCCGCGGTGACGTTGCCGCCGCCGGCGGCGAACACGTTGAGCAGCACCTTCGACGCCAGTGCCGCGCGCCGCACCTCGACGGTGCCGTCCCGTTCGGCGTCGCGATCGGGGGTCATGAGGCCCGCGAACTCGGCGGCCAGTTCGGGGTGGCGCTGCACGATCGCGTCGATGGACGCGTTCGTGCTCAGCAGCGCGGCTGGCAGGCCGATGTCGTCGACGACGGCGACGCTCGCCGCCTCCAGCGTCGGCTGCTCCTCGGGGTCGAACAGCCGGGCGAGTAGCCGCCAGTACAGGACCTGGCGGCGGTTGTCGTTGGCGGTCATGTGCGCAGCAACCTCCCCGCCCGCTCCCGCAGCACCGTCACCGCGGCGGTGGCGGCCTTCTCCGCCTTGACCCCGTTCTTGTCGGTGGTGCCACCGGCCCACGTGCCCGCGTTGACCGCGACCACCTTCTTCCGAACCACGGTCTCGACGGCGAGCGGTTGGACGACGAACGTCCCGTTGTCCCAGCGGAGCAGGCCGATACACGCACCCGATCCGGCGACCGCCGCCGGCGTCAGCGGTCCGGCGGCCGGGATGCGGTCGGTGTCGACGGGCAGCCGGTGTCCGGCGACGGTGAAGCCCAGCGCGTCACCGTCCGGGACAGTGCCGTAGCCCTCGAGAAAGATCGGTACGGCGATGCGTGCCGGGTGCCGATCCAGCGGCGCGACCGGCGGGGTGGCGGCGGTGGGCAGGGCCACGCGTGCCGTGGTGAACGCGTCGGCCGCCTCGCCGGGACGAGCGTGCTCATCGTTCCAGATCAGGTCGCCCGCCGCGGTGACCGGCATGTCGTCGAGGTCCATCGAGTGGCCGTCGCCGAGGGCCGCGAGCAACGACAGGTGGGGCCGCAGCAACTGCCAGAGGCCCGCGCCGACCATGGTGTCGGGCTTGGGCACCGACACACTGGCCCGCACCAGCCGCGGCGGGCCGCCGTCGGCCGGCTCGAACACCGCGTGCACCTGCGCCTGCGCGGCGGTCGCGTGTTCGTGCAGGTCCACGCCAAGCGGAAGGACGCGGCCGGTGGCTGTTCCCGACGGGGGCACGTCGAGCGCACCGGGCAGCGTCAACACCATCGCCCGCGACCACAGGTCGCCCCAGCGACGGGCGGGCACCCGGTCGAGCGTGCTGCCGGGACAGGACGCCGCGAGCTCGGCGGCGAACCCGTCGAGCAGCGCGGCGAGCCGGCGCACGGCGGGATCGGGCAACATCGCGGAGACCACCTGCGCCGAGCCGGACACCAGGTCGTGGTCGATGCCCCGCCATCCGGCCAGCGCCAGGTCCGACAGCCAGGAACGGGCCGCGGCAAGGAGGTTCGGCGCGTGCTCCGCACCGGGCACCGGGGTGACCTCGTCGCCGAGGGGCCGGCCGGTGGCCTCGTCGACCCGCGTCATCAGCGCGTCGTGGACCGAGCCGAGCAGCGCGGTCCTGGCGGCGGCGACAGCCACGAAGTGGTCCTCACCCGCGGCGCCGGCCGCCACCTTCGCCACCGCCTCGGCGACCCGCTCGGCCAGCGGGGAGCCAGCGACCGCGTCCGCCAACTCGGTCAGCGCCGCGACCTGGGCGGGTTGCGGGCGCAGCAGCCCAGCGGTGAGTGCCTGGTCGGCGGCGTCGACCGCGACCAGAGCGTCGTCGAGACCGGCGATCGGGTCGTCGAACAGGTCGGCCCGCATGATCACACCACCGCCCTGGTCGGCGGGAACCACTGCATCTCCGGCAGCGGCGCGGTGGTCGGCGGGAACTCCAGATACGCGAGGTGACGCAGGAACCGGCTGAAGACCGTCGCGGCGGCGCCGCTGTCGCCCTGCGCGGGCTTGGTGGTCGCCATCGCCGACGCGATCGGCCACCCGTCGTTCTGGTCGTCGATCGCGACCCGCAGGTAACGGGCGACCCGTGACCCGCTGTACTGCAGCACCGCCTCGTCGACCATGGCGAGGATGTGGTTGCAGAACATCCCCCGTGCGCCGCCGCATGGCCGGTTGTTGTTGGTACTGCAGGCAAACAGGTAACTGCCCGCCTCGACCGACGAGACGTAGACCCGCCCGATGTCCGAGCCGCTCGACACCACTCCCTGCAGGCGCCCGTCGGCCAGCTCGACGAACGGGACCTTGGCCAGCTTGCGTGGGCGAGCGGGCGCCAACACCCGTGCCATGCTGAACTTCTCCCAATCGGACAACGCACCATCTCCCTGCACCACGTGCCCTCCTCAGCGGGGCCTGGCAGAAGATAGCGGCCACCACCGACAAAAGAGCACACAGGGATCCCACCGTCCTCCCGGCTGAGGTCCTCGTGTCCGTCCATACGAGAGCGCGGTGTCGGTTCTGGCGAGCCGCATCATCCGTGGCTGCCGCAGTAGCGCGAGGGCCTCCTCGGCAGGGGACTGTGCACGCGATGAGCATCTGGTCCGGTGAACGGGCGATCGACAGTGTCTGCTGTGCCACTGTCACCGTGTGCGCGGGCCTCACGTTTCCAGTCCGTGTAAGCGTGCACAGTGGTCGCGAGTTCGAGCAGGGCCCGGCCCGTCGACCATGATCGTGAGGCAGCCGATGCGGTAGGTCGGGTGGTGCCACTGGATCTGTACGACGTCGGTGTGTAGCGGTTCGATGAACACCTTCGGCAGGGCCGCCGCAGTAGGATAGCGGCCGCTGTGGTCCCGGCCCTCGGTAATGCACAGCTCGGGATTCCGCGCGGGGTGAATGCGCATCCAGCTGCCCACCGCCGGGATGGCAACCCATCATCGGCATCGCGGACGGCGCGGCCGATGGTCCCGTCGACGCCCCGTTCGATGACGCGGTCGGTGGCGATGGGGTGAGCAGGCCATCGATGCTCAGTCCGCCGGCGGCCCCGATACTACCGGCGGTGAGCAGGACGGCCGCGCCGCGCCAGCGCATGCTCTGCGCCGACGGGGCGGGCTCGAAGCCGAGTCCTGGGTATCGCCGCCGCCCTCGTCACTACTGCCCTCGTCGTCGTTCCCGGTGCTGTTGTCGGAGGCGGGTGCCGGCGCGTTCGTGGTGATGCGGTGGTGGGTCTCGAGCCACTGGCGCACATGCTCGTCATCCAGGCCGCACGCGCGGCGTGAAGCTGTCGATGAACCGTTCTCGAGGCAGGGTGGTGCGACCGGAGGTGGACGCGATCGTGCTGACCGGAAGCGGAGTCCCGAGCGCGGTCGCCTTGTCCTCCAGTTGACGGTAGGTCAGTCCGGACCACTCTCGTAACGTGCGCAGCGCCGCGGTGAACTCGGCAGGCGTGCTGACGCTTGCGGGTTGGGTGCTTCCGCAGGCGGCCGGGCCGAACTGCTGCTTCGTTAGGTCATCACCCCAGCCTGGCGACCGGACGACGGCGAAACCAGGCGCAGAGTTCCGCTGTTCGATCTTGTTCCGAACACGGACGAACGTTGTTCCGAACAAGCCTGAACAGCCTTTCCTCTTGTCAGCGTCGTAGCGCGACGGACAGGCTGAACGGACACGGGACCGAATGCAATCCTGTGCACGTGTCTAAGGAGCCCGCTCCCCAAGGTGATTGTTCCCATCGATCCAGGGCGGACATCTGGCTTCTAGGCACGTAGTGCAAGCGGGAACTTATTGCTACGGAAATCGCCCGATCGGAAGGATGAAATGGGAATGAAGAAGGCTATTGTTCGTTCAGTTTCTGCGATAGGAGCAGTGGCAGCCTTGAGCCTCGGATTGGTGACAGCTCCTGCGCCGGCCCAGGCCGACCCGTGGGGCTGCACGTGGGAGGCAGGTGGGATCCCGGGCCACCGTACCTACTCAACGTGCGATGGTGGAACCGGTTTTCATCGCGCCGGAATGCGATGCGTTGACTATTTCAGCGGTACTGTCAGGCACTTCTACGGGGACTGGGTTTACTCCGACGAGACGTCGGTCGCGTTTTGCACCTGGACGCAATGGGATGTGACCCATCGATGGGTCGATACAGATTGAGATCACCCTGAACCATACCCGCTAATTGTGGGTCATGGCGCCGCTACCCGACGATCAATGAGGTGCAATACACCGTATTCAACGGTAGCTGAATACGGTGTATTGCGCGGCTGATCCGCGGTGACCGGGCAGCCCACCCGTTGTAGTGCGGGTCCAAGACGCAGCAGCGTCATCCGGGACACGGCCATCGCCAACCGAGCGGCCAACCTGGCCCCAGACCGCCCGCCCGCGGCCAGCGCGATCGCTTCCAACGCCCGCCCGGACGTGCGGTGGGCGTCGCTGATCACCGGTTCGTACGACATCGGCATCGAGCTGGTGGTCAACTCGGGGCCGACCAGGTATCCGAAGACGATGCTGGAGTTGCAGCAGATCGACGGTGTGCAGCGGTGGTACAGCGACCTGCTGCTGCATGTCTACAAGGTTGCCCATGACTGGTACAAGCAGTTGCTTGACGACCGGGGCGCGTTGCCGCCCGAGGTGCCGCTGTGTTCGCCGGAGCATGTCGACGCGTCGGTGGAGCTGCTGTCGCTCAAGCGTGGTTTCGTGGAGACGCCGTGGTGGCGCGACCAGCTGGCCGAACACCACGCGGACACGGTGACGCCGGTCGGGCCAGGCGCCGCCTGACATTCCCCGGCGTCGAGTGTGGATCCCGCGCTGTCAGGCCGTCGAGTTCTTCCGCGCGGCAACGGCTTCCGCAGCCAGGAACGACAGGCCGAACGCGGGCAGCAACCCGTTGCCGGGTAGGTAGCCCGCCGCGCCGTGACCCGAGATGCCCATGGCCGCGCCGCCCGCGGCGTACAACCCGGGGGTGGGCCGGCCGTCGTCGGTGAGCACGGTCGCGTTGCCGTCGACCACGAGCCCGCCCTGGGTGTGGAACAGGGACGGCACGACCTGGACGGCGTGGTACGGCGCGGTGAGCGCCCGTGCCCACACCGTGCGGCCGTGGTCGTCCCGCCGTTCTGTCCTGGCCGCCGCGGCGCTGCGTGCCAGTTCTTCGGTCAGTGCTCGCGGCGGCAGGCCGGTCGCGTTCGCGAGCCCGGCCTCGTCGTCCGCACGGACAACCGCGCCGGCCGCCATGACGTCGCGGAAGTCCTGGAATGCCTGACAGTGCTGGTAAATCGCGTCGTCGAAGACGATCCAGCCGACGGCACCCGGCCGCGCGGCCAGTTCCGCCGCGTATTCGGAGTAGCCGCGGGTCTCGTCGCCGAAGCGGACGCCGTCGGTGCCCACCAGCACGCCGCCGAGGATGATCGTGGCCCAGCCAAGCAGTGTGCCTGCCTTCGCCGACAGCGCGGCGTGCCCCTGGTACGCGTCGAGGAACGCGGTGGCCGCGCCGAGTCGGGTGCCGATGCGGATGGCGTCGCCGAGCGAGTGCTCGCTGCCGTGGTAATGCGCGTCCGCGATCTCCGGCAGGTGCTCGGCGACCAGTGCCCTGTCCGCGCCGAATCCGTTGGTGGCAAGGAGAACCGCGCTGGTCGGGATTCGTTCGGTGCGGCCGTCAGGTCGGGCGAGGACGGCCGCGTTGACCGCGCCGCGGTCGGTCTCGACGTCGACCAGGCGCGCGGGCGTGAGCAGTTCGATGTTCGGGTCGGCGGTCACTCGTCGGGCCAGATGGTCCACGACCGTGGAACCGTGCCTGCCCGGCACCGAGTGGCAGCGGTCCACCGAATGCCCGGGATAGTGGAAGTCGGTGACCAGCGACAGCGGCAACCCGACACCGTCGGCGAGCCATTCGACGAGCCGCGCGCTGACCCCGGTGAGCGCGGCGGCGAGGCGGACGTCGGCCGTTCCCTTGGTCTTCGTGGCGATGTCGGCGTCGAACAGGTCCGGGCTGTCGGTCACGCCGGCCGCCCGCTGCCAGCGGGTGCCCGCCGCCGGAAACATGGCGGTCGACATCGACGTGTTGTTGCCGCGCCGGAAATGTTCGCTGGCCTCGACGACGAGCACCTCGAGCCCGAGCTCCGCGGCACGAAGCGCCCCGGCGAGGCCACCACCCGCGCCGGCCACCACCAGATCGGGTCCGTCCAACCGTGTCATTGTGCTTTCCGTCTTTCTGGGTACTACCGGCGAGTCTGGCCGGGGTGAACAGTGGCGAGCAGTGTCAGGAGACGAACATCGAGTACAGCCACGGGGCCCGAGTGGCCAGTGGGTCCAGGTGGTGGCCCATCATCTTGTCGTTGGACTCCCGCAGGTCCAGGTCCAGCAGGAGTTGCTCCTCGAACCCCGGGCGGGTCCAGTAGCCGGTGGGGTAGCGCATGACGGCGATCGGCTGCCCGGGCGCGAAGTCGTCGGCACGCAAGGCCTGACTGCCAAGGCCCGCCGCGTTGTCCATGCGGGTGACCGAGACCAGGTGCACCCGATTCTCCTCGGTGCGCTCGGTCGCGGCCACCCGCATCGCCGACGGTGAGGTCCACGAGGTCGGGTGCACGATCAGCTCAGCGCCTTCCAGCGCCAGCACCCGCGCCATCTCCGGTACCCACACCTCGTCGCCGATCAGGACACCGATGCGGCCGATCGCCGTGTGCGCGACCGTGATCTCGTCCCCGGGCGTCGCCCAGGCGCGCTCCTCGTCGGTGAGGTGGGTCTTACGGTAGGCGTGCACGACCGTGCCGGTGTCGTCGAGCAGGTACACCGTCGAGTACCGGTGGCCGCCCGCCGACTCCACGAGGCTGACCGCCACGAAGATCTTCTCCTGCGCGCAGGCGTTCGCGATCCGCGGGAGCACGTCCCGGGACACCGCCGCGGCCCGGTCCGGATCGGCGGCGACCTCACCGGGCGCGAAGCAGAACAGCTCGGGCAGGACGCCGAGCCGGGCGCCGCGGCGGCCGGCGTAGGTGATCTGGCCGAGTCCGCGCAGCACTGTCCACTCGGTACCGCGGAAGTAGCTGACCTGCATCAGCGCGACCGGAACAACACAGGACGACAGGTCACCCGCCTGGCCGTACATCGTGGCCGCCGGCACCTCGTCGAGTGGGCGGGTGAGCACGCCGTACAGCTCGGGACGCCGCCAGCCGAACAGGTCCGCGATGCCGGGCATGCGCTTGTCGTCGGCAAGAGACGTGTCGATGTCGGCGATCGCCAGGCCTGGTTCGAGTTCCCCCGCCTCCGCGAGCACCGTGCCATCGGGTGCGACGACCTGGCTGCCGCCCATCCACGGCCACTCCAACTCGGGGCCGCCGACGGTGTTCGCGGCGACATGGAAGACGCGGTTCTCCATGGCCCGAAGTGGCACGTGTACCCGCAGTTCGTCGGGACCACGCGAGTTCAGCGAGTTGCAGAGGATCTGCGCGCCGAGGAGAGCCAGCGCCCTCGGCGTCTCCGGCACGATGCCGTCGGCGCACATCAGGAGCCCGATGCGACCGAGGGCGGTGTCGAACACCTGGTACTCGTCCTGGCCTGGCTGGAAGAGGGTGTACTCGTAGTCCCACAGGACGTGCTTGCGATGAACGCCGACGAGCTCACCATTCGGTCCGATGAGGACAGACGCGATGTGCACGACCGGCGCCGTGTCCGCCCGTAGATCCACCCCGGCCACGACGTGGATGCCGAGTTCGGTTGCCGTGTGCCGCAGTCCGGTCACGAACGCGCCGTTGAGTTCTTCGCTGTGTTGCCAGCATTCCTGCCGGTCCGGGTAGTCGCGGACCCGGTTGGCGTTCTCCGGGAGGACGACCAGCTGTGCGCCGTCGGCGGCGGCCCGGTACAGGAAGTCCCGGCACAGCGCGAGGTTGGCGGGAACATCGGCTCCCGAGAAGAACTGCGCGGCCGCTACCCGGACCGTCGGCATGGTGTTGTCCCTTCCTGGTTCGGTCACAGGGTCGCGAGCAGGCGGCCGGCACCCTCTACCGGATCGGTGATGCCGTTGGTCCGGTAGGCGTGCCACAGGGTCGCGGCGTTGATCGGGATCACCGGCTTACCCAGCTCGCGTTCGAGCTCGTCGGCAACGCCGATGACCGGCAGGTTGGTCCCGGCCTGCACGAGCGCGTCCACGTCGGGGCCGTCCACCTCGGCGAACGCGGCTCGGATCCGCGCGGGCGGGACGGCCGCGATCGAGGTCGCCGAGTCGCACTTGAGACCGTGTACCGCCGCCACGTCGTAGCCGAGCTCGGTGAAGAAGGCGCGGACCTGCTCGTCGGCGACCGGCTGGTACGGCGTGATCACGCCGATGCGCCGTACCCCGAGTCTCGTCAGCGCGGCGTGGCAGGCCGACGCGCCGGTGGACACCTCAAGTCCGGACAGCTCCCGGATCCACCGTTCGAACTCGGTGTTGCCTTCGACGCCACCCCAGAACGTCTCCGCGCTCATGCCCATGACCAGATAGTCCGGCTCGCAGGTGAGCACGGACTCGACGGCGACGGCGATCTGCTCCCGGAGATCGGCCAGGAACGCCGTGAACGTGTCGTCGGAGTCGAGCCGTCCGTCGCGGATGAGAATCCGCCCGGCGTGGAACGAGACGCCGGGGACGCGGAATCGGTAGTACTCGTCCTCGACCACCGTGTTGGTGGACGGGACGATCACGCCGAACGCGGCGCGCTTGGCGAGGACGGTTGGCATGCTGGCTCCTCGGTGTCGGCGATGGGCTGGTAACGACGTTCGGCCTCGGCGAACGAGTCCTGCCTGAGCAGAGTGGTGAAGTCCTGCCAGGACAGGGTGTCTCCGGGTGGAGCGCCGTCGGCGAGGATGCTGCGGTAGGCCGCGCGGGTCGCCAGGGCACCGGCGAGGACCGGGGCGACCGGGAACAGCGCCAGCCGCACACCGGCACCGGCCAGCGTGGACAGACGGTCCGGCACGCGACCTGCCTCGGAATAGCTGACGACCAGGGGAAGTCCCCGCGCGGCGTCCCGGATCTCCTCGAGGTCGGCCGCGTTTCCGGCGCCCTCGACGAAGATGGCATCGGCTCCGGCATCGGTGTACGCGGCGACCCTGGCCAGGACGTCGGGCATGCCGGTCACCGTGAGCGCGTCGGTGCGGGCTATCACCAGCAGACGCCGGCGGGCGTGTGCGGCCGCGGTGATCCTGGCGGCGGCTTCCCTGATCGGCAGGAGGCGTTTGCCACCGAGGTGTCCGCACCGCTTGGGCATGACCTGGTCTTCGAGGTGCAACGCGGCGGCGCCCGCTGCCTCGTAGCGGCGGGTCGTCTCCTGGGCCTGGATCGCGTCGCCGTAACCGTTGTCGGCGTCGGCCACCACCGGCAGGTCGGTACCGGTGGTCACCCGGCGCAGCGCGTCGATGAGATCGGTCGCCCCGGCGAAACCCAGATCGGGGAGGCCGAGGCTGGTGGCGCTCACCACCGCGCCGGACAGGTGCACCGCCTCGAAACCCGCCTCGGTCGCCAGCCGTGCGGTCAGCGCGTCGTGACATCCGGCGGCGAGCAGGGGTGGTCCGGTCGACATCCGTGCTCGCAGCCGGTCCGCGGCGAAGCTGTGCACGCTCATGCCGCGGCCCGCCACATCGCCCGGACGCCGTCGCTGTCGAGCAGATCCGCGTACTTCGCCGCCAGATCGAACAACGCGGCCTCATGTGGACGCGCGTCGCGGTCACCGACCCCGTCGGTCACGACCACCGGCCGGAATCCGTGGCACAGCGCGTCGAGGGCGGTCGCGCGCACACAGCCGCTCGTGCTCACCCCGGTCACGACCACGGTGTCGACGCCGATGGCGGTGAGCGTGGAGGCGAGGGAGGTGCCGAAGAACGCGCTGGGGTACTGCTTGGTGACGACCAGGTCGTCCGGCTCTGGCGTCAGTTGCGGTGGGGGAGCGGCGAACGGCGAACCCTCGAGGAAGAACCGCAGCGACGGGACCTTCTGGTAGAACAGGCCGCCGTCCGCACCGTCGCGATAGGACACGTAGGTGAAGATGACCGGGTGGCCCAGTTCCCGCGCGTCGGCCGCGAGCCGCGCCGCGCACTCCACCACGGATTCCACACCGGCGTACAGCGGGCATGCCGGGTCGACATAGGCGCGGACGAGGTCCACGACGAGCAGGGCGGGCCTGGTCCCGGGACTCAGCGCGGCGCCGAACCCGGCGTCCCGGTAGTCGGTCTCGAGATCAGTCCACATGGAACTGGATCGCGGTGCGATCCGCGAGGATGGGTTTGATGTCCCTGGCGATGAACTCGCGGTGTGCCGGGCTGTCCTGGTAAGCACGCCAGTCCTCGACGGTGTCGAAGTCGAGGACGGCGGCGAAGTCGTGGTTGCCCGCGGCGAGCCCCAGATCGGCGCCGCACCGCAGTGCGCGGATCTGGGGGATCGCGCCGGGCAGAGTGTGGAAACCACGTGCTGCCGTGGATTTCTGCTCCTCCGTGGCCGCTGGGATCCACCGGAGGACGACAATGTGGCGAAGCATGTGCGGGATCATCCTTCGAAATGGGGAGTCTTGCTTGCGTTCCCGCAGTGTGAGAGCTTGATTTGCGCTATGCGAGACACGCTAAGGTCCTGCTCGCTTCTGGTCAAGACTTTCCTACCTTCGGAGGAGGTGCGGTGCCCGATACGGAGCCCGCTTCGGACAAGACGAGGCGCAGCGGCGCGGAGAGCTCCCGCAAGATGCTCCACCTGTTGTTGGTGTTCAACGAACGTGACCACACCCGCTCGGCCACCGACCTCGCCTCGGCGTTGGGGATGCCGATCAGCTCGGTCTACCGGTACCTGTCGGTCCTGCGGGAGACCGGCCTCGTCGAGGACGTCGGTGCCGGCGTGTACCGGTTGAGCTGGTTGTTCGTCGGTCTGGCCAGAGCCGCGCGGGCGGCGGGGGACACCCTGGAGAGCGTCGCCCGGCCGGTGCTGCGTTCGGTGGCGGGCTCGGGGCGGGAGACGACCCTGCTCATCAAGCGGGTCGGGTGGAGCGCGATGTGCATCGATCGCGTCGAGTCCAGCCATCCCGTGCGACTGCAGTTCGACCCTGGGCAGCCGATGTCGCTGCACCGTGGTTCGGCGGCGCGGGTGCTCCTGGCCTCGATGCCGTCGGAGGATCGACATCGCTACCTCGAGACGGTCGGCGACCTCGGCTCGTCCGAACGCGACCAGATCGAGTCCGATGTGGAGATCGTGCGACGAACCGGCTGGGTGGAGAGCTTCGGTGAGGTCGACGAGGGGATATGGGGCGCCGCCGCGTTGATCCGCAGGCAGGGTGAGCCGCTCGCGGCGATCGGGGTCGCCGGCCCGCTCTATCGCCTGCAGCAGGCCGACCGCGCGAAGATCATCGATCTGGTCGTCACCGGCGCGAAGGAGATCGGCGACGCCCTCGGGTAGACCCCTGACCACAGGTTTTTCCGCAACTCCTCTTGACCCGAGGCGATCCCGCGCTTAGTGTCCGCTTCCACATACCGAGCTAGCGGTTCCCGCAGTGTGAGAGCTGTGAGTTTCAGGAGGATCCGTGAACCTCGGCCCAAGCGGTTCCCGAAGTGACGATGGGACAGACGTGTGCGACGTCGCCGTCGTGGGCCTCGGACCGGTCGGTGCGACGGCGGCGCTCATGCTGGCACGCACCGGCCTGCGGGTCACCGTTCTCGAGATGGCGAACGAACTCTCCGACGACCCGACCGAGTCGCGAGCGTCCACCTTCCACCCGCCCACGCTCGAGATCCTCGACGACCTCGGGGTCGCGGACGCGTTGCACGAGGTGGGGCTGGTCTCCGACACCTACCAGTACCGGGATCGCGTCAACGGGATCGTCGCCCACTTCGATCTCGCGGCGCTGGTCGGGGACACCCGATTCCCGTACCGGCTCCAGAGCGAACAACGCAACCTGGTGCGGATCATCGCGGACGACCTGGCGACCATGCCCAACGTCACGATCACGATGGGCGCGAAGGTCACCGACGTCCGCGCCGGCGACACCGGTGCGGAACTGACCGTCGAGGACGGTGCGCGGATCCGCGCACGCTGGGTGATCGCGGCGGACGGTTCGCGTAGCGCGATCCGGCGCGGCCTCGGTATCGAGTTCGTCGGTATGACCTATCCGGAGCAGTTCCTGGTGGTCTCCACCCCGGAGGACTTCGCCGAACTGATGCCGGACATCGCGACGGTCAACTACATCTCCGATCCGGTCGAATGGCTCGTCCTGTTGCGAACCCCGGTGCACTGGCGGGTGCTGTTCCCGATCCCGGCCGGCGAACAGGCCGGGAAGAAAGCACTCGAACCCGCCGAGATACAGCGACGCCTGCAGGCCATCGCGCCGCTACATCGCGGCTACGAGGTCGCCCACGCCCGGATCTACCACGTACACCAGCGTGTCGCGGACAGCTTCCGGCACAAGTCCGTGCTGCTGGCCGGGGACGCCGCGCACATCAACAACCCACTCGGCGGTATGGGCATGAACAGTGGCATCGCCGACGCGGCGGCCGCCGCGTCGGCCATCGTGGCCGCGACGAAGGGTGATCACGAGCCGCTGGAGAGCTACGAGCTCACCCGCCGGGCCGTGGCCCGCGACTACGTCCGCGTCGTCACCCACCGCAACTACGAAACGTTGCAACAACAGGACGAGCGGGAACGCACCCGTCAGCAAGCCCACCTGCGCGATGTGGCGGCTGATCCGGCCAGGGCGCGCGAGCACCTGCTCAAAGCCTCGATGCTCGCGCCGGCGGCGGTGGGCCGATGAGCGCGGTCACCGAACTCGTGCCGGACAGGCTCTTCCGTATCGGCACGACGGTGCCCGTCCAGGATCTGACCTGGGCACCTGACCTGCCGGGACGGTGGGAACCCCTCAACTGCTACCTGCTGAGGACGCCGACGGCCGCGATCTTCCTCGACGCCGGGCCCGCGATCATGCGCCAGGAACTGGAGAAGGCGGTCGCGGAGCTGGTTGGGGACCGCGCGGTGTGGATCTTTCCCACCCGCAACGAGTTCGACTGCATCGGCAACCTCGGCTACCTGCTCGGACTGCGTGACGACGCCCGACTGTTGTTCGGTGGCGGCGGCGGAATCCTCGAGTGGGTCAACGACCCGGCCGCCGACGAAGCGGAGTCGAGAACCTTCCTCGGTCGCCGGGAGATCGTGCTCGCACGCAACGGCACGACCACCGAGTTCGACGACGGCGTCCGGTTCCACTGGCTCGACGCGCCGGTCAAGGAGATGTTCCTGACCCAGTGGGTGTACGAGGAATCCACCCGTACGCTGTTCAGCAGCGACTTCTTCGGATGGTCCCATCTGGACAGTGCGCACGCCCCGGTCGTCGCGAAAGATCCCGAGGACCTTCCCGGCCGGACGGCGGTGCTCGACGAACTGCCGCGACGCGTGAACTGGCTACCCGGCGCGAGCGCCCCCGAGGTGATCGAGGCGTACGACCGGGTCGCCGACGCGTACGAGGTCGAGCGGATCGCTCCGGTGCACGGTCGGGTGCTGAGCGGCGCGGCCACGGTGGCGCGTGCCTTCGCCGACACCCGTTCCGCCCTGGCCGACCTCACCGAAATGAGGCACGCATGACCACGACGGCGTACCCGGTCACCGACCGGCTTCCCCGGCAGTTCGCCCCCGGCCGGTACTGGCTGGGCGGTTGCTCGGACTCCGGTGCCTGGCCGACCCGCAAGGGTGCCACGACGCACGAACACCTGTCCGCCTACCTTGTTGTCGGCAGCGAGAAGACGCTGCTGGTGGACACCGGGCACTACGCACAGTGGGACGGCATCCAGCGTCAGCTCGACGAGTGCCTGGCCGGTCGCACGGTGGACTACGTTTTCCCGACCCACCAGGAGATCCCGCACGCGGGCAATCTCGGTAGGCTCCTGACGCGCTACCCCGAGGCGGTGGCCGTCGGCGACACCCGCGAATACCACCTGTACTTCCCCGAGATCGCCAACCGGTTGCGACGCACGCGGCATGGCGACGAACTCGACCTCGGCGACACGTCTTTCGCCTTCCTCGATCCGATCTGGTACGACCTGTCCGGCAGCCTCTGGGGCTACGAGACCGCGGGCCGTGTCCTGTTCAGCGCCGACGGCCTCGGCTACGTACACGACCACGCACCCGAGGTGTGTGGTCTGTTCCCCGACGAGGTACCCGACGCGGCGCCGCCGGCCGGTGTGCGGAGGTTCGCGCTGCCGTTCGTCGGTATGCGCTATCACCGCACGGGAGCCGGTGTCGCGCGTTATCGCGCGCTGATCAGCCGCCGGCCGGTCGACACGGTGTGTTCGGCGCACGGCGCACCGCTGAGCGGACGCCACCTGACCGAGGTGACCGAACGGGCGCTGGAGGTCGTCGAGGAGAACCAGGAAAGCATCTCCGGACCGAGCACCTTGGAGCCGCTGTCATGACCGCGATCGAGCTGGCCCCCGGGCTGTACCGCCTCGGCGGCATCGTGCCGATCGACGGGCGTCTCAGCTGGCGTGCGCCCGGCGTGACCGGGTTCGAACCCATCGGCTGCTACCTGCTGCTCGGCGACGGCCGTGCGCTGCTGATCGGCACCGGTGTCCGGCTGCACCAGGAACAGGTGCTCGAGCAGATCCGCGGTCTGCTCGGCGGGCGGGAACTGGAGATCTACGCCGATCGCAACGAGGCGGACGAGATCGGTAACCTCCCGGCCGTCGTGTCGGCCTTCGGCGTCCGCCGGATCTTCTTCGCCGGTGCGGGGCATCTGCTGCGCTGGTTCGAACACGATGGCTTCGACGGCAAGGTGCCGGACACCGAACTGGTGTTCCTGTTGCCAGCTGGCAACAGCCGTGCCATCGACCTCGAGTCCGACCGTCCGTCCGAAGTGGACTTCGGTGCCGGCAGACTTGAGCTGCTGCACACGAACCTGACCACGCTGGGGTTCGCCTGGCTCTACGACCGGACCACGAGAACGTTGTTCTCCAGCGACTTCTTCGCCGAGGTGCCGATGAGGACCGAGGAGATCCGGGGGCAGGTCGACTTCGAGCAGGTCAAGAACCACATCTTCACCCGCTTCTACTGGATGCGTGACGCCGAGAAGCAACCACTGCTCGACAACCTGGACGCCGTCTTCGCCGGTCGGGAGATCGAGCGGCTCTGCCCGTACCACGGCTGTGTGATCGAAGGAGCCGAGAACGTGCGCAGACACCTCGCCTACGCGCGCCGGACGCTGGGAGCCGCGTGATGGAACCGGACCTCGACGACCTGCTCGACGTGTACGGCAGGTATCTCGTGCACGACCGCTTCCCGCGGCGGATCGCCGACGGCGTGTGCTGGCTCGGCGGCTGCTCGGCGATCTTTCTCGACCGGTCCAAACCGGACGTCAGCCATTCCGCGCTCAACGCCTACCTGGTGCTGGGCCGGGAAAAGACCCTGCTGGTGGACACCGGGCATCCGGCGTTGTGGCCCGGTTTCGAGGCCGCGCTGGACAAGTCGCTGGCGGGCAGGCCACTGGACTATGTTCTGCCGACCCATCCGGAGATCCCGCACGGTGGCGCGCTGACCCTGCTGCACCGGCGCTGGCCGGGACTGACCGTCGTCGGAGACACCCGCGACTACTTCCTGTACCACCCCGAGGTGCCCGATCAGGCCTACCGGCCGATGGCTCCCGGTGAACGGCTCGATCTCGGCGGGCGCGAGTTCGAGATCGTGCACGCCCTGTTCAAGGACCTGCCGAACTCCGTGTGGGGCTTCGATCATGGCTCGCGCACGCTCTTCCCCGCCGACGGGTTCGCCTACTTCCACTGGCACAGTCAGGATGCCTGTGGCTTCACCACCGAGGAACTCGGCTTCACCCCCGGCGCCGACGTGTACGCCCCGATGACCGAGATCGTGAGTGGCCTCGAACTGCTCGACATCGACGAGACGATCCAGCAGTTCCACCGGCTCGTCGAACTGACCAGCCCTGCCGCAATCGCCCCCGCCCACGGCACGGTCGTGACCGACGTGCCCAAGGCGTACGCCTATCTCGAGGCACTGCGCGCCGGCAGCCGCAGTGCCAACGCCTGATCCCGAACAGGAGCTGCACACATCATGTCCACCACACATTTCCGGCGGAGGCTGACCGCTGCCGCCGCGGTCGTCGCGACGGCGGGCCTCCTGGCCGCGTGCGGCTCGGGAGGCTCCGACGCGTCGGCGGGCTCCGGCACCTACATCTTCGTCCTGGCACAGGACTTCCAGGGCGTCGACCGGGCAACGTACTCCAGCGAGGCGTCGAAGACCGTCGGCGACGTCATGCACAGCCGGTTGCTCGAACTGGACACGACCGCTGGCCGCGATGAGGGCAGCTGCACCCCTGATGTGCCGCCCAAGATCACCAAGGATTCACCGCTGGTGAAGTCCTGGTCGGTCACCGAGGACGGCCTGGGCATCGACATCACGCTGCGCGAGGATGTGAAGTCCGCCTCGGGCAACGTGCTCACCGCGCAGGACGTCGCGTGGTCGATCGACCGGCTCAAGGCCGTGGACGCCTCCGCGAAGACGCTGTGGTTCACCGTCGGCGGATTCGACCCGGACAACACGATCACGATCACGAGCCCCAGCCAGTTCACGCTCAATCTCACGCAGGCCAGCGTGCTGGCCCCCTACACACTGGCGGGCAACGCCGCGCTGATCCTGGACAGCACGGAAGCCAAGGCGCACGTGACTCCCGACGACCCCTGGGCCACGAAGTACCTCACCGACCACACCGCGGACTTCGGTCCGTGGACGCTCACCGAGTTCACCTCCCAACAGCTGACCTTCGGCAAGAACCCCAACTACACCGGCGAACGGGGCAACCTCGAGAAGATCGTGCTGCGTACGGTCCCCGAGGCGTCCTCGCGCATCCAGCTGGTGCAGACCGGCCAGGCCGCCGAGACCACGGGACTGGACTACACCCAACTGGAGAGCATGCAGGACGCGGGCTCGGTCAACCTGGTCAGCTGTGACAACCCCGGCCGGGACTGGCTCGGCTTCAACGTCAACGACCCGGTGCTCGGCAAACCCGAGGTCCGCCAGGCGATCTCCCTCGCGCTGGACCGCGACGCCATCCAGACCGCCGTCTACCGGGGGTTCGCCAAGCCGGCCGCCCACGGACTTTCCCAGGCATACGGCGAGTTCGGCGGCGGCGAGAACTACCAGCACGACCTCGACCGGGCCAAGGCGTTGCTCGCCGAGGCGAACGTGGCGAACGTCAGCTTCGAGTTGAGCGTGTCGAGCGCGCAGCCGGGCGCGTACGCGGAGAACCTGGCCGTGTTGATCCAGCAACAGCTCAAGCCCGTCGGGATCGACGTACGGATCAGGAACGTCCCGTCCGCGGTGCAGTACAAAGCCGATGGTGTGGCCGGAAAGATGCAGGCCTTCCTGATGGGCGAGACGCCGGCCGCCGGCAACCCCGGCTACTCGGCCTGGCTGTCCCTCGGCTGCGGCGGGATCCAGAACTACACGGGTACCTGCAGTCCGGAGATCGACAAGCTCGCCGCCGACCTGCGAGCCGGCCAGGACGACGAGTCGGTCACCGCCGAGAAGACCGGACGGCTCGCCGACCTGATCGCCACCGAGCAGCCAGCCGTGTACCTGGTGGACCGCTCGACGATCAACGTGCGCAACACCTGCGTGACCGACGTGCCGACCACCGGTTTCGGCAACGACTTCACCATGGCCAAGGCATCCTGCCGGTAGTCGGCGCCGCCGAGGGAGCGAGTCAGAATGCGACGCATACCCGTCAAGATGATCGTCGGGCGGCTGGTGGCCATCCCGGTGTCCTTGTTCGCGGTCGCCTCGCTGGCCTTCTGGATGGTCCGGATCTCCGGGGCGAGCGCGGCCTCGTCGGTGGCCGGTGAGTACGCCTCGGCGGAGGCCATCGCCCAGACCGAACGGAGCCTCGGTCTCGACCGGAGCCTGTGGGACCAGTACACGAGCTTCCTCGGCGGCCTGTTCCGGGCCGATCTCGGCCGGTCCTACTTCACCCGGCAGCCGGTCGCCGACGAACTGTTCACCCGACTGCCGCTGGATGCCGTGCTCGGCGTGCTGGCGCTGGTCGTCGCGGTGGTGGCGGGTATCGGGCTGGGGGCCGTCGGCGCCTACTTCCGGGCGGCGTGGCCGGACCGGGCCAGCCGGGGGGTGGTGACGGTCCTGCAGTCGGTGCCGGAGTTCGTGTTCGCACTTGTGTTGATCTTCGTGTTCTTCTTCGAACTGGGCTGGCTGCCCGCGCCGGTCGGCCAGTTGGCACTGAGTCAGACCGTGCCGCCGCACGTTACCGGCGTCGTGGTCGTGGACGCGGTAGTGGCCGGCGACTGGGACGCGTTCGGCGCGGCGGCCGCGCAACTGGTGTTGCCGGTGCTGAGCTTCGGCCTGGCGCTGTCCGCGGTGTTCGCCAAGGTGACCCGGTCGAGTCTGGTGTCGACCCTGGCCGCACCGCAGACCGAGTACGCCCGTGCGCTCGGGCTGTCCCCGTGGCGGGTCTTCGTGTCCGCGCTGATCGTGTCCAGGACCTCGATCCTGACCACGGTCGCGATCGTCTCCGGTGCGCTGATCGGTGGCAACGCGATCATGCAGAAGATCTTCAGTCTCGATGGCGCCGCGGCGTTCGGCGTCGACGCGATCCTCAAACTCGACCTGCCGGTCGTACAGGGCATCGTGCTCGTCTTCGGCGGCATCACGGTGGTGCTGTTCCTGCTTATCGACATCCTGATCCTGCTGCTGGACCCCCGGGTCCGGGCAAAGGCGTAGGAGGCGAGTCCACGATGACCTTGACGGACCCCACCGGGGTGCCCGCCGTGGCGAGTTCCGCACGGCGCGGTGCGCGTCGACGCGGACCGCGCGGGGCGTGGATCGGTCTCGGGATGCTCGTGGTGCTCATCGGTGGCGCGGTTGTCGCGAAACTGGCGGGCGACACGGACGCGATCGATGTCGACGAGGTGCTGCGGGCACCGTCCGCGCAACACTGGTTCGGCACCGACTCGGCTGGTCGAGACGTGCTCGTGCGCACACTCGCCTCGGGCGCGGCCGATCTGCCGATCGCGCTCGGCGGCACGGTGATCGCACTCGTCGCGGGCACCTTCCTCGGACTGCTCGCGGGTACCCGCAGCCGGTTCGCCGAACCGATCATGCGCCTGGTCGACGGGTTCCAGGCATTTCCGCTGCTGATCCTGATCCTGGCGATCGTGCAGGTCAGCGGCGGCGGCACGATCGTGCTGATCGTCACCATCGCGGTCCTCAACATGCCTCGGTTCATCCGGCTCACCCGGTCAGAAGCCCTACATATTCGTGAGTCCAAGTACGTGTTCTTCGCCGACGTCATCGGCGCGAGCAAGATCCACGTGCTGCGCCGGCACATTCTGCCCAACGTGAGCGGCGCGGTGTTCAGCCAGGCGAGTGTCGGGGGCGCACTCGCACTCGGCGCGATCGGCGCGATGTCGTTCCTCGGCCTCGGCATCGCGCCACCCACACCGAGTTGGGGTGCGATGGTGCAGTCCGGCGTCACCGGGATCACCAACGGACAGTGGTGGCCGGTCCTGTTCCCCAGCCTCGCGCTGGTGTGGGCCATCGTCGCGTTCAACCTCATCGCCGACAGCCTCGACACGCACTTCGCCAGGGAGATCCAGTGACGAGTTCCGAAGTACTGGCATCCACAGTGGACAATCGAGCTGGCATGCCGTTGCTCGCCGCGCACGGCCTGGCCGTCGAGTTCACCCGACACGGCCGGACGACCAGGGTCGTCGACGACGTGTCCTTCCGCATCGACGCCGGTGAGTTCGTCGGCATCATCGGTGAGACCGGCTCCGGCAAGTCGGTGTCACTGCGGGCGGCGCTGCGGATGCTGCCACGCAACGGACGACTGGTGGCCGGCGCCGCCGAGTTCGGCGGTATCGATCTCCAGTCGCTGTCGGGGCGGGAACTGCGGCGCCTGCGGGGTGCGCGGATCGGCTTCGTCCCACAACAACCGTGGAGCGCCCTGAATCCGGTCCAACGCCTGGACCGGCAGTTCCGCCAGGTCGGTAGGGCACACGGCAAGTCAGGGAAGTGGGCCGACCACGCGGCGAGGGAAATGCTGGAGCGCGTGGAGATCCGGCGGCCGCGACGGGTGCTGTCGGGCTACGCGGGGGAGTTGTCGGGTGGGATGGCACAGCGGGTCGTGATCG
Source organism: Actinophytocola sediminis (assembly GCF_054779715.1). NCBI lineage: Bacteria > Bacillati > Actinomycetota > Actinomycetes > Pseudonocardiales > Pseudonocardiaceae > Actinophytocola > Actinophytocola sediminis. The sequence goes on along the minus strand of NZ_BAAGXS010000003.1, from coordinate 29,642 downwards.
CGATGTCGCTGATGCTGGCGCCGGAACTGGTCGTCGCCGACGAGCCGACCACCGCGCTTGACGTGACCGTGCAGCGGGAGATCCTGGACCTGCTGAGCCGCATCTGCCATGAGGACGGCAAGAGCGTGCTGATCGTCACCCACGACCTCGGCGTCGTGTCGAACTACTGCGACCGGGTGTCGGTGATGCGCTCTGGTCGCGTTCTGGAGGACGGACCCGTGCGCGCGGTGTTCGCCGCGCCCGCCAACGACTACACCCGGTTGCTGGTGGCCGCCGCGGCCGGCGAGGAGGAGGCCCGGTGACCGAGCTGGTGCTGGCGGACGTGCACAAGACTTACGGCCGAGGCCGCAACACCGTCGAAGCGGTGAAAGGTGTGTCGCTGACCGTGTCGCCCGGCACGACACTCGGTCTCATCGGCGAGAGCGGCTCCGGCAAGTCCACCCTGGGGCGGATCTGCCTCGGCGCGGAGAACTTCGACAGCGGACGGCTGCTGGTCGACGGCGCGGACTTCGCCGGCTTCTCCCGCGAGCGGATCGCCGAGTTCCGCCGGAAGTCATCGATCGTCCTGCAGGAACCGGAGCTGGCGCTGAACCCGAGGCGCACGCTTGGCGAGTCGGTCACCGAGCCCCTGGACATCCACTTCCCGCACCTGCCAGACACCGAGCGGCGGGCACGAGCCGAGCACGCCCTCGAACTGGCTCACCTCGACCCCGGGCTGTGGGAGCGTTATCCGCGAGAACTGTCCGGCGGCCAGCAACAACGAGCCGGCGTCGCACGCGCGGTGGTCACCGAACCCGAGTTCGTGGTGCTCGACGAACCGACCGCGTCCCTGGATCTGTCCGTGCGTGGCCGCATCCTGGACACGCTGCGGGAGCTGCAGGCGCGACTGGCGCTGTCATACCTGCTGATCACCCACGACATGGCGACCGTGTCCGCACTTGCCGAACACGTCGTCGTGCTGCACAAGGGCGTCGCCGTGGAGACGGGCGAATGGCGCGTCGTGCGCACGGATCCCGCGCACGACTACACCCGAAAGCTGCTCTCCGCGGTGCTCACCGTCCGAACTGCCTGAAGACCGCCATGGCCTCTCGGTCAGTTCAGAACAGGCCCGCGGGTTGGACCGGTGCCGGCGCAGGAAGCGGCCGAGGGCGTCGACCTCCGCTGGGCCGAACGAGCCGGGCAACTTGGTCCACAGGATCGCCCGTTCGCCGAGCGGTTCGATCGCGTCCAGGAATGTCCGCATCTCGGTCTCGACACCGGCCAGCCGGCGCTCGTGCGTGACGACCTTGGGCAGCTTGACCGCGAACCGGAAGCCGGGGTCGGTCTGCTGTGCCCAGGTGGCGACGGTGTCCCGGGCGGGAAGGTGGTGTTGCCCTCGACCGTGTTGCACCAGCCGGCGTAGGCGCCAAGGCGCTGCTTGGCCGGCAGTGACTGCGGCAGGAACCGCCCAGCCATGCCTTGTGGGTCCACATGGCAGCTGCGCGATGGCTTGGCTCAAAGGCATGAATCCTTCAGTTGGGAGGTCGGGCTTTCTCGTAGCAGGGTCAGAGGCGTGATGTGGCTGAACTGCCTGTGCGGCCCGGCGGGCACCCGATGGGTGGAGTTGCCGCCGAGCCTCGCGGTGTTCTACGAACTGCTGCTCGACTGCCACGTTCGCCACTCCAGAGGGCCATCCGTGGCGACGGTCGAACTTCCGGCAGCGGTTCTGGCGGACGGCCTGGGACGGCGTCCACGTCGACGATCCCTGTGCTGCTGATCACATGTCAGCGATCCTGCCCTGGTTCACCTTCAACGAAGGTCGCCACACCCACGCCACCTGGCTCACCGAGGACGGCGTGCCCGAGGTGGCCCGTCGGGCACGGCTGGGACAGAAGATGAAGGGCATCGCCCGGGTCTACGACCATGTGACCGACGTCATGCGCAAGCAGATCCTGGACGCCTTGGAGACGCGATGGGAAGCCAGCCTGCTCGCGCTCACGGCTACCGAACGTGCTCGCTTGACCGGCTGGTTCCCGCATCTAGGACCGGTCATCACGAGACTCATGATCGAGAGCCAGGACGGTAAGAAAGCCGCCATGCCCCATCTGGCCCCGACACAAGACTGAAGCCCCACTCCTCACGAGGAGGAATGAGGCTTCTGACCAGCGAAAACATGCTGGTGGGCGATACTGGGATTGAACCAGTGACCCCTACCGTGTCAACGTAGATCAACAAGTGCTCTGACCTGCAGAAACATGACTCCTGCAGGTCGCCAACGTCGGTTCAAAGCGGTTGAGTGCGGTTCGCTGTCGTTCGATGGCCTATTCGGTTCCCAGTTTGCTCCCACAGCCCGCTCCCAACCGCTCCCAGGAGCGGCTACGCGGCTACGTGGTCCGGATCGCGACAGCACGGCGACACGAGCAGGTGTTGTTCGGCGCGAGGCCGCAGCGGTGTGCGTTCGTGTCCCTGGTGCGTTCGAAGGCACAATGGACGGGTTTGAAACGAGCACACTGCAGGGTCAGCCGAGTGCCGAGGACATCGTGGCGGAGACGACCAGCAGGCTCCGGGAGCTGATCAGGCATGCCGCACCGAGATGACGTCGCGACGCCGGAGAGCCGGCCGCCGGCGCGGGGGCAACTGGCTGTCGAGCCTTGCCCGGGGTGTGCTGCCGCCGCTGTTGGTGGTCGGCGCCTGGCAGGCCCTATGGCGGCGGCGTTCTGGTCTGGGTACCAGCTGCCCGAGCCGGCCGCCGTGTTGGCACTGATCACCGATCGGAGCAGCGGGGAGATCGTCGGGTTCCTCTGGGCTCGGTGCGCAGGGCGGTGTTGGCTTCCTGATCCCCCTCGCGGTCGCCGTCCCGGTCGAGCTGCTGATCGCAGAGGTGCGCTTGAGGACGCTTGTCAGACGGTGAGGCGGTGGATCAGTTCGCGGGCCTCCGCGCGGCACAGTTCACTCCAGTTGGCCAGGTTTCTGGCGGCGTGGATCCGGAGGTGGGGGGCCACGGACTGTTCATGCGCGATGGTCCGGGCTACGACGGCCGCTGTCTCTAGTTGGTTTCGTTGGAGGGTGACCAGTGTCTCGGCATAGCGGAGCCGGGTCAGCGCGCCGATGCTCTGGTCTCTGCTCGTGGCTCTGAGCTCCGGCACCGCCGCTGTGGGGTCGATGTCAGCGATCGCGGCGAGGACGTGTAAGCGATGCGCGGGGTTGTCGGTAGACATGCCGCTCAGCATGGTCAGTATCTGACGTCGGCGGCTGGGGGTGACGTTGTTGAGCGCGCTGGCTGCCTTGGCTCTGGCCGTGGTGGGTAGCGTCGGATCGCTAACCATGGAGTACAGGGTGTTCACTGCCAGGTCGCGGCCAGGTATACCCAACCGGGCAAGGGATGCGGCGACGCGCCAGCGCAGGGCTGGTCGGATACTGCGATTCGTGGCGATCGAACCGAGCAGCGCGAGGCCTGCTGTTCGGTCTTCGGTCTTCCTGTCGAGCAACTTGGTTGCGGCGCGCCAGCGGGTTGCGGGGCTTTGCCGTTCGTCGTCACGTACGGCTCGGAGTCGGTCGAAATGCTGTAAGGCGAACAGCGCGTCGACCCTGTCGCGATCGGAGGTTCGCTCGGCCTGCGCGACCTGGTGAATGAAATCTGTGACAGCGGGTGGTGGATGCGCGGTCAGGTCCGTAACGAGGCTTGCGGCGCGGTAACGAACGCGGCGTGGCTGGGCGTCATTCATTACTTGCGTCGCCGCCCAGGTCAGAACATCCTGTCGGGCTTGGTGGCTCAGTTCTGCCAGCTTCCGCCGCGCATAGTTTGGGGCGCACCGTTGCTGGACGAGTTCACCCAGCAGGCGGGTGGCCTCGGGGATCAACTGCCAGGACAATTTTGCGAGTGCCGCCGCTGCGTCGACTCGCTCCCGTGGTCGCGACTCGAACGCTGCGAGCGCGTCCCGGACCTCGACTTCAGCCTCGGCCTCGAGCGGTAGGTCGTCCCAGAAGTCGCGCGCGGGAAGCCTGTCCGCGATAGGAACGGATCGGTCGCTCAGCAGGCGATGTTCGATCTCGGTGCGCAACTTTCGAGGGAGCCAGGTGAGTAGTTGACGTTGGCTCTGCGGACTGGTTCGGGGGTCGTGAGCGAGGGCCAGGGAGAAGGGGTCGAACGAGTCAATTAGCCGGCTGCTCAGACCTTGCAGATGCAGCAGGCTGGTATGTCGTTCGTCTGCGGACAAGTTCGGGTCCTCGGTGTTGTGGCGAAGGAATCCGGCTACTTGCTGTCGGTCGCGCGGTTCAATGCGGACCAATTCCCTTGCTGCTCTCGAGCGGGTTTCGATTCGCTCATTCTCGTCCTTGAACACCTGCCGGAGGCGAGTGGCTGCGAGGGTTCTGATGGTTGGATCAAGATCGACGAGGAACTGCCAGCATTCCAAACGCAGATCGGCTTCCAGTAGTTGGTCGTCTGCCAGGTGTTCTGAAGTCGCTCTAGCGAACGTTCTCGAGTTGGATTCGAGGAAGCTGAGCAGCGTGGTAGCGGAGCTGCGGCAATAAACCGGCGTATCGCTTTCGATTAATTGGCGGACGTTTGGTGCGAGGTCTGCTCCAAGGTGTGCGAGTTTGAACACGCTCCTTCGCCAATCATAAGGTCGCCACATTTCGCGAATGTCGAAAACCAGTTCGATGGCCTCGGTGAGGTGATCCGGGGCGGCCTCCGCCAGTACGCATGCGGCCTCTTGGCGCGTGCTCATTTCGGCTGACTCATCCCTCATTATGGTGGACAACGCGCCAATCACTTCTGGGTCGGGCGTGATACCAAGCCTGTCCAGGACTTTGATCGCTCGCCATCGTCTACTGGATGGTGAACGCGAGTCTCGTGCGACGCGGTGCATCGTCTCCGCGATTTCTGCCCGAATACCACGTCCCAAGTGGGTGAAGTTGCTAACCGCGAAGTGAAAGTCCGGATCGACGGCGGTCGCGGATTGGAGCAGTTCACACAATTTCGTCACCGCGTGCCGGTGATACTTGCGGCCCAGTCGAACGAGTCCCTCGATCGCCGAGACCCGGGACCGGAAGGAACGATTCTTGTCGCCCAAAAGGACGTTCAAGGCGTTGGCGGCCGACTTGATGTGTTCGGCATGTGACGATGACAGTGCGAACGATGCGTTGGATGGTATGTCGGCGTACAGGCCCTCCGATGTGATCAGGTTGAGCAGAGCATCGTGAGCATCGTGTTGGAATGTCGTTCCAAAGTGGAGCAACTCACTCCACGCCTTCGCGGCGACCTTGGGGTCGAATCGTCCGTCGGTCAGGCTTCGCAGGCGTTCGCTGGCCTCAACATGGAACTCGGGGCCGGCCGCCAAAAGATATTCTGCCGCACGGCAACGTTCCGTCGGATCTGCGCCATAAGAGGCCGCCATGTCACGCAATTCTTGCAAAGCACGTTGTCTGTCGGGTTCGCTGCCCAGGAGGAGGATGTGGCGGAGCAGGAGGGTGCGGCGCCAGTTGCTGGTTAGGGGGTCGTCGTAGACTTTCCACATATTTTCGGCAGCCTCGCCCCGGAACTCGGGGCCCAGGTCGGCGAGGTTCCGGGCGGCGGACACGATGTCGTTTCCGTCCGCATGCGGATCCGAGATCACGGAGCGCAGCTCTGTTATGGCCAGGTTGGTGAACTCTGGTCCGAGTTGACCGAGCCGGGACGCTACCTCGGCTCGCTCGAAAGTTCTGATGCCGGGTTCGGCGAACATCGAGATCAGTAGTTCACCAGCGGTGAGCCGATGTTGTGGACCGAGCTCACCGAGCACCTCGGCGGCGGATGCCCGATCGATAACGCTGAAGCGGTGATTGGAGATCAGTGTCGTCAACTCGGTAACGGCGTCCAGGAGATGTTGTGGCCCCAGCGAGGCCAGCCCCAACGCCGCGTCCCGCCGCCCAACCATGCTGTCCACCGGATCATGCAGGACAGCGAGGAAGACCTCGGCACAGCGTTCGTGGAACTCGACGCCGATCTCGACCAGCCCTGTGGACGCTTCGACGAGATCATCGGTTGGGGTGTCGAAGTCGGTGATCAGCAGGGACAACGCGTCCACCGCGTAGGTTCGTGCGCTGGGGCCGAACGCGGACAGCACGACGGCCGCGGTCCTGCAGTGCGTACCCGTGGCGAGCGGATCCCGCAGGATCGATCGAAGCCCCCGGTCGGCCGTCTCCCGTTCGCCAGCGCCGCTGTTCGCGAGAGCTTCGGCCGCGTCGACCCGGTAATCGACGGGCACAGAGGCATCGTCGATGATCGCCGTCAGCAGTGTGATCGCCTCTGCGGTGTGTTTGCCGCGCAGCCGGGTCGTGAGGGCCGCAGCGGTGTCGACCCTGGTCTGCCAGGGGGCGCGGCGGTCCCGCATCAGGCCGAGCAGCCAGGTGACGAGACCGGGATGGTGGGAGGCTCGACAGGCTTGACGCAGGATCTCACCGCCGGTGTGCTGGGTGGTCATGGCCCAGGCGTGCACCGTCTTCAGGAACGCATCCACCCCCGCCGCACCGGCGGGCAGATGACGTGCGAGCAGCCGTGCGGCGAGCAGGTGCTGGTCGGCGCTGCCGGCGTGCATCCAGCGGAGCATCGGGTCTGCCTCTGCCGCCCGCAGGTGGGCGTAGTGCAGCAAGACGGCTCTGGCGTGCCGGCCGGTTTCCTTCGGTCGCGCGCTGTGCAGCAGCATCGTGAAGGCGTCGTCGTCTGGGTCGAACCGGTCGGGCAGGGTGCGGGCGACCGCCGTGGCGGCGAGGTGTTCGGCAAAGCTGTGGTGCAGGAACGACAGGTCATCGCCGCGGATCACCAGCGGGCCGGTTGAGGCGAGGAAGGCTACCAGCTGGTCCTGCCAGCCGTTCGTGAGCTCAGCGGCCGGCACGTTGCGCGTGGTCCAGTCGCGGGCGGTGGCGACCAGTGGGCTGTCGGTCTCCAGCCGGGCGCGGCCAAGGTGCTCGAGCAGGTCCGTTCGCCGCTCGCCGAACGGGCCCGGTGCGCTGGTCCGGGTCGAGCCGAGGAAGGACAGGTAGGCGTCGTAGAGCTCGTACTGGTTGTCTGGGAGTGGGCGGCTTCCGTGCTGTTCGAAAACAATCGCGGCGATTGTCGCCAGGAGCGGGACTTTGACCAGTTCGTCGAGGTGTGCCTCGCGGATCTGGCTGAGGAAGCGGTCCGCCTCGCCGGGGCCGACCTCGGCGAACCAGTTCTCGGCGAAGCGACGCAGTGCCTCGTCGTCGAACGGCTGGAGTTCGTAGCGAGCCGCGCCGATGCGTTGCAGGGGAGCGAGCGCTGCGCCCTCGATCGGTCGGGTGGTGAGCACGACGCGGTAGGGCGAGTCCGGTGCGTTCGACGCCCATGCGGACAACACCGACACCAGGCGGTCTCGCTCGGTGCTGTCGGCGACCTCGTCGAGGCCGTCCACCAGCAACAGCCACGGGTAGCCGGTCACGGAGTCGCTCAGGGTGACCCCGTCGAGTGGGACTCGGAGCAGTGCGCCGTATTCCGAGCGCGCGCTCTCCGTCAGTGCCTGCGCGAAGGGTAGGTCCAGTCGGGTCGCCAGCATGCGGGCGGTCAACCGTAACGGCACGACGGTGTCGGTGATTGGTACGTCCGCGTCGTCGCGAGTGATCCACCGGTTGGCGATGTCCGCGGCCAGGCGCAGCGACAGTGTCGATTTACCCTGGCCGGGGCCACCTGTGATCATTAGGTGACGGTCCCCGTCCAACGCCTCCCGGACCGTGCGCGCGGGTGGTCGCACGGCAGTGCGGACGGTTGGCACGCTGGACACATCGACGATCCGGCCGTGGTTGTCAAGAATGGGGGTCGGCGCTGGTTGCTCGGCCTGCGGTTCTTCGGGTCCGCTGCCCAGATCCTGGCGCACATAGACGGTCGCCAGCGAGGGTCTGCGCGCGCCAGGCAGCCGATACGGGAGTTCCTGGGCGGCCCGCACCTGGGCATGCATCAGCGACCGTACGTCTGGCGGGAGGTCGGGCAGTTCACGCCAGGTCCCGGGGCGGTCGAGGGCGGCGATCATCTTGCTGACGAAGCGCTTGACCTGGCCGTAGACGAGTGAGCTGCGGTCTGCCGGTTTGCAGATGTCGATGTGGTTGGCGTCAACGGCGATGGGCGTGACTCCGGCCAGGCCCGGGTTGGCCGAGGTCTCGTCGACGACACGCAGGCCGTTGGTCGGGTGGGTCTCGTAGAAGACAAGGTTGCTGATCTTGGCTTCGTCGACCCAGTTCCGGTAACGGTCGGACAGGTGTCGAAGATACGGCTTGTTCCGTTCCAGGTCGTCGATCGCGGGAGTTCCCCGGAGGAGAGCGCCAAGCGCCGTGACGGCTTTAGCCAACCCGGAGCCGGTGTGTGGTGTGGCGAGGAAGACGACACCCCTGGCGGCGCCCGCGAACGAGGCGAATTCGGTGTGACCGTCGGCCGCATGCAGGAGGATCTCCTTGGCGAGCAACCCGCCCATGCTGTGGGTAACGAAACACAGCGGCCGCTCGCCGATGCCGTGGTTCTGCAACTGCGCCATGAGGTTGACCGCACGGTCCTGCATCGGCATCGACCGCCCACACCAGCCGCTCGACCAGGCGTCATACCCCACCGACCAGACCGCGACCCCCTCGACATCCTCAGCCAGCCATTCCGGCCAAAAAGACGCTGTTCCTTTCCCCGACCAGGTCTTACGCGCGTCCCCATCCAGCCCGTGAATGAACACCACGTCCAAGACAGCCCGCTTTGGGAGGTGAACGGCGAGGAGCTTCGTCACCCCTACACTCTCGCACTACGGCGCTGTTCGCAGGCGCACGGTGGGGGCGACATGCCTAGCGTCACCTACGGCGACTCGGTTGCCAGGCCAGCCGCTGTCGATGTCGCTGACCGGTGGCAACCGCAACGATGTGGCCGAACTCGAAGCGTTGATCGAGGCGATACCGCCGGTTCGAGGCCGCCGTGGTCGACCACGGCAGCGGCCCAACGAGCTCTACGGCGACCGCGCCTACGACCACGCCAAGTACCGGAAGAAGGCGCGGGCCAAAGGCATCCGACCGCGCATCGCACAACGAGGCCAACCTCATGGCTCCTGTCTGGGAAAGCATAGGTGGGTGGTCGAGCGCACCGTCGCCTGGTACCACGGCATGAAACGCCTACGCATCCGCTGACCAGGGGTCGGATCACCCGTTCCACCAACCCGTCGACCACCGTCCACCGACCGCACCCCACCACGGAAGCTCCTCAGTCGCCGCCAACGCCCAGATTCCGGAACCGTGTCATTGGATGTCAGCCCCTGTGGCCCTGAACAGGCCAAAGCGTGACGTCGAACGCGGCGCTCCGACCGCCCGTACCGCCCCATTCCAGCACCTCCAGCACTGCCCAGGCGTCCTCGCTTGTGCTGAGGCAGATCACGTCGTCGTCCTCCATGAAGTAGCCGGACACTCGCTGGCTCTGTGGGCGGGTGCTCTGCTCGCATGCCTCTGTGCTCATGTCCTGGTGGCTGATCAGTGCGACCTTCGAACGGCCGTAGAGGTTCGCGTCCTTACCGAAGAAGATCTCCTTGTTGATGTCGCCCTTGTAGAAGAACTCGGCGTCCGAGCCTCCGTCGAGGGTTGCGGTTCCAGTGTCGAGATCGACGTAGACCCCTGCGGACAGCCGGAGCGGGTAGGTCCTCGGATCGCCGTACTCAGGCTGGTCCGATGCTGTGACCGGCGCGGTGATTCCGGACCGAGGCGAGCCGCCCGGTGGTGGCGACGAACTTGCGCTGGCGGCAGGCGGGCCACCAGTTGTGGGAGCAGCCTCCGGGGTGTCAGACGACCACCAGGGAGCGGCAATGATCGCCGCGGACACGGACGCGATAGCGCCGATCACAGCGACCGTGATCGCCGTTCTCCGGGTGCTACGGTCCATTTGTTCCCCCGAAAGCTCCGTCAGTGATGTGATGCTCAAAGAGCACGTCGCGGCGGACCGCCCCACCGTTTCAGCCACGGTCGACAGTCTCTCCACCGCAGCACACGCGAATGTCGGCGCTGCCGCTCGCGGCGAGATATGAATGGCCGAGCCCAGTGCGCGGGTCAGCTGACGGCAGGAGCATCGAGCCGAAACTCGCTCGTCGGCTACGAGAGCACGTAGTTGTGGCAACTCGTCGCCGTCGCGTCGCCGTGTTCTAAAGCTGCCGTCGTCCTTGGGTGATCCCTACCCGGAGGTCATCAGTAGTGGTCGGCCAGTCAAGGGTGGTTTTGCTGGTGTAGTTCGCTGCTCTGAGCTGCGGTTACTCGCGGTTGAGTGCAGTTGGAGCACGGTTGGAAGAGTTCTACTGTGTCAACGTAGATCAACAAGTGTTTTGACCTGCAGAAACATGACTCCTACAGGTCAGCAACGTCGGTCCAGAGCGGTTCAGTGCGGTTCATTGTCGTTCAATGGCCTATTTGGCTCCCAGTTTGCTCCCATGGGCTGCTCCTGCGTACTCCGACCGCTTGGCTGAAGCGCTACGGCAGCGCCAGGTGGAAGTTTGGTACGACGGGATCGAGTTGAAGATCGGTGACAGTCTGGAATTGAGGCAACCAAAGGCCGCCATCTCGTCAAACTCTTAAACGACGCCTCCGTGAGGCACCAGAGTAAGTCAACACTTGCGTGAACAGGTATCCGAACTCGACGAAGAAATAGTTGGAGGTTTGCATGGAGTGGCGCTGACACAGAAAGACACCGACGCTTCGTCGGGCCAGTGGAGTTGGTTCGGGGCGGGACTCCATCGAGGGAGTACTTGTCGACGCCACGAGCACAAACAACACGACTGCACTGTGGTCGTATTGGGCAGCAAATACGAAGGGCGCTCCTCTTCCTGGTCGCGAATAATTTCAATATCCGCCGTCAGGATTCGGCGCAACAGAAAAATTGCGATCCCGCATTCTTTGGCTAGATCTCTGATGGGTATCTGGTCGCGATTGACCTTATCGACCAGATCTCGGCGCGCGACTTTGCGACTGGTCCCTCGGCCCTTGGCGAAGATCGTCGGCTAGTGTCTTACTGGGCGTGAAGTCAGGCCTCGGTTCGAAGAGTCTTTGTTCGGCCGACTGTGATTTGTAAGGTGCGATACCTGAACGTGTGGTTTACGTGGCTGTCCCGTGTGCGCTGCGCGTACTTCAAAATTGTCTGGCGGCGCGTGGACAAGCAGGATTAGAGGGTCGGTGAATTGTAGGGATGTTTGGGTTAACGTATGCAGATCCGTGCCGCTCGGCGGGCATGGCTTCGGGTGGCTGTGCCAGTCGCCGACGTAACCGAGCCAGGGGTGGGCAATCTTTGCGAGAGTCTGGTCAAGGATCTGTTGGGCGGTTTCCTGATGGCGGCTCCACGCGACGCTGGTTGCGTTGGGATCCACGATCTCGACGGCATCTTTGATGAACACTGTTCCTGCGTCCCACCAGCCAACTAGGAGGCCACCGGTTTCAAGGGGTAAAGCGGCCGTTGTGATGGCCTTGACTGTTGTGGCGACGTTGGCGGCGAAGACGACGATCAGTTCGTCGTTCATGCCGCGTCCTGCGAGCGAGATGTGGCCAGACCGAGGCGATCGTACGGGGGTTCATCTTGCGGGATACGGACGTCAACGAGTGTGCTCGGAAGTGACGGGACGTCCTCCAGTTCGTCGAGGACAACCCTGGTTGCCAGTTCAGCTGCGCAGACGACGGCTGACGGTGGTGTTGGTGAGACCGGTTGTCCGCATCCTGGCTCGCGAAGCATGGAGCGGCCGCTGTCCGTGTCGTGGACTGCAGGCAGGTGGGTCTCTCCTGATCGGAGTGGGTAGCGGTCGACGCGCGCCAGCGCGCCTTGGCGTTGTAAGCACACCGAGACAAGTGGCGTATCGGTTGCCGTCGACATCCATGTGAGGAGGCTGGTGGTTCGGTCGGACCCGGTCGCATCGACGACCACATCATGTTTTTGGAAGATCTGGTATGCCTGATCTGGTGTGCTGATTCGTCTTATGACAGGGCTGATCTGGGAGGCGTCCAGACCTCGGAGGGCGAGGCGCGATCGGACGGCGTGCACCTTGTGCATGCCGACGGTCAGGTCGTCGGTCAGGTGTCGGACGATGTTGCCAGGACGCATGCGTTCGAAGTCGATCACAGTGAGCTTGCGGATACCGGACCGGAACAGGAGGTCGGCGACGTAGGAGCCCACTGCGCCGACGCCGACGATCGCAACCGAGCGTTCTGCCAGGGCGAGGCCGGCTGGTCCTCCGCGCAGCATCCTGCTTGTTCTGCTGATGTCTGCTGCCTCCGCTGCGGCGACGTTCAGCCCGGTAGTGCCGGGCACGAGGCGGACAACGAGGGCGAGGACGGCTGAGTTTCCACCGCGCCGGTATTCGAGCAGCAGGAACTGGACGATGCCGAGCCGGATCTTGCGTTCGACGTCACGGCCGTGCTCGCCGAGTGCGGTGCGGAGATCCGCCCAGTTCCGGAACGGGCGGTCCACTTGGCCGAGATCGCCGATCCAGCACAGCTTGCGGTCCTTGCGGGCCGGTACCCGGCGACCGCGGCGACGCCTCTGAAGGCCTTGTTCTGTCGTGATCGTCACGATCGGTGTGGCTTTGCCGGTGACTCGCACGCAGGTTGCGCGGAGGGCCTTGAGGGTCTCGCCGTCGTAGAGGATCATGCGGGCGTCTTTGGACAGATACCGTTCCAGGTCGCATGTGTCGTCGTCGGGCCACCCTATGGCAGTTTCTTCCAGCCAGGTGCGCACACGCGTGATCAGTGCGTCGGCGTCGCGCCAGGGTGCTATGTCGAGTGTGTACTCGTCGTCCCAGAGGCAGAGGTTGCCGTGCTCGCGGCCCCCTGCCGGAGCGTCCAGGTGGAAGGTCAGTTCGGCATCCGTGCCGGGATCGAGCACTCGGACGGCCGGTGGCGCGAACGGGAAGGATTCGCCCGGTTCGACCTCAACCAGTGCGGTGGCCGGGCCAGCGGGCCCGTTCCACTCGATGCTGCCGCGTAGGGTGCGGCCGTCGTCGCTGAAGTGCCGGGCGCCGAGGGCAGCGCGCCATCGCGCGACCTCGGCCTCCAGCAAGGCATCTTCTGCTTCGTGCTCGTGGCTCATGCGTACCGACCGGTTCCAGCGGCTACAGTCGGGGAGCCCTTGGTGATGGAGCCGGCCGACTTCCAACTGCCGTTGGCGTTGCAGTAGGACGGCATGGGGAAGACGATTTCGTGCTCGGTTGTCGTGCCGAACAGTTGCTGCCAGGCGAGTGCGGCACGGCAGTCGTCGTCTTCGTCGAGTGCCTGCTGGGCGAGCGCGGCAGCCTCGCGCGTCCGGTCGAGTGCGGCGAGGAGTTGCTCATCGGTGGCCTTGGTGGTGATCTTCTTGTCCGGCATGGTGGGGTCGTCGAGACCGTGTTCCGCCGCCTTCGGGAGCACCTGGTCGGCGATGGTCGCGAGGATGGTGGTGAGGTACTCCGCGACGGTGTTCTCGGAGGGCTTGGTCTGCTGGAACGCCCAGTAGGTGAGGATTTCGAAGTACAGGCCCCCGGGCTGGTCGTCCACCCACACCCTGCGGATCTGGCGTATCAGCTTGACCGTCGGCACGTAGATGCCGTCGTCGTTGAGGAGGAAATCCTTGTTCGCTTCGATGGTAAGTTCACCCAGGCGGATGGGGTTGGTCTCCACCCACTGCGCACGCTTGGCGTGCTCGGGGCGGTTAGGGATCTCCCAGTGGTCGCCACACGGACGGGCAGGTACGGCGTCCACGGACAGCCCGTAGGTCGGGAAGTTGACCATGATCGATCGGAATTGCCGTTCGACGCGGTCGCTACCGAAGGCATCGGTGAGAACGGCGTACATCCTGTCCAGGACTTCCCCAGGGCGTAGGGCCGGTTTGGCATCCCGCAGTCTGGCAAAGACGTCGACGTCCTTGACCCTGCGGATGCTCACCTTCCGGGCGTAGGAGCCGATGAGGTATGGGGCGACCCCGAGGTTCTTGAACCAGGAGTCCGCTTTGAGGATCTTGGAGACCTCGGCGTGCGCGTCCTTCGCGTTGGTTACGTCGTTACCCGGCTCGATGTTCTTCCGGGCGTCGTCGAAGTATGTGGGAAGCGTTGCCACGTGGGTGCCTTTCGATGATGTGCGGTGTTGGGGCGGCTGCCTCTGTCACCACCTCCTGACGGCACATCTCGGAGATCGTCCACAGAGGTACTGTTGTTCCAGGTCAGGCGCAGTCCCGGCAGATCGGGCTGGTTCCGTCGAAGCACCGTGGTGGCAGTGTCAGGTGGCATTCAGCGCATTCCTGGTCCCGCTGTGCGCGTAGGGCGGTGCATCCACAGTGGCCGTGTCCACACCGCGGCTGATCACAGCGTTCACACGGGGATTCCGTGATCTTGAACGATTCGCCGCAGCCCGGGGCCTCGCAGGTCCACCAGGTGCCGTATCGGCCGCGCCTTGTGCCAGGCCTCGGAAGTGCTAGAGGCATCCACGGGACGTTGTCGGACGCCACCACAGCAATCAGGTAGTCATGGTCGTCGCACCATGCTGCTTGGCCGTACAGGTGTTCGCTGGCGTCACCGTTCCGGTAGGTAACAAACGTTTCGTCACGTTGAGCGCTGGTTCGTTGGCGCAGCGCGGCCTCGATCAGCGGCGTTTTCGACTGGTCGGAGCCACGGGCCGGGGGAACCAGACCACGCGGCGCGGCGAACAGGACCGTACCGGCGCTGTCGAGCAGTAGCACAGCACCAGCACCGTTCAGCATGTTCGCTGCTCGGACACAACACGCCTCTCGTGATGCTCGGGACGTGACGTACAGATCCACGACGTCGTTTGCGGTGGGTCCTGCCGTGCCGATCGCCTCGGCTACTAGGTCATCCGGCAGGAGCACGTGGGACGCGAACTCGTCGCACGCCGTCTCCTCCAAGCCTTCGGAATCCGGACCGGTGAAGAGCGTTTGCCCGAGTTCGACATTCGTGCGTTGCAGGTGGTGGCCAAATTCGTGCAAGGCGGTGAACCCACGTCTGCGATACGACCTCGCGGCCCCGACGACCAGGGTGGGTGGGTCGGTCTCGTCGTCGTACCGCCCAGCAATGGAACATCCAGAACCGGCCGAGGATTCGGCGGCCAGGATGAGCTGAATACCGGGCCACGTGCGAAGCACACTCAGCGGGTCGTTGCGCAGCCTTTCGACCGTGCCGGGGTCCTTGCGTTCAAGTACCTGGATCATCGCGGCTGCTTGCTCGCGTTTGGTCTGGTAGTGACGTCCTCTGACTGTCATCGCGGTTCACCCGTCTCGCCGTACAGGGCGCGTTGGAGCCGTGCGTCCCAGTCCGGCTGGCTGCCTCCGGTCTGGCGTGCCGCGAGCGCAAAAGCCTGCTGACACCCGTCAAGCCGTGCCTGGATTTCATCGGTACCGAGATGTTGGGCTCGCGCGATCCACACTTGCCGCCATCGCGGGTGTTCGGCTGTCTGCACCAAACCTCGCGGCATGTTGAGGGCAGCACCGAGAATCCGCTCTTGCGGGATCCCCGACACCTGGGCGACAACGGCAGCTTGGGCCGGGGTGAGCGCGGTGGTACCGCGGAGGAGTTTCATCACCGCTGGTTGGGAAAGCTCCAGAGCCGCACACAGTCTGGCCAGGTCGACATCGCCGAGCACCGCAGCGAGAGTCGTCGGCGGTGACCCGGGTGGCTCCGCCGGCAGGCCGGGCATCTGACCAAGTTGATCGACGTCATCTTCGAGGTCGGCCCGAATCATGCTGCGGTCGTCGAATTCCGAATCGATCGGCCGACCTCGGCGCATACCAACCGGAAGCCTCGCTCCGGGTTCCAGCGACGCAGGGTTCGTCAAGCACGTCGTGACGTCCGCGGACCAAGCCACGATAACGGTGTCGAGGACCCGTTGGGGAAAGAACCGCGTAAAGCCAGTCCACACGGTTACCGATGTCGGGAGTCCAGTGCAGTCTGATTCGAGTACGAAGCTGTTCTCGTCCTCAGCGGGTGGGTCGATCGTCACAGGCGCCGCACGCACCTCCCCGTCGCCCAGATCCACCAGAAGGAGCAACACCGCGACGTCGCCCCAGCCCGCTCGCCACAGTTGCCCGCGTTCAAGGTCGATCTCGCTCGGATCGCCGAAACGTTCACGTAGCGTGGACTCAGTGAGTGATCTCGTCACTGGGTTCCGGGCAGTGAGGTCGCGGAACCACTTCGGCACGTCCGGGTCACTCATGGTGCCCTCCGATCAGATCGGGCTGGTGGCCATTCACACCTGACGACACATCGAACGAATCGTCCGCCTTCATTCGCTCGGAGGGGTACACAGGTGGATCACCTCCAGAATCACCGCGTGCCTGTCGTCGCCGGTACCGGCCAGCTGAGTCAGCTTCTCTCTGAGACGCCTCATCTGCTGGTAGGCGCTGCTCGGCCGACAACCGAGCACTCTCTGTGCAGCCGCCACGTCATCCAGATGCGGCACGAGAGCTCTTTCCCGAGGTGAGAGCATGCTAGATACCTCGACCGCGCTACCTGCAGAGTCGATCTCGTCACACTCCGCGATCAACTCTTCTTCCGGTGTCCGAATGTCGGCGTGGAGCGCACTCTCTTCGGCATCCAACGGCACGACCGCCCAGTCCAGCGCCACCGGGAACCGAGCCAGGAACACATGTGTGAGCTGGGCGATTTCCACAGAACCACCAGCGGCGGAGAGCACGGCTCGTGCTACCGCGATCAGCGAATCTCGCGCAGCAATCGGCGCACGTCGCGTCGTGCTCGACCAGCGTCCGATTCGCACACCCCATACCGCGTGAGCGGCTCGGATCAGATCCCGAGGATCTCCCGACCACGGCTGGGACGACGTCTTCGCGACCCGCCATTGCCTCGCACCCGCCTGACCTGGTGGCACCTGTTCGAACTCGGCGCTCTCGCCGAGCACTCGCTCCAGCAGTTGCCTGACGCGGCCCGTTCCCGTCTGCCGGGCACAATCGATTAACCAGTTGCGGATCGACCGACGCAGAAGGCGGCCCATCGACTCGTCGTTCCGCGCGGTCGTGAGCAACGTCGTTGTCAACGCAGCGAATCGCTGCTCCAGAAAATCCTGAACAAGGTCCTCGACGTCGGCCGGCTGCCATCCGGCAGCCGGCTCGAGCGCGGGAAACCGGCGCATCTCCTCGGACATCAGTCCCTGCACAAGCCGCAAACACTCCGGACCCAAATGCCCGAGCCGCTGCAACTCAGCGAACGCGGTGATCATGCATCTCCTCAAGCGTCGATCGTGAAGGCCTTCTCGTACACGGCGCGGCCTTGCACGTCCTCGTACACCACGGTCGGGCGCAGTCGGTTCCAACGGTGCCCGAGTAGCAGAGCCAGCCCCATCGGGCCAGCCAAGAACAGGTGAATCCGCGTGTTTCGACGACACGCCATCCGTACGGCATCACGGCAACCTTGTGCGAACGCCGCTGCAGTCCCGGCATCGGGAATTGCGTTGTCACGGATTCCGGTGACAGGTGACACGGAGACTAGCCGGTCGACGGGCAGCCCGGCATCTCCGATGAAGGCGAGCACGTCCAAGACCGGATCTGCGGCGACCGAGATGGCCACCGCCAACTCATCCCCTTTTTCGATGCAATGCTCAGCGAGACTCGGTGTCATCAGGACATCAAAGTGCGCGTTCGATGACCATAACTCACCCCGCTGGTTGACCGCGATGTCCCGACCGGTGACCATTCGAAGGGCGCCACCAACCGCGAACGCTGTCGCCTGTCGAAGACTGCCCGTCACCAGCACCTCGGACCGGCCCGTGGGTAGATTGGCTGGTATCGCTTCGATGTCTACTTGGAACTCTACCCACGTAGACGGAGCGCGTGGGCGCCGCTTGAGATATGCCGAGTCACCTTCGAACCGGTCTACCCAGTCCAACGCATAATCGGCCCGCTCTGCCATGAGGTCGGGTTTGAGCGTCGCGATGGACAGCACTGCGCGAGGTTGACTGTCCATCAGATCTAGCTTGGCCACCGCGTCCTCGATGGCAGCACGATCAATGACGGTGTGGCCTTGGGCAAGCTGCCCGCGCATCCAGTTCCGCACAGTCCGATCAGCCTCACCATTGTCGCGGAGGCCAGCCGCCCGCACCATGTCATGGAACAGCTGTGGATCGTGCCCAATCTGCCGGTCGACCACCATCGCGACAGGGCGACGAAGGCTGACCTGGTCGAAATCGCCCGCCTCGTTCACCTCGATAGAGATCGTGACTCCGGATCCAGTATCTGACTGCATCCCGTCCTGTAAGACGGCGACGAGCGCCTCCCACGGACTTAATTCGTGGACCGGAAGGTCACGCAAACGAGGGATCTCTCGCGCAAGGTGGTCTGCAAGTCCGGAAATGTCGTGCCGTTGGCGTCTGGTCCGGATCTGGAAGTACTGAAGGTTGATCAGCTCGGCCAGCTCAGGCGGCAGTCGGTCTACTGACAAGGTCGCACCGTCGAACAGCACCGGTACCACCGGAACCTTGTGCCTCAGGGCCTCCAATATCTCGTTGCGGACCCAGTCGTCCGGATCATCGATCGACCGCTGTCCTACAACTCCCTCCAGCCACCGGTCTCCGATGATCGCTAGTAGAACCGCGCTGCTCCGCACTCTGGATAACAACACGGGCTGGAAGTCGCGACCGAGAGGAATTGACTCATAGTCCAAGAACACCACAGCAGCACCGAACCGCCGAGACAACTCAGTATGCACAAACGCGGCCGCGGTCCCCGCGTCCCTACCTCGATAGTTGACGAATATCAGAGTCTCCGTGTCAGCAGCTCGTCCAGCATCGACATCCATCAGTACCTCGTTCGACTCTTATGTTTCCCGGCGTTCAGTCCATCACGGCATACCTGCCATGTGGAGCGAGCCCCGGCCCCGGCCATCATCAATAGTGACACCGGACTACAACTGCACAAAAGTTGACGCCTCCGCCGGTCAGTGCCGACGAACACGGCTTCCGGAGAAGACATGCTTGTCGACCAGCGTTTGCTCCAATGTGCTATAAAAAATAAAGGCGGTGAATAGACATCGCGCTCGCAGCGGGTGACAATGAACTCTAAGGGGATAGCAAAGGTTCTACACCGTTCGACGACGTCACTATAAAACCTGTGGTTGGTCACGCTATGGTGAAGGTCTCGGGCATGTGCTCGAGAAAATTGGTAAGTGACAAAATTGTCGCAAGAAATTTCTCCTATTCTGTGGCCCGTCGGTCCTGACGGCCGAGTAAGAGTCATAGCCAACATCGTTCTGTCGCCGCAGATGTTACGGTCTGTAGCGACGCTCTTGATCTTCGCACCGGTCGCTCACTGATCCCCTTACAGCGACACCCAGGCCGGATACAAGGTCTTCGCCGCCTCACCCCTTCGTGCGGTCCTGCCGAGCGTGGCCGATACCCACCTGTCCTTCGACACCGAGATCCTCGCTCTGCTCCACCACGCCGGCCACACCATCACCGAGGTCGGAGTCGCCACCCTGCACCACTACACGGCCGGCCACATGGGCACACCACGGGACTACACCCGCATGCTCCATGCGGTCGAACGCCACGCCGCTCGCCATCTCAGCCCACACGAGAACACCCCGCCGCGATCCTCACCGCGCTCGTAACCACTATGCGCGACGCGAGCGCAACCGGGGCCCGCGTCCAGATCCGCCGTAGACTCGCGGGCCGGTGACAATGTGGACGGAAGGAGCCGGCGCGGTGGGCGTGAGCAAGGCCGTAATCGCGGTCGCGGGAGCGGGAAGCAGGTTCTTCCCGATCACCAAGACCATCAACAAATGCATGCTGCCCGTGCTCAACCAACCCGTCATCGACTACGCGGTCGCGGACTGCCTCGCCGCCGGCGTCAGCCAGATCGCCATCGTCACATCGCCAGGAGAGACCGGACGCCAGGTCCGGCACTACTTCACCGAAGACCCCGACCTGCGCGACCAGTTCACCGCACGCGGCTGGCACGACAAGTACGAGCCCCTCGCACACCTGCACACCCAGGCCGACTTCACCTTCATCGAACAACCACGCGACGACCGCTACGGCACCGCCCTACCCGCCATCCTCGCTGCGGACTTCATCGGCACCGACGACTTCCTCCTCCTGGCCGGCGACGACCTCCTCCTCCGCCACGACGGCGGCTCCGACCTCGCCGACCTGGTCACCACCCGAGACCACACCGGCACCCCCGCGGCCATCGCCGCCGCCACCGTGCCCGGCACCGACGCCCACCACTACGGCGTACTCACCCCCCGAACCACCACCGACACCCACCCACTACTCGCCGAAATCATCGAAAAACCCCACCACCACCCGCACCCCACCGCCTACATCAACATCAGCCGAACCCTGCTCCCCGCCGACAGCGTCATCTACTTCGACAAACTCCGACCCGCACCCAACGGCGAATACCAAGCCACCGACGCCATCAACGCCTACGCCCGCGACCACCCCGTCGCCATCCACCCCATCACCGGCGACTACCACGACTGCGGCAACACCACCGGCTGGCTCACCGCCAACAACGCCGCCCACAACACACCGTGATCGGACCTTCAGGAGACAAGAAGGACTCCGGAAGCCAGCGAACTGTTCAGGCAGCGCTCGACTCGGCGCGACCTCGAAGACGCCATCGACGTCGCATATGCCGGCACAGTCGGGGCGCGGAGTCGCCGACCCAACCTGGGACATCCTCATCGTCGGGCCCAACGTCTCCGAGCAACCGATCCCGTCGACGTCGCCGGTCACCTCGTCCAACCTCGTGTTCGACACAACGCCAGGAGCCCCATGAAGATCACCCCACTGGGCGTGGGTCTCATCCCGCAGATCCTGACCTTCATGGGCCTCGGCAAGCCCTACGTCACAGTCCGCACAGCGTCCGACTACTGGCTCTACGCCACCCTCTTCTCCTCGACCTGCCCCGTCGTCCTCAATAACGGCGAACTCGCAGGGGCGGTCATCGCGTTCCGCAGCCAGGATGACCCGAACGACATCTACATCCAGGACGTGATGACCCACCCCTGACCATCGTCGACGCGGTATCGCCCTGGTGCTGATTGGTCACCTCCGAGATCAGGCCGCGGCGTGGAAGTGTGCCCGGCTCTACCTGACCTCCGAACCTGAGAACACCGCCGCACAAGCCGCGTGGGAATCGATGGGCTTCGCCAACGTCGGCGGCGACCACCTCGTCAACGGAGTCCCGATAGTCACCGACTTCAAGGGACCCGGCAAACACCGCGCCGTGTACCAACTCCCAATCTGATGGGCCTGATCACGGTTCCTCAGGCGCTGCCCCAGGAGGCGGAGATAGACCCCCCAGAGCCGATCTTGAAACAGTCTCCTGGTGGGGTGCGTGCTGGGCAGTGGCGCCACCGCGTAGTTCCTCAGCGGTCGGGTCATCGGCGGACTTTGCTCCCCGGCCCGAGCAGCGTGTCGCCGTGGATGGCGACCCCCGGCAGAGTTGAGATCGTGACGTCTGTGATTCCGGCGAGCGGCGTCAGGTCGATTCCGGAGTCGTCAGCTCCGGTGATGGTGATGTGCCGGAGCGACGGGATCGCGTGCAGTTCGAAAAGGTCCGCCTGGTTGTAGCTCAGGTCGATGCTGGTCAGGCATTCGAGTGCACCGAGGGCATGCAGATTGCGGACACTGGATCCCTGGACGTCCAGGTAGGTCAGGTTGGAAAGCGTCGTGAGCGGTCGCAGGTTGAGATTGTGTAGGTCTCGAAGGCTTAGTGAGGCCAGACTCGCCGACCATCTGCTGAGTCCGGCCAGGTCATCATTGATCGGGCAGGCGTTGATGCCGATCGAGCTCGGCGCGCGGAGGAAGTGCAGATGGTCGAGGTTGGTGAGGTCGGTGAGGTGACCGATACCGAGCTCAGAGAGGTCGGTGAGCATGGACAGCTCGGTGAGTGCGTCCATGCTCATGAGGTAGTCGAGCCGGACGCGTTCGAGACGCGGGAGCCGGACCAACGCACCGACAGCTGAGACGGGACGTGCCCAGATGCGTATCGTCCGGAGAGAGTGCGCCGACTGGAGTGGAGCGAGTGACAGCGGCTGGTCGTTGAGACCCGTGCTGTAGAAGGCGAGTGTGTGGAGGTTGGCATCGGCTACGGGATGGAGGTCTGTGATGGAGCGGTCCTGTGTGTGCAGGTCCGTCAGTTGCGGTGTCGTCGTGAGGAACTCGAGTCCGTGGTCGCTGGTCTCGTAGCCGCAATAGAGGTACCGCAGCGTGCGAAGGTGTCCGAGCGCGGTGGTCAGCTCCGGGTTGTCGATGTCCAGCTTGCCACCCGGCAACTGGATATCGCTCAGCACATGTTGCGCGTAGTCGTGCGGATCGAAGCGCGGCCAACCTCGCATGAGTTCGCGGAAGACCTGCCGCCTCGGGGTATGGCCGAACTTCGCGATCAGCGGCAGACCGGCGGGGTCGCCGATGTCGGTGAGCGCCCTGATCGTCGCGGCGGTCTCCTTGACTGTGACCGGGGTAACCTCCCTGAGGAGGTCGAGGGCGAGGTGCCCCGCCCGAACGAGCGAACGTGCGGCTGCCATCGTTCGTGGCGGCAGCACGGTCGTCGCGGCACGTTTGATCTGTTCGGCGAGCTCGGGCGGCACCTCCGGCGAGATCTCCAGACCGGCCAGCGCGAGCAACCGCAGCAAGTGTGCGTTCTGGTCGGGTTCGATGGCATCCTGGCTGCGGGCCAGAATGCCGGTGAGCAGTTCGACACGCCGGGCGGTCGGTGCCTGGCCCGCCGCCATCACCACGACGTCGGTCCACAGGTCGCGATGTGCATTGGCGATCAGTACGCCGATGTCGTCGGAAGCGACAGCTTCCGCAGCGGCCAGATATTCCTGGAAAGAGCGGTGGACGAAGTCGGTCTGCCCAGTAACGGGCTCTCGGATGAGGCCGCTGCGCTCCAGCAGATCCTGGTATACCTTCTCGGCGGTCGTCGTGATCTGGGGCATGGCAAAAAGCTTCGCGCGGATCCGCTCTCGGACCCGGTTCGTCGGCGCGGTGGTCCAGTCGTTGCGCATCAGCCAGTAGGCGATCTCCTGCAGGATCAACATGCTGCTCGTGCGGCTCAGCCGGGTTCGCGTCGGTATGCCGCGTTCGCTGTCGCGCCGCTCGAGCAACATGTGCAACGCAACCTCGTACAGCTCCAGCCGGCTGTCGGGCAACTCGCCCCGTCTGTCGTGCTGCAACGCGCACAGCAACGCGCATAGGAGCGGATAGCCTGCCAGTGCCCGGAGATGGCTGCTGGCTCGCAGCGCGCTTAGGAGGCTGCGCTGATGTTGGTTGAGGACCGCGTGCTCGTCGGTGCTCAGACATAGCTCCCGCATCGCGTCGTGCCATCGCGTGATGAACAGGTCGACCTCGCCGAACGACATCGGTTCCAACTCCGCGACGACGAAGTCGTCCTGGTCGAGCCAGTCGGTCGGAGCGGCCGCAGGACGCGAGGTGACGACGAACCGTGCAGCGGGAAAGGTCGCTGTCAGGTCGGACAGCCATTGTCGAACGTCGTCGCGGCGCGATTCCGGGAGCTCGTCGACCCCATCCACCAACACGACTGCCCGACCATCTCGAAGCTGCCGGTGTACCCACCCGGGTGGCATCTCCGCCGCGATATGGCGTCCCGCCTCGGAGAGGAAATGTTCCGGCGCGGGCAGCCGGCCGTCTGAATGGCGACGCAGGGAGACAAAGAAGGGGATAGTGTCGTTCCAGTCGCGGAGCGTATCGGAAAAACTGCGGCGTGCGCTGTGGACAGCGATCCACTGCAGGAGGGTCGTCTTGCCGAGCCCTGCCTGCCCCCGGACGAGCAGGCGCCGGGTGGACGCCAGCACCGAGTTGACTCGCGCGTTCGTCCGCCTCGAACCAGGGCCGGGTTCGAAAGATCCGTCCGGGCGGCGCAGGGAGAAGTCACCGGAAACCGTGAGGTTCAGGTAGGCGATCGACAGCGGGTAGCGGCGGCTGCGCTCGGACAGCGTCGCGCCGAACACCCCGATCGAGTCCAGGCGGTTGGCGACCAGTTGCCGGTAGTCGTGGTCGAAGTCCTCCCCGCTCCGTCGCTGCGGCAGCCGCTCCAGCACCGTGCGCACGTCCTCGATCACCTGCCGCTCGCGACGCAGCAGTTCGGCCATACCGGTCACGTTGGACCGCGGGAGTGCGCGCACGAGCTCGATCAGGTAAGCGCACGACTCGCGTAGCACCAGGTCGTAGAGGGCGGTGGCGTCGGCCGACAACCCGGCCCGCCTGCCGCGGTCCCGGTCCTGTCCACGCACGTACCGGTTAAGGAAACCGGCATCCAGATCCAGGGCGTAGATGTCCGCGTCGGTGAGTGCGACCACGTCGAGCGTGTCCCTCACCGCGTCGATCGCGGCGAGCCGCTCATACTCTGGCAGATTGCGGAACTCGCTGCTCGCCAGCGGCTCCACGCGGTCGGCGACAAGCTCCGCCATCTGTTCCCACACACGGCGGAACTGGCGTCGATGGCGTGTGTTGGTGAACCGCTCCGTGACCACGTCGATGACGTTCGAGCCGACCGTTCCGGCGACGGTGTCCTTGCCAAGCCACATGTCGCAAGCGAGTTTCGTCAACGCCGTGCCGAGCGCGATGGCCGCCGTCTCGATACCGGACATGACACCCCCTTGACCAAGTCTAGGACGGACACCATTCTGCTGGCCGACCGAATGCCTGTGGAAGTCTGCCGGTGGCCCTCTGCCTCGACGCCACAGAGGCTTTGGTGAGCAACCGCTAGCCGATCCGGCGAAACGCCTGATGACCTATCTTTCGCCCCGTCCTCCAGCGGGTTGAGACTGAGCTTCGTGGTCGATGAAGATCGTTTGTCGGCCGCGCTTCCAAAGCGCTCCTCGAAAAGTGAACCAGGCCCGTCCGGCTGCTCGGCCTGCATCCAGGCGGTCCGATCGCCATTGGGGAGGTGACCGTGACCGGACCTGTCCCGGAAGGCGGATTTGGCCCACCTCGACCAGTTGGTGGGCCAGGCATATCGGAAGTCGACCGATCTGGCAATATCCGGGCTCCATCCGCTGGAGTACGTAAGGAGCCGAGGCGCAACCGCTGACGGTCGACAGGGCATGCTGTCACGGAGCTCGAAAGTGGACAGAAGATTGACAATAATGTTCTGAGTTGCTCGGTCCAGCGTCCACTTTGGTGTGCGGGTGAACATGGCAGATTCATGCGTGATGCCGAGATTAACGACATCGCTGCAGGTAGAGATCACATCGAAGCCTCCGAGGGTGACAGAACGCAACTCTGCTGACATCTCCCATGTCGATTTGACGTCACCGCCACTCGATCGAGTATCTTTCGCGTTCAACTTTCAAGCCGTTGGAGCGTCTAAAGGTCATGCGTATCGCCCGCTTTGTGGTCAAGAATTTTCGAAATCTGGCGGATATCGAGTTGGAGTTGTTCCCAGGCACGGTGATCGTGGGAGAGAACCGGGCGGGCAAAAGTAACCTGGTTCACGCGTTGCGTCTGATCCTCGACGGCCGCCTGTCCTACGCGGACCGTCAGCTGGGTTCTGAGGACTTCTGGGATGGGCTGTCCACCGGCGAGCCCGACTGGGACCCTATGTCCAAGGAGCATGTGATCGAGACGTCGATCGAGGTGGTGGACTTCTTCGACGACCACGGGCTCATCGCCGCTCTCGCCCACGCCAACGCGCTCATCTCGGAGGACCGGGCCCGGCTCACTTACCGATTCGCGCCCGTCGACAGCGGGAACACGGGGGGCAAGTCGCGCTACAAGGGTGCTGTGTTCGGTGGAGAGAATGTCGAGCAACCAATCAGGGTCGACACGCTGGCCAGCCTGCACCTGGTCTTCCTGCACGCGCTACGTGACGTCGAGGCCGACATTCGCAACTGGCGGCGCTCGCCGCTGCGGGAACTGCTCATCGCCGCGGCTGCCGCTGCGGCCGACGGCGATGGCCTGCGCGACGTGAAGGCCGCGGTGAAGATAGTGAACGACAAGCTCAACGACCTGGATGCAATCAAGGAACTCGGCGGCAGTATCGGCAGTCGCCTGGTCGAGATGGTCGGGGATGCTCAGGGCGTTGAGACAAGGCTCGCGGCGGCACCTGATGAGCCGGCGAAGCTGATCCGTGCGATGAAGCTGTTCGTGGACGGTGACGCCAATCGGCCACTGAGCAGTGCCAGCCTCGGCACACTCAACGTGCTTTACCTCGCATTGCAGGAGCTGGGCCTGGATGCCCGGATGGTCAACGATCCGGACATCGCGCACGTGGTGATGGCCATCGAGGAGCCGGAGGCGCACTTGCACCCGCATCTGCAGCGGCTGGTGTTCCGGCGGTTGCTGTCGGATCGTGACGGTACGCACACCACCTTGGTGACGACTCAGTCTCCGCACATCGCCAGCGTCACCGACCCGCGCTGCTTGGTGGTGCTGCGCAACGTGGACGGTGAGACGGTGGCTTCGCGGGCCCGCGAAGCGGACCTGACCACGGTCGAGTGGGATGACATCGCGCGCTACCTCGACGCGACGCGCGCCGAGCTGGTATTCGCGCGGAAGGTGTTGCTCGTCGAAGGCTTCGCGGAGCAAGTGCTGATGCCCAAGCTCGCGCGTGCACTGGGAATCGATCTGGACAAGGAGGGGATCACGGTGTGTGCGGTCCATGGCACTCACTTCTCGTCATACGCGCGCTTTTGTGCCGCGCTGGGACTGCCGTGGGCGGTGATCACCGATGGTGACATCGACGCCAAGGGCACCTCGGCCGGCGTCGCACGAGCCGCCGATCTCCTGGCTGTTCTGAGCCTGTCAGGCACGCCGAGTGAACATGGCATCTTCGTCGGTGACACCACCTTCGAGTACGACCTCATCTCCACCAAGCCAGAGAATCTGGAACCGTCTTTTGCCGCGTTGACGGAACTGTGCACGGACCAGTCGGTGGCCAAGATCGAGTCGTGGGGTGGTGCAGATCCCGGCCACGACGAGTTCATGAAGATGGTGAAGAACGCGGGTGGCAAGGGCCGATATGCCCAGCGACTCTCCCTGAACGATGTCGTTCCGGCGCGTCACGTCGAGGACGCCCTCCAGTACCTGGTGTCTCGTTGAGCAAGCTTTCGGCATCGATCGACGACCTCAAGAACAATGATCGCCAGTGGGAGGCGTTCACGACCGAGGGCCACTGCGTCGTGCTCGCCCCGCCCGGCAGCGGGAAGACGAAGCTGCTCACCACACGGATGGCCTACGATCTCGCGAACAAGATCAGGAGACCGCAGGGTGCCGCGTGTATCACCCTGACCAACGCCGCCGCCGACGAGCTGCGGCGGCGGGTCGACGAACTCGGTGTCGAGGACCGGCCGAACCTGGCCATCGGCACGGTGCACAGCTTCTTGTTGCGCAAGGTCGTGGAACCATTTGCGCACGTGGTCGGCCGCCCGGAGCTTGCCTCGATCACGATCGCGAGCAAGGAGGAGAGCGACAAATTGCTGCGGGAGGCGGTCATGGAAGCCCTCCTGCACGGCGACAGCCGGTTGGTGCCATCCACGATCGGCAGGCTCCGGCAGCGCATGGCCTCCGACGAGGACTGGGCGAAGTCCGGCAATGGCGTGATTAGGGCGGCGCGGCTGTACGAGGTGAAACTGGCCGAGCGCGGGTTGCATGACTTCAGTGGCCTGGTCGCCACCGCAGTGGACCTTGTCGAGAATCACCATGTCGTGCGACAGACCCTGACCGCCCAGTTCCCGCACCTCTACGTCGACGAATACCAAGACCTCGCACCCGGCCTGGACCGGGTGGTGAAGGCGTTGTGCTTCGACCACTACACAAATTCGGAACTGTTCGCGGTTGGGGACCCGGACCAGGCACTGTTCGCGTTCACCGGCACGCGGCCCGAACTGCTAAACGAACTCGCCGCGCGGCACGACGTCAGGACCGTCGAGCTCACCCGCAACTACCGGTGCGCTGCGGAGATCATCAAGGTCGCGAACCGGATGAGGGGCGATCGTCCGCCGATTGTCGGTGACCGTCCAGGCGGTGAGGTGTCGGCCGTCTACTGCTCGGGTGGCCCTCGCAATCAGTACGCACAGGTAATCGCCGCAGCGCGGAAGGCTCACGCATCCGGGGTGGATTTGCACGAGATCGCGGTCCTGTGCCCGACCCGGCAGATCTGTGTGGAGGTGACCACGGCGCTGCGGGCAGCCGGGATCCCGGTGTATTTCCGCGACGTGAACGAGTACCGCGTGACCTCGGTGACGCTGTTCGCTGAGGCCGCGGCGGCGTGGGCTGCGGCAGGACGTGAGCAGAGCGGCTATCGGCTCGGGGATCTACTGAAGCGATGGCGGTACCTGCTGGGGCCATTGTGGACATATCAGCGCGACCACGACCTGGTCGCGATGCTGATCGGGTGGGCTGACCGACGTGATGAACCGGCTATCACCTTCCTCGACGAACTCGACACGGTCGGCCTTGGCGAGGCGTTGCGCCAGGTCGCGTTGGCTGCGGACGCACCCGAGGCAAAACGGATGGCGGTGGTGATGCGACTGTTGTCCCTGGGCGAGCTGGCAACCCGCGCCCTGCCGCGTGACCGAGTGGAGGTGACCACCACGACGTCAAGCAAGGGCCTCGAGTTCGATGCCGTGTTCATCGTCGGCGCGGACGAGGAACTGATGCCGAGCTACCAGTCGAAGACACCTGAAGACCTTGCTGAAGATCGACGCCGGTTCTACGTCTCAATCACCCGCGCTCGCAAGGAACTCCGAATCTTCTACTCGGGCTTCGTCGTGACCAAGTACAACCGCAAGAAAAACGCAGGAGTGAGCCGGTTCCTGAAGGAAATCGGGCTCGCCTGATCCAGGCAGCGGTATAACGAACCAGGTGCACCAACCGGTGAGGAGCGCGATGACGCTGCGACGTGGCCGTAGAGGCGACCTGGGGTTCGAAGTCCTGCCGTTGATTGAGCTGGCGCTGCCGGAGCCTGACGGGCAAACGCTGTTGCGTGATCGACACGACGGGCAGGTGAAGTAGTCCGAAGGGGTGTCCTGCGGAGACACCTTCGACCGGCCTGCGCATTGACCGTGCGGGCATTGAGCGGCCATGGGGCAGTGTTGGGGCCGGCGCAGGGGCATACGCTGCGGAAACGGGCGGGTACTGTGCGCGGTGGCGATCAGGAGGAGGGATGCGCGATGGGGGTACGAGTGCTGACCCCTCTGGCCGCTGCTCGCGAGGTCGCCGGTTACACCCAGGAATCCCTGGCCGTGGCGTTGAAGGTCGAGCGCACCACCATCGGTCGGTGGGAGCGTGGCGTTCAGTCGCCACAGCCCTGGCAGCGGCGCGGTCTCGCCAACGTCTTGCAGATTTCCCTCGAGGAACTGGACGACTTGCTGCGCCGTACCGTCCGACACCCCGACACGGCCGTCGGCCCTTCCGTGTCTGCAGCCCGAGCACTGGCCAACGTTGAACTCGTCCCGTCCGCATCCATTTCGGCGAACGCCCGCGAACACCCACCAGCGGCTGAGGTTGACGTCATTCACGCCGCCATCCCACGTCTTCGCCGTGCTCTGGATCGATTGGATCTACCCGACGACGGACCTACCAGAACTCCGGCCAACCTGCAGGGCGACATCATCCGCGCCAGCGACGACCGGTTGCAGTCCCGTTACGGCCGCTTGGCTCGTCGCCTTCCTGACCTGATCGCCGAACTGGCCCGCGCCGGCCAGTTCGGCGACACC